>JBJMJE010000346.1:0-9572 GCA_045806505.1 Gaiellaceae bacterium
CAGCCCTGTCGTGAACATGTGATGCGCCCAGACGCCGAAGCCGATGAACGCCACCAGCAACTCGGCCAGCGCGACGAGCGGGAACGCGAGCATCTTCCGGCGCGCGAACGTCGGGATGATCGACGTGGCGATGCCGAACGCGGGCAGCACGATGATGTAGACCTCGGGGTGCGCGAAGATCCAGAAGAGGTGCTGCCAGAGCAGCGGGTCGCCCCCGTGGCCGACGTCGAAGAAGTGGAAGCCGGCCTTCCGCTGCAGCTCTAGGAAGACGAGGTCGACGGTCAGCGACGGCAGCGCGAAGATCAGCGAGAACGACGTCGCGAGGATCGCGAAGCAAAAGAGCGGCATCCGGTTGAGCGACATGCCCGGCGCACGGTTCTTGAAGATCGTGACGACGAGGTTGATCGCGCCGATCGTGGTCGAGATGCCGGTGAAGATGAGCGCGAGCGCGTAGAAGTCGACGTTCGGCCCGGGGTTGTAGCGCCTGAGCGCGATCGGCACGTAGTCGAACCAACCCGCGTTCGGCGCGTGGCCGGTGAAGACGCCCGCGTAGAGGAACAGGCCCGACGCGAGGAAGATCCAGTAGCTCAGCGCGTTCAGGCGCGGGAACGCCATGTCGCGCGCGCCGATCATCAGCGGCACGAGGTAGTTGCCGAACGCGCCGATCTGCATCGGGATGACGGCGAAGAAGATCATCGTCACGCCGTGCGTCGTGAACAGCTCGTTGAACGTCTCCGGCGACACGACGTGCTCGTTCGGCTGCGCGAGCTGCGTCCGCATGAGCAGGGCCTCGACGCCGCCCGCGAGGAAGAACGCCATCGTCGTGAAGAGGTAGAGCAGGCCGATCCGCTTGTGGTCGACGGTCGTCAGCCAGCCGAGGAGGCCGGGCCGCTCTTCCCAGATCTCGTGCAGGCGCTCGACGCGCTGCTCGGCTCTCGGCGTGAGGACGGTCGTCACTTCAGGCTCTGGAGGTAGTCGATCAGCGCGTTGAAGTCGTCGCCGCTCATGGGCACCTGCGGCATCCGGTTGCCGGGCTTGAAGTGCTGCGGATCCGCGACCCAGCCGGCAAGGTGGACGTAGTCGTTGACGACCGTGCCGGCGGCGAGCTTCCGCCGCGTCGCGAGGTGCGTGAGATCGGGCCCGACGTCGCCCTCGGCCGGCGTGCCGCGGAGGCGGTGGCACTCGGCGCATCCCTGATCGAGGAACACGCCGCGCCCGCGCTCCTCCGACGGCTTCGACGGCGCGCGCACCGGCTTCGCCATGTTCGCGAGCCACCTGCGGAACACCGGCTTCGGGTCTGCGATGACCGTGGCGACCATGTGCGCGTGCTGGAGGCCGCAGAACTCCGCGCACTCGCCTTCGTAGATCCCCGGCTCGTTTGCCTGGAGCAGGACGTGGTTCTGCCGCCCGGGGATCAGGTCGATCTTCCGGTTGAGCTGCGGGATCCAGAAGCTGTGGATCACGTCGTCGGTCGTCCCGACGACGTCGACCGGCACGCGAACCGGGATGTGGATCTCGTTCGCGGTGATCGCCCTCGTGCCGGGGTAACGCGCCTCCCACCACCACTGGTGGCCGATCACGCGCACCGTCAGCCGCGTCGAGCCGCGCGTCGGAGCCGCCGTCGAGCGGATGACGACGATGTCCGACCAGAAGAAGAGCCCCGAGAGCAGGGCGACCGGCAGCGCGATGCCGAGGATCACGACGAGCGCGTTGCCGATCCGCTCGCCGCCGCCGAACGGGAGGCCCTCGCGATTGCGGCGCAGCCAGCCGAGCAGGAGCAGGAAGCAGACGACGCCGAACCCGATCCAGCAGCCGATCATCACCCACCACCAGAGATGCGCGATCGCATGCTCCGAATGGCTCTTCGGATTCAGCGCGTTCTGATCGCCGCCGCACCCTGCCAGGGCGAGCGTGAACGCGACAAGCGCGAGGGCGCGCCGGAGGAAGCGGGTCGGGTCCGTGCTCGCGCGATACCCGGGGCAGGTTCGCAGAAACGCGAAGGGATGTTCGCGCGCGGTGAGAAGACCGACGCATGAGGGTCGGCGTCGCTGCGGTGCTCTTCGGCGTGCTCGCGGCAGCGTTGGTCGTCTCAGGCTGTGGCGGCAACGCGAGGACGAGCGAGCCTCCGCCGCCCGTGACGACCACCGTCGCGACGACTACGACAGTCACGACCGCCGCGGCGACGACGACGGCGCCGTCCCATGAGTCGACGGCGCTGCGGCTCTACTTCCTCGCCCCGGACGGGAAGCTCGTCGCCATGTCACGTGAGGTCGCGCAGACGCAGGCACCGGGCGGCGCCGCGCTACACGAGCTCCTCACCCCGCCTGACGGGATGGGCACGAAGGTGCCCGACGACCTCGCGCTGACGATCTCCGACGGCAGTGCGAAGGTCACCGGCGCGACGCTCGGCGGCGCCGCGCTCGCGCAGGTCGTCTACACGCTGACGTCGTTCCCGACGGTGCAGAGCGTGAACGGCAGGACGCGTACGGACGCCGAGGAGTTCGCACCGCCGATCCTGGTGGAGCAACCGTCGCCGGACGCGACGGTGACGAGCCCGCTGCACGTGACCGGCAGCGCGAACACGTTCGAGGCGACGTTCGACTACAGGCTCGAGGACGCAGCCGGCAAGGTTCTCGCGAAGAACTTCGTCACCGCGACGTCGGGCTCCGGCACGCGCGGGACGTTTGACTTCACGGTTCCGTTCTCCATCGACGTGCCGCAGGACGGCGCGCTGCGGGTGTTCGAGCTATCAGCCGAGGACGGTTCCGTCGTGCACGAGCGAGTGATTCCGCTTCGGCTCTCGCGCTGACGAGAGGGCTTAGTCCCTCTCGCTCCTGACCGCCTCCGCGAGCTCGTAGAGCGCGCCGAGCTCCGGTGTCGCGATGCGAATCACCTCGCCGTCGGCGAGCTCGACGACGAGTGCCGGGCGCCCGCCGACGCGGTCGCCGGGGCCGCGGCCCAGCCGCGTGGATGCGATCGTCGTGTAGGGGATATGGCGCGAGGCGTGACGGCCGCGTCCCGCGCCTTCGAAATCGAGTGCGCTCCCGTCGACGAGGACACGGCCGGCCATTGCGGGGCCGCCGTCCAGCCAGACCGCTGCGTATCCGGTGGAGCGCATGGCCGCACGATCGTCCGGTACGAGCCGCGCGCCATCGGCGCGGGCACGGAGCTCTCCTGCGGTGTTCCCGCAGCCCGGTCGGTGGGTGCGCCGATGCTGCGTGATCGATCCAGCACGTTACGATCGCGACGGGCCTCGTCGACACGGTCACGATGCCGATCCTGATGCAGATCATCGACCCGGGAAAGCTCGATCCGACGCTCTTCGCCGAGGTCGACGTCATCCTGCGCGACGGGCGGACGCTGCGGCTCCGGCCGCCGACGCGAGCGGACGTCCCCGCCCTCACCGACTTCTTCCGGGCGCTGTCGGCGCAGAGCCTCTACAACCGGTTCCACGGCACGGTCTCGGCCGACGACGCGCTGTCGGAGCGCTTCGTCGACCCGGACTTCGTCGAGCGCGGCGCGCTGATCGGCGTCACGGACGAGCGTGTCGTCGCGCTCGCGAACTGGGCGCGGCTGCGCGACCCGCACGCCGCAGAGGCGGCGTTCACCGTCGCGGACGAACTGCAGGGGCACGGCGTCGGCACTCGGCTGCTGGAGCGGCTCGCGGCGCTCGCGGGTGAGGCAGGCATCGAGCAATTCATCGCCGAGGTGCTGCCGAGCAACGTCTCGATGCTGCGCGTCTTCGCCGGAGCCGGGCTCGAGGTGCGGCGCGAGATCGCGGAGGGCAACGTCGAGATCGCGTTCCCGATCGCGGCGACGCGCGACTACGTCACCGCCGTCGACACGCGCGACCACGTCGCCGTCGTGGCGTCGCTGCGTTCGTTCTTCGAGGCGCGAGCGGTCGCCGTCGTCGGCGCTTCCGCGCGGCGCGGCACGATCGGCGGCGAGCTCTTCCGCAACGTCCTCGCCGGTGAGTTCGCCGGCGCCGCCTACCCGGTGAACCGCAACGCGGAGCCCGTCGGCGGCGTGCGCGCGTACGCGTCCGTCGAGGAGATTCCGGACGAGCTCGACCTCGTCGTCATCTGCGTTCCCGGCGAGCACGTCCTGCCCGCGGCCGAGTCGGCGCTGCGCGCCGGCGTGCGCGCCATCTGCGTCATCTCCGCCGGCTTCGCCGAGCACGGTGCCGAGGGACGTGCGCGACAGGAGGAGCTCCTGGCGCTCGTGCGTGCTCACGGTGCACGACTGCTCGGCCCGAACTGCCTCGGAATCGCGTCGGCGTCGGCGCGGCTGAATGCCACGTTCGCCGCGAAGCCCGTTCCGCCCGGCAACATCGGCTTCTCGTCCCAGAGCGGGGCGCTCGGTCTGGCGCTCCTCGAGGCCGCGGCGCGCCGCGACCTCGGGCTCTCCGCGTTCGTGTCCATCGGCAACAAGGCGGACGTGTCGTCGAACGACCTGCTGGAGTGGTGGGAGGACGACGAGGCGACGGACGTCGTCCTGCTCTACCTCGAGTCGTTCGGCAACCCGCGCAAGTTCGCGCGCCTCGCCCGGCGCGTCGCGCGCCGCAAGCCGATCCTGGCGCTGAAGAGTGGTAAGACGCGTGCGGGGAGTCGCGCCGCGAGCTCGCATACGGCAGCGCTCGCCGGGTCGGACGCCGCCGTCGACGCGCTCTTCCACCAGGCCGGCGTCATTCGCGCGGACACGCTGGAGGAGTTGCTCGACGTCGCTGCGCTGCTCGCGTCGCAGCCGCTCCCGCACGGCCGGCGCGTCGGTCTGCTGACGAATGCCGGCGGGCTCGGGATCCTCTGCGCCGACGCCTGCGAGGCGGCGGGGCTCGAGCTCCCGTCGCTGGCGCCCGAGACGGAGGCGGCGCTGCGCGAGATCCTGCCGGCAGAGGCGAGTGTCGCGAATCCCGTCGACATGCTCGGAGGAGCCACTTCGGAGAGCTTCGAGCGCGTGCTGCCGGTACTGCTCACGGACAACCGCGTCGATTCGGTGATCGTGCTCTTCGTCCCGCCGGTGAGCGCGGGGGCCGACGAGGTGGCGGCGGCGCTCGAGCGGGCGCTTGCCGGTGCGCCGACGGACAAGCCGGTGCTCGCAGCGCTGATGGGCGCCGATGCGAGCACGCCGCGGATCGCGCGGTTCGACTATCCCGAGTCGGCGGCGCGCGCGCTCGCGCGGGCGACTCAGCGCGCGGACTGGCTGCGGCACCCGCGCGGCACGTTCCCGGAGCTCGACCGCGTCGACCTCGCGTCTGCGCGGACGCTCGTGGATGCGTCGCCGGACGGGTGGCTCGCGCCGCCCGAAGCGCGTGAGCTGCTCGAGGCGTTCGGGATCCCGCTCGTGCCGGAGCGCGTCGTGTCGACGGCGGACGACGCTGCGGCGACCGCCGCCGAATTCGGCTTCCCCGCCGTCGTCAAGACCGCAGCCGCCGGCGTCCACAAGACGGAGACGGGCGGCGTCGCGGTGGGGCTTCGCAACGAGGACGAGGTTCGTGACGCGGTGCTGCGGATCGGGCTGCCCGTGCTCGTGCAGCCGCTAGCGCGCGGCGTCGAGCTGCTCGCCGGAGTGGTGCAGGATCCGGTCTTCGGCCCGCTCGTCGCATTCGGCCCCGGCGGCGTGCAGGCGGAGCTGATCGGCGACGCGGGCTTCCGGACGGCGCCGCTGACCGACGCTGACGCCGAGGAGCTGATCCGCGCGGGCAAGGCCGGCCGTCTCGTCGCCGGTTTCCGCGGCGCACCGGCCGCCGACGAGACCGCCCTGCAGCAGCTCGTGCTTCGCCTGAGCCTCCTCGGCGAGGAGTTGCCGGAGGTCGCGGAGCTCGACCTGAACCCGGTGCTCGCCGCTCCGGACGGCTGCGTCGCCGTCGACGCACGCATCAGGATCGACCACGTCGTACGGGATCGCTCTCCCAAGTCCTGGTGACGAACGGGCGCTAGTGTCCCGCCGCATGGCGCACGCGTTCGCGATCGAAGACGTTCAACGAAGGCTCGAAGAGTCGAACGGGGGTTACGAGATCGTGCACCGTTCGCCGCGACTCGAAATCGGCGTCTACGTCCTCGTTGCACCGCAGGCGGACACGCAGCAGCCGCACGACGACGACGAGGCGTACGTCGTGCTCAGCGGTCGCGGCACGCTCGAGGTGGCGGGAAACTCGTTCGCGGTGAGCGAGGGCGATGCGCTCTTCGTCGAGGCCGGCGCCGAGCACCGCTTCACGGGCTACGAGTCGCTCTCGGTCCTCGTGATCTTCACGCGCCCGGACTAGCCGAATTACGGCGTCGGCTCGGGCTCGCTGAGCAGTCCGTTCGCGAGCGCGTAGCGCACGAGGTCGGCGCGGGACGTGAGGTGCAGCTTCTGCATGATGTGCGCTCGGTGCGTCTCGGCGGTGCGCACCGAGATGTAGAGCATCTTCGCGATCTCCTGGTTCGTGTGGCCGAGGGCGAGCAGCCGCAGCACCTCGCGCTCGCGATCCGACAGCGGATCCGCCTCCGCGCGCGCCCGCTCGTCCGCGTCTGCCGCGACGAGCTTCGCGCCGAGGGCTGGATTCACGTAACGCCCGCCGGATGCGACCTCGCGCACCGCCGCAACGACCTCGGCGTCGGCCGCCTCCTTGAGCACGTACCCCGCGGCGCCCGCCGCGAACGCCTGCCGCACATAGCTCGGGTCGTCCTGCATGGAGAGCACGAGGACCTTCGCGTCGGGCTTCTCGTGCAGCAACTGCGGTGTCACGTCGATGCCGCTCCCGCCGGGCATCACGACGTCCATCAGCACGACGTCGGGCTTCGACGAACGCGCCTCGAAGACGGCAGCGCGCGCGGTGCCCGCCTCGCCGACGACCTCGATGTCCTGCTCGGACTCGAGGAGCAAGCGAAGGCCCGTGCGGACAACCGCGTGGTCGTCGACGATCAGGACGCGGATCAAACGGGAACCTCGGCGACGATCGTCGTTCCGTGGTCGGGTCGCGACTCGATCTCCAGGCGCCCGTCGAGGAGGCCGACGCGCTCCCGCATGCCGATCAGGCCGATCCCGTCCTTCGACGGCTCGGCGAAGCCGACGCCGTCGTCCTCGATGACTGCCGACACGGAGTTCGCCCGACGCACGAGGGAAATGCTGACGTGTCGCGCGCGCGAGTGCTTGATCACGTTCGTCAGCGCCTCCTGGACGAGTCGGAACAGCGCGGTCTCGACCTCGGGGGGCAGGCGCGTCTCGCCGAGGCTCGCTTCGACGTCGGTCTCGATCCCCACCTGCTCCGTGAACGTCTGCGCGAGCCGCTCGAGCGCCGGATGGAGTCCGAAGTCGTCGAGCGCCTTCGGCCGCAGCTCGACCGCGAGCCGGCGCACGTCCTGCAACGTGGAGACCACGAGTTGCCGAAGGTCGGCGGCGGCGGCGTCGCGCTGCTCGTCGCTCTTCGCCTCCTCGACGCCCTTCAGCCCGAGCAGGATGGACGTCAGGGCCTGGCCCGTCTCGTCGTGGAGCTCGCGCGCGAGCCGGCGCCGCTCGAGCTCCTGCGCCTCGACGACGCGGCGAAGCGAATCGCGCTGCACGCGCTCGGAGAGCTCGACCGCCGCCGACGCGCGAACGGCGAACCCCTCCGCGAGGCGGAGGTCCTCGTCGGCAAAGCGCGGATCGTCGCCTTCCTTGTCGTGGACGGCGATCACACCGACGGCGCCATCGCGCACGATCAGCGGCGCCCACATTCCGGAGGTCACGCCCCAGCGCCGCGCCGCCTCCTGGTCGATCTCCGGGTCATCGAGCACGGAGCTGACGCGCTCCATCCGCTTCCGCTCGAACACCGCCCGCGTCTTCGAACGCTGGGCGATCTCCGGCCGCCGCAGCGCCTCCTCCGCGTTGTCCCCTGCGGCTGCTGCGACCGTCATCGTCCCGTCGGCCGCGGGCAGCGCGATCATCACGAGCCGTGCGTCGACCAGCTCCCGCAGCCGTGACGCGATCAGGCGCAGCAGCGGGACGAGGCTCGTCTCGCTGACCAGCGCCGACGCGACCTCGTTCAGCGACTCGAGCTGTCGCGACCACCGTGTCGCAGACTCGTACAGGCGCGCGTTCTCGATCGCGACCGCCGCCTGCCCCGCGAGCAGCCGGACGAGCTCCTCGTCGTCCTCGGTGAAGTCGCCGCCGTCGAGCTTCTCCGTGAGGTAGAGGTTGCCGTAGGCGACGTGGCGGAGGAGCACCGGTACCCCGAGGAACGTCTTCATCGGAGGATGGCCGGGCGGGAAGCCCACCGAGCGGGGGTCGTCCGCGATGTCGTGCAGCCGCAGCGGAGTCGCATCGCGGACGAGGACGCCGAGGATGCCGCGTCCGTGGGGCGGATCGCCGATCTCGTGCCGCGTCGGCTCGTCGATGCCGGTCGTGACGAAGCGCTCGAGACTCGTTCGCGTCCGGTCGATGACGCCGAGCGCCGCGTAGCGCGCGCCGGTCAGCTCTGCGGCCGTCTCGACGAGCTTCTGCAGCAGCGCGTCGAGCGAGAGCTCAGAGCTCAGCGCAATGCCCGCGTCGACGAGACCGCGAAGCCGCTCACGCGTTGCGTCCTGCTCCGTGGCCATCCGGCGATTATCGCCGCAGGTCAGGCGGCGAGCAGTCGCCTGAGCACGAACGGCAGGATGCCGCCGTGCCGCAGGTACTCGCGCTCGCGCGGCGTGTCGAGGCGGAGGCGGGCACGGAATTCCTTCTCGTGCGCGCGCACCGTCACCTCGCGCGCGTCGCCGTTCTCGACGCCCGTGATCGCGAACGCCTCGCGGCCGCTGAGGCCGAGCGACGTCGGCGTCTCGCCCTCCCTGAACTGCAGCGGCAGGATGCCCATCATCAGCAGGTTCGAGCGGTGGATCCGCTCGTAGCTCTCGGCGATCACGGCCCGCACGCCGAGGAGCTTCGGCCCCTTCGCGGCCCAGTCGCGCGACGAGCCGGTGCCGTACTCCTTGCCGGCGAGCACGAGCAGCGGTGTGCCTGCGGCGAGGTAGCGCTGCGACGCTTCGAAGATCGTCATCTCCTCGCCCGACGGGACGTGCACCGTCCACGTTCCCTCCGCGCCGGGCACGAGCAGGTTGCGGAGGCGGACGTTCGCGAACGTACCGCGCACCATCACCTCGTGGTTGCCGCGGCGCGCGCCGTAGGAGTTGAAGTCCTTCGGCTCCACGCCGTGCTCGCGCAGGTAGCGCCCCGCGGGCGAGTCCGGCCGGATCGAGCCGAGACTGGGCGGCAAAGGGTCCCGCGCTTCAGGGCATCAGAGCGGTGATCGCCGAGAGCTACGAACGGATCCACCGCTCGAACCTGCTGATGATGGGAATCCTCCCGCTTCAGTTCCTGCCGGGCGAGAGCCGCGAGTCGCTCGGACTCACCGGCCGTGAGCTCTTCTCGATCCAGGACGTCGCCGGCGGCGAGGCGCGCGAGGTGACCGTGCGGGGCGACGACCTCGACTTCCGCGCGCGCGTGCGTCTCGACACGCCGCGGGAGCGGGAGTTCTTCCGCCACGGCGGCATCCTCCCGTTCGTCGTGCGCAAGCTCGCGGGTTAATGCAGCGCGGAAGCTCGCCGCGTGATGCAGCGCGAACTCGCTGCGTCGTC
>JBJMJE010000347.1:0-6677 GCA_045806505.1 Gaiellaceae bacterium
CAGTGGGTTCTACTCGCTCCTCGAGGACGTCGAAGAGGTCGCCGTCGACACTCCGTACGGATCGCCTTCGGCGCCGGTCACGATCGGGGACATCGGCGGCAAGCGCGTCGCGTTCCTGCCGCGGCACGGCCGCTCGCACGAGCTGCCGCCCGGCCAGATCAACTACCGAGCGAACGTGTGGGCGATGAAGGAGCTCGGCGTCCGCCGGATCATCGGCCCGAACGCGTCGGGTGCGCTGAAGGCCGACCTCGAGCTCGGCGAGTTCGTCGTCTGCGACCAGTTCGTCGACCGGACGTACGGCCGCAAGGACACCTTCTACGAAGGCCCCGAGACGACGCACGTATCGGCAGCCGACCCCTTCTGTCCCGAGCTGCGCAGCATCCTCGTCGAGACTGCGCTCGAGCTCGGCATTTCGGTGCGTGACGGCGGCACCGTCGTCGTCATCAACGGCCCGCGTTTCTCGACGCGGGCGGAGTCGCGCTGGTTCCAGGACGCCGGCTGGGACACGATCAACATGACCGCCTACCCGGAGGGCTATCTCGCACGGGAGCTCGAGCTCTGTTACGCGAACATCTCGATGGTCACCGACCACGACGTCGGCGTGGAGGGCGCGCCTCCCGTGTCCCACCACGACGTGCTCAGCGTCTTCAACGAGAACAACGAGAAGCTCCGGGCGCTTCTCCTTGCGGCTGTGCCGAAGATCGGCCCGCAGCCGGAGGACGTTTGTTCAACCGCGCTGGAAGGTGCTCGTATCTAGTAGCCTGCCGCGGCGCCGGTTTGTGCGAGCCGGAGCGGCGCAGCAAAGCCGTGACGCCGCCAACTTTGTGAGAGCAGGAGACCGATGAATTTCTTTACCGACCACGCAGTGTTGTTCGCCCTCGTCTGCGCGCTCGTCGCGATCGCGTACGGCATCGGGCTCACCTACTGGCTGCTCAAGCAGCCCGACGGCAACGAGCGGATGCGCGAGATCGCGCGCGCCGTGCAGGAAGGGGCTGCCGCGTACCTCAGGCGCCAGTACACGACGATCGCGGTGGTCGCGATCGTGCCGTTCCTCATCCTCGGCTTCTACAACAAGCTGGGGTGGGGGACTGCCGTCGGCTTCCTGATCGGCGCGGTGCTCTCGGCGGCTGCCGGCTTCATCGGGATGAACGTCGCCGTGCGGTCGAACGTGCGCACGGCGGAGGCGGCCCGATCCGGCCTGGGGCCGGCGCTCAATGTCGCGTTCCGCGCCGGCACGGTCACGGGAATGCTCGTCGTCGGCCTCGGCCTGCTCGGCGTCGCCGGTTACTACTGGGTCCTCACCGACTGGCTGAACCACTCCCAGGACTCCGCGATCAACGACCTCGTCGGGCTCGCGTTCGGCGGCTCGCTGATCTCGGTCTTCGCGCGTCTCGGCGGCGGGATCTACACGAAGGCCGCGGACGTCGGCGCCGACCTGGTCGGAAAGATCGAGGCCGGCATCCCGGAGGACGACCCCCGCAACCCCGCGGTGATCGCGGACAACGTCGGCGACAACGTCGGCGATTGCGCCGGCATGGCGGCCGACCTCTTCGAGACGTACGCGGTGACCGCGGTCGCGGTGATGCTGATCGGCTCGCACTTCGAGTCGGCGAACCTCGCGCTGTATCCGCTGGCGCTCGGCGGCATCTCGATCCTCGCCTCGGTGATCGGTAGCTGGTTCGCGCGCGTCGGCCCCGGCGGCGGGGTCATGAACGCCCTGTACCGCGCGGTGCTCGTCGCGACGGTCCTCTCGGCGATCGGCTTCATCCCGGTGACGATGGGCTTCGACAACGGCAAGTACTCGTTCGGCGACCTGTACATCTCCGCGATCGTCGGCCTGATCGTGACGTTCCTGCTCGTCGGGATCACCGAGTTCTACACCGGCACGCGCTGGAGTCCCGTCAAGTCGATCTCGCGCTCGTCGCAGACGGGTCACGCGACGAACATCATCGAGGGCCTTGCAGTCGGGATGCAGGCGACCGCCGCCCCGGTGATCGTGATCGCCGCCGGCATCCTCGTCGCGCACCACTTCGCGCAGCTCTACGGCATCGGCGTCGCCGTCATGGCACAGCTCTCGATGACGGGACTGATCGTCGCGCTCGACGCGTACGGTCCGGTGACCGACAACGCGGGCGGCATCGCCGAGATGGCCGATCTCCCGGACGAGGTGCGCGCGATCACCGATCCGCTCGATGCGGTCGGTAACACGACGAAGGCCGTGACGAAGGGCTACGCGATCGGCTCCGCGGCACTTGCCGCGCTCGTCCTCTTCGACTCGTACACGACGGGCCTCGCCGACGAGGGGCTGCCGTCGCTGTTCAGCCTCGCGGACGCGTGGGTGATCGCCGGCCTGTTCATAGGCGGACTCATGCCGTTCCTGTTCGCGTCGCTGGCGATGCAGGCGGTCGGACGCGTCGGCGGCGAGGTCGTCCAGGAGGTCAGACGCCAGTTCCGTGAGGATCCGGGCATCATGGAGGGGACGTCGCGACCCGAGTACGGGCGCGCGATCGACATCGTCACCGGGTCCGCGATCAAGAGCATGCTCGCGCCGGCGCTGATCCCGATCCTGTTCCCGATCATCATCGGGATCATCAGCGCGAAGATGCTCGGCGGGCTGCTGATCGGCACGATCGTCACCGGCCTCTTCCTCGCGATCGCGATGACGTCGGGCGGCGGGGCCTGGGACAACGCGAAGAAGCTGATCGAGGACGGCGCCTACGGCGGCAAGGGCTCGGAGGCCCACGCGGCTGCGGTGACGGGCGACACCGTCGGCGACCCGTACAAGGACACCGCCGGCCCGGCGATCAACCCGATGATCAAGATCACGAACATCGTCGCGATCCTCATCATCCCCCTCATCGTCTCGATCCACGGGTAACCGAGCCCGCGGACGGCGGCTCCGTTTACAGGTGGCCGGAGATCATCACGGCGCCGACAACGAGCAGCAGCAGGAGCAGCGCGAACGGCAGATACGCGCGCAACCGGCCACCGCCGGCCGCGGGCCGCTCGGTCGCCTGATAGGTCGCGCGCACCACGCGGTGGTAATCCTTCATCGAGAGGGACGCCAGGTCCGGCGCGTTCGGAGCGACTCGCCCGGCTGCCGTGGTCGCGGACACCACCGGCGCCGCCACCGGTGTCGCCTGCGTCTCGGCCGCCGCCGCGGCGCGCTTGGTTCGCGCGCAGTTGGGGCAGCTCGGCGCATCCAGTGGGACGACCGACCGGCAGATGGGACACAAAATCTCGAATGCTTGGCTGCTCATCGCTTACCTGGAGATGCTTATCGGCAGGTTCACTCCATCGTATGAGCCGGCGTTGCCACTTCCAACGGGCTATACCGGCGGTTCGAGCCAGCCGTTCGGCTGGGTCCCGCCGGACGGACTAGAGTCGTCGCGTGCCTAGACGGAGGCGCCAGCAAGGGCTGGAGCGCGTTCTCGGCACGCCGGCGCTCTTCGCCACGGCGTACGGCAACGTCGGCTCGTCGATCTACTACGCGCTCGGCGTCACCGCCGCCATCGCGCTCGGACTCACGCCGCTCGTCTTCGTGATCAGCGGCCTGATCTTCGCGGCGACCGCCGCGACGTACGCGGAGGGGACGGTGCTGTTTCCCGAGGCCGGGGGCTCCGCGTCCTTCGCCAGGCACGCGTTCAACGAGCTCGTGTCGTTTGCCGCCGGCTGGGCGCAGATGCTGAATTACGTCATCACGGTGGCCATCTCGGCGTTCTTCGTCCCCCACTACCTGTCGATCTTCTGGGAGCCGCTGCGGACGAACCCGTGGGACATCATCGGCGGCATCGTCGTGATCGTCCTGCTGGTGCTCCTGAACATCGTGGGCATCCGCGAGGCGGCGAGCCTGAACATCTTCCTCGCGCTTGTCGACTTCGCGACGCAGCTGCTGCTCGTCGTGCTCGGCTTCGCGTTGATCTTCAGCCCGCACACGTTGACCTCGAACGTGCACTGGGGCGTTGCGCCGTCGTGGGCCAGCTTCGCGCTCGCGATCCCCGTCGCCATGATCGCGTACACGGGCATCGAAACCGTCTCGAATCTCGCCGAGGAGGCGCGCGACCCGGTGCGTTCGATCCCGAGCGCGATTCGGTGGGTGGCGGTCGCCGTCTTCGCGATCTACTTCACGCTGCCGCTCGTCGCGCTCTCGGCGCTACCCGTGTTCAAGGACGCGGCAGGGAACTACGTGACCAAGCTCGGGCTGCCGCCCGACCGGGGCGGCTTCGAAAACGACCCGGTCCTCGGGCTGGTCGAGAACCTCGGCCTGCACGGGGCGCTGCTCGACGTGGGCAAGGTCTACGTCGGCGTTCTCGCCGCGACCATCCTCTTCATCGCCACGAACGCCGGTGTGATCGGCGCCTCGCGCATCACGTACTCGATGTCGACGTACCGCCAGCTGCCGGAGGTCTTCCGGCGCCTCCACCCGAAGCTGAAGACGCCGTGGCTGTCGCTCCTGGTGTTCGCCGGCGCGCTGCCGATCGTGTTCGTGCTCTCCGGTCAGGTCGGGTTCCTCGGCCGGATGTACGCGTTCGGCGCGATGCTCTCGTTCACGATCGCGCACGCCTCGGTGATCGCGCTCCGTGTGAAGAAGCCCGACCGGGAGCTGCCGTGGCGAGCGCGGCCGAACCTCTCGATCCGCGGCGTGAGCTGGCCGCTCTTCGCGATCGTCGGCGGCCTCGGAACCGGCCTCGCGTGGTTCGTCGTGATCGTGAAGGACGCGCCGACGCGTTATGCCGGTCTCGCCTGGCTCGCCGCCGGCTTCGTCTTCTACCCGCTCTACCGGAGGCACCTGCACGAGCCGCTTGCGGCCACGGTGCGCGCGCCGATCGTGCTCGGCCCGGCCGCCGCCCTCGAATACCGCAACATCCTCGTGCCGCTCGCGCCCGGGCGGGAGACGGAGGAGGCGCTCGACGTCGCCTGCCGCCTCGCGACCGAACGCCGTGCGCGTGTCGTGGCGATCGCCGTCGTCGAGGTGCCGCTCGACCTCCCGCTCGACGCGGCGATGCCGGAGGCCGAGGACGAGGCGAACGAGCTGCTGGATGCGGCGCGTACGCTCGGCGACTCCTACGGCGTCGACGTGCTGGGAAGGCTCGCGCGCGACCGGCGCGCCGGCCGCGCGATCGTCCGCGAGGCCGAGCAGCGGAACAGCGAGATCGTCGTCATGGGATCGCCGCGTCGCAGGCAGGCGCGGGCACCCGTCTTCGGCGACACCACCGACTACGTCCTGAAGCACGCGCACTGCCGCGTCATGGTCGTCGGCGCCCGCGCTGCAGCATGAGGAACCTGCACCGGACGGCGACGGCGATATTCGCGGTCGCCTTCATCGCCATCGGCTTCGCGCTGCTGATCGTGACGGCCGTGCACGGCGGCGGCTTCGTCGGCTTCGTGCTCGGCGCGCTGTTCATCGCAGCCGGCGCCGGGCGGCTCTATCTTCTGATGAACAGATGACGTAGGCGCGGCTTGGCCGCGCCGTCGTAGCCGAGTTGACGAACCAGCAATCCCCCGACGGCCTCCAGTGGGCACGCGCGCGAAGCGCGCCTGCCCGGTCTTCGTCGCACGAAATGCGAAGCATCTCGAGCGAAAGCGAGCAGCGTGGCGCGTAAGCTGCCGACGCTTCAGCGGAGGCTCGGGACGTATGACCTCTTCGGAGTCGCCTACGGCGAGATCGCGAGCTCGATCTACTTCGCGCTGGGGATCATCGCGGCGCGGGCGCTCGGGCTGACGCCGTACGTGCTGCTCGCGACCGGGCTGCTCTTCCTCGTCGTCGCGCTGTCGTATGCGGAGGGCACGACAGAGCTGCGGGAGACGGGCGGCGCCGCGACGTTCGTCCGCCGCGCCTTCAACGACCTCGCCGGCTTCGTCGCGGGCTGGGCGCTCTTCCTCGACTACCTGATCGTCACCGCCCTCGCGGCGCTCTTCCTGCCGCATTACCTCGGGCACGCAATCGGCGTCACCGCGCTCGACTCGAGGCCGTGGGATACGATCGTCGCCGTCGGCGTCGTGATCGCGATCGGCGCGGCGCGGGTGACGCGGCGGACGCGGATGTACACGGCCGGCGCCGGCGTCGCGGCGTTCGACCTCGTGACGCAGCTCCTGCTCGTCGTGCTCGGGCTCGCACTGCTCTGGTCACCGGAGGCGCTGACGAAGGGCGTCTCGCTCGGCACGTCGCCCTCGTGGCGTCAGATCATCTTCGCCTTCCCGCTCGCGATGCTCGCCTACACCGGGCTCGAGACCGTTGCGAACTACGCGGAGGAGGTGCGCCGGCCCGGCGTCGACCTGCCGCGCAGCCTCTTCGGCGCGATCGGGAGCGTCGTCGTCCTCTACGTGCTCGTCGCAATGGTCGGGCTCTCGGCCTTCCCGGCGCAGAACGGCACCACCGACCTCGGCGAGCGCTGGCTGAAGTCGCCGCTGATGGGGATCGTCGACGAGATCAACGACCAGCTGCCCGCGTGGGCGGCGCACGCGCTCCGCATCTACGTCGGCCTCTCCGCCGTCCTGATCCTGCTGACGGCGATCACGACGTCGATCTCCGGGTTCTCGCGGCTCGCCTACTCGCTCGGCGAGCACGGGCAGCTGCCGCGCGCGTTCGGCCGCCTACACCGGCGCACGCTCGTCTCACCGCACGCGATCGCCGCGGCGGCGCTGATCACATGCGGCATCGTGGGCGCGACGGCGTT
>JBJMJE010000348.1:0-6351 GCA_045806505.1 Gaiellaceae bacterium
CGGACACTCGCGGGTCATGACCTTCCTGAGCTCCTAGCTCACATCGCCGCTCGGCAACAGGTGTGGGCAGCCACACCGAAGCCGCGAGCGAGCCTCATTTCCGGTCGGCCGCCGGGGTGCAAGCGTCACTCGTACCCCGAAACCCTCAGAAGGAGCCGGAAATGAACGCACCGAACCACACTTTGCTGTCCGTCCTGAAGACAATCGCGGCCAAGCACCACCGAGGGAACACCGCGGCGCCGGAGCACTCGACGGCTCCGGGACGGCGCCATGAGCATCGGCGCAGTAGCTCGAAGTCGCCCAGCGGCAAGAGCGGTGGCGTCCTCCTGTTCGTCCTGCTCATCGCCCAACTGATGGTCATCCTCGACATCACGGCCGTGAACGTCGCGCTGCCGAGCCTCGCGAAGGATCTTGAGCTCAGCGGCTCGCAGATCAGCTGGACGATCACGAGTTACTCGCTGGTCTTCGGAAGCCTCTTGCTCTTCGGTGGCCGCGCCGCCGACCTGCTCGGCCGTCGCCGCCTGTTCTTGACCGGCCTCGGCGTCTTCACGACTGCCTCCCTCGCCTCGGCGCTGGCCGGAACTGCGACTGCGCTGTTCGCGGCACGTGCGGGTCAGGGCCTCGGCGCCGCAATGCTCTCCCCCGCCGCGCTGTCCATCATCACGACGTCCTTCCAGGGACACGCGAAGGCGAAGGCGCTCGCGGCCTGGGGCGCAGTCGGCGGTGCCGGTGCAGCGATAGGCGTTCTCGCCGGCGGCCTTCTCACCGAGTTCGCCGACTGGCGGATGATCTTCTTCGTCAATGTCCCCGTCGCCGTCGCACTCGCGATCACAGCGGTCAAGGTCATCCCGTCCGACAGCGAGAAGCCTCGTTGGCGTGGTCTCGATCTGCGGGGCGCGATCGTCGCGACGACGAGCCTCGGCGCGATCGTCTATGCGATCACCCAGGGCTCGAGCGCAGGCTGGACCTCGACCCAGACGCTCGGCTTCGCTGTCGTCGGCCTCATCGGGCTCGCCGCGTTCGCCGTACTCGAAACGCACACCAAGACGCCGCTCCTCAAGATTCGGCGGCTCGGCGATCGCGCAGTCGGCGGAGGACTCTTCCTGATGCTCGCCGCAGCAGGATCGATCTTCGGGCTCTTCTACCTCTGCTCGGTCTACCTCCAGAACGTCCTCGGGACGAGCCCGCTGATGACCGGTCTCGCGTTCATCCCGCTCGCCCTCGCGGCGGGGATCGGCGCCCACGCGGCCGGGCACGTCGTCGCCCGCCACGGCGTGCGCATGCCGCTTGCCTCGGCCTTCGCGATCGCCGCAGTCGGGATGGCGCTCCTCGCGCACGTCGCCGCGAACGGCACCTACCTCCGCAACATTCTTCCCGGGATGCTCGTCGCCGGGTTCGGACTCGGCATCGCCGTCGTCTCGGTTTCGATCGCGATCCTGACCGGCGCTCGCGAAGAGGAGTCGGGGATGATCTCCGGCTTGAACTCGACCGGCCACGAGATCGGCGGAACTATCGGCATCGCAGTGTTCTCGACGATCGCAGCCGGATCGGGCGCACTCGGCGGTGCCGAAGCCGCCTCGGCGATCTCGCATGCCTTCGCGGCGGCCGGGCTCCTCGCTAGCGTCGCGAGCATCACCGCCTTCTTCGTCCTGCCGCAGGCGACACACTTCCTGGCGAAGTTCCGCCTGAACCCCGCCTCGCTGCCCGTCCACTGAGATGGCAGAGCAGACGACACCCGCGAAGGTGCAGAGGCGGCGCCGCTCGGACGCAGACCGCAGCGTCCAGGCGATTCTCGAAGCCGCGCTCGGCGCCCTGGCGGGCGATCCCGATGCCAGCATGGCCGAGATCGCTCGCCGCGCGGGTGTCGTCCGGGCGACGATCTACGCGCACTTCCCGACCCGCGACGCTCTGCTCGACGCCGTCATGGAGCACGCCGTCGCCCAGGTCGCGGAGGCGACGGCCGCGGCCGAGCCGACGCGCGGTGAGCCCGTCGAAGCGCTGGAGCGAGTCGTCCGCGCAACCTGGCGGAGGCTCGACCTGTTCCACGCCCTGCTCGCGATCAACACGGCGAGGCTCTCCGCAGAGGAACTGCATCGCCGCCACCTTCCGGTGATGACCCAGTTCGCACCGTTGATCGAACGAGGGCAGCAGGCGGGCGTCTTCGGGCGCAACGTGCCGGTGGCGTGGCATCTCGCGGTGCTGCGCGCGATCGTCCACGCCGCAAGCGCAGAGTTGCGGAGCGGCCGCCTCACGGAATCGACCGTCGAGGAGACGATGCTCGCAACTGTGCTCGCCGCGATCGCTTCACCAAAAGAAGAGGCCCCTCCAAAAGGGGCCTCTCAGTAGCGGGGGCAGGATTTGAACCTGCGACCTCCGGGTTATGAGCCCGGCGAGCTACCTGACTGCTCCACCCCGCGTCGCGGGCTCCAGTATAGCTCCGTCTCGGCCGGCCGGCAGCCTCGCGGCAGCCGTGATCCCGATCGTCATCACGAGCATCCCAGCGAGCGCGTCGACGATGAAATGGTTGCCCGTGACGACGATCGTCAGCACGACCACGACCGGGTAGACGGCGGCGAGGACGCGCACCCACGTCGGGCGCGCGAACTTCACGACGCCGTAGGCGACGCCGATCGCGAAGCCCGCGTGCAGGCTCGGCACCGCGGCCACCGGGTTGGAGAACGGCGACGAGTGCGGTGAGCCGATGTCGATCCCGGAGAACGCGCGCAGCGTGTCGGTCAGGCCGACGTGCGCCAGTCGCGGGGGCGCGGTCGGGAACAACCAGTGAACGACGAGCGAGATGGCGGTCGCGATCAGGAACGCGTTTCGCACGCTGCGGAAGCCCTCCCGCGAGCGGAAGTACAGCCACGTGAAGAAGACGCCCGTGAGGACGAAGTGTCCGACGAAGTAGAAGACGTTCATCGCCTGCACGAGGTGCGGCATGCCGAGGAACAGACGCTGCACGGACTGCTCCCACGCGAAGTGGCCCCAGCGCTCGAGGTTCTCCACGCGCGCCGCGTTCGCGAACGCCTCCGGCCAGTTCGGCGTGATCACACGCCGCAGGCCCTCATAGGCCTCGAAGCCACCGACGACGATCAGGATCTGGAGGAGACCGTCGCGGCGGCGCAGCCAAGCCCACGCCCCCGCCATCGCTTCGGTTTTCGAACGCGTTGCTAGCATCGCCGAATCTCGCTCCCCGTCCTGATTGCGCTGGTTTTCCTCCTACTCGCGACAACGGCGGGCGCCGTCTACGTGTTCCTGCAGGTGCGCCGTTTCTTGCGTGACCTGAAGGGTGTGGGCGCGACGATCGACGGTCCGGTACGCGAGCTCGAGGAGTCCGTCGAGCGCCTGTCGCAGAGGATGGAGTCCGCGGAGTCGGCGGCGCCGAAGCTCGAGGCGAGCGTGGCACGGCTCCAGCGCTCGGTCGCCCGGCTCGCAGTGCTGCGCGCGGCGCTTCAGGACTCGATCGACTCGTTCGCGTGGCTCACCGCGGTGTACCCGCGGAAGTGACGCGAGTCGCCGCGGTCGACCTCGGCACGAACACCACACGGCTGCTCGTCGCCGACGTCGACGACGGCCGCGTGGACGAGGTGTCGCTGCGGCAGCAGATCACGCGCCTCGGCGAGGGCGTGCACGCGCGGCGCCGCCTGCTGCCGCTGCCCATCGCCCGCGTGCGCAACGTGCTGACGGACTTCCGCCGAGAGGCGGAGTCGCTCGGCGCCGAGCGCGTGCTCGCGGTGGCGACGAGCGCCGTACGCGATGCCGAGAACGGCGAGGCGTTCCTCGGCGAGATCGAGTGGAGCTACGGGTTCACGACGCGGCTGCTGAGTGGCGAGGAAGAGGCGGCGCTCACGCTGCAGGGCGTCGGCGAACTGGCTGACGGCACACTCGTGCTCGACGTCGGCGGCGGATCGACCGAGCTGATCACGCGCGAGCGCGCGGTGAGCCTCGACGTCGGATCCGTGCGGCTGACGGAGCTCTTCGGCGAGGACGTCGAGGCGATCGCGGCGTACGCGCGTCCGCTACTTCCCGACTTCGCGCCTTCGGCGGCCGTCGGCGTCGCCGGCACGGTGACCTCGCTCGCAGCGCTCGACCTCGGCCTCCAGGAGTACGACCGCGAGCAGGTACACGGGCATGTGCTCACGCTGGACGCGGTGGAGCGGCAACTCGCACGGCTCGCGTCACTCCCACTCGACGAGCGGAAGCGTCTGCCGGCGCTCGATCCCGGCCGTGCGCCGGTCATCGTCGCCGGCGCGACGATCGTGCGCGACGTGCTGCGGCACTACGGCCTCGAGTCGCTCCGCGCGAGCGAACGCGACTTGCTGCACGGCATTGCCCTCGCCGCGGCCGCGCTGCCCGAACCCGTCGAAGGCGACGCTCCGCCGGGCGCCTACACCTGCTGCTAGGCCGCCGCGTCCGCGGGGGGCTCGTCCTCGGCGAGCCGGCGTTGCACAACCGCGCGCGAAAGGATCCCGACCAGCCGTCCGTTCTCCGTCACCGGCACGCGCTCGAGGTCACGCTCCTCCAGCTCGTGGAAGGCAGCGTCGAGGTTCTCGTCGGCGTGGAGCGTGAAGATCGGCGGCTCCGCGATCGAACCGAGCAGCGTCGTCGCCGGATCGCGACCGGCAGCGACGATCTCGCGCACGAGCGTCTTCCGCGTGACGACGCCGAGCAGCACGCCGTCGGCGCACACGAGTACCGCACGGACGCCTGGATCGGCGAGTCTCATTCCCGCCTGCTGCGCCGACGCCGAACCGTCGAGCGACAGCGGCTCCGAGACCATCGCGTCGCGGACGCGCGTCACGGAAAGATGCCTCTCGCGTCGAGTGCTGCCGCCACCTCGTTGATGCCGGCGACGAGCGCGGCGCCCCGAAGGCTGATCCCGCGTTCGTCGGACAGCCGCCAGACGCGATCGAACGCGTCGGCCATCTTGTCGGCGAGGCGCGAACGGATCTCGTCGCGATCCCAGAACAGGCGGCCGAGGTCCTGCACCCACTCGAAGTACGACACCGTCACGCCGCCGGCGTTCGTGAGCACGTCGGGCAGCACCGGGATCCCGCGTGCGGCGAAGATCGCGTCGGCCTCGATCGACGTCGGGCCGTTCGCTCCCTCGACGACCAGCCGCGTCTCGACACGTCCCGCGTTCTCCTCCGTGAGTTGATCCTCTCGCGCGGCCAACACGAGGACGTCGCACGGCGTTTCGAGCAGCTCGGCGTTCGAGACGTGACGAGCGTCGGGGTAGTCGGCAAGCGAGCCGTGCTCGTCCGCCCACGCACGCACGGCCGGGAGATTCAGCCCGTCGTCGTTGACGACGCCGCCCGACACGTCGGAGACCGCGATCACCGACGCTCCCCTGGCCACGAGATCCATCGCTGCAACGCTGCCGACGTTGCCGAAGCCCTGGACCACGCACCGCTGGTCTGCGAGGCGCCGGCCGAGACGTTCGCACGCGCGCTCGGTGATCATCACTACGCCGACGCCGGTCGCCTCGTGGCGAAACACGGAACCGCCGATCGAGATCGGCTTGCCGGTGACGATCTCGGGAACCGCGAATCCCCTCTGCATCGAATACGTGTCCATCATCCACGCCATCGTCTGCTCGTTCGTCGCCATGTCGGGCGCGGGGATGTCGGACTGCGGCCCGATGATGTCGACGAGCTCCGTGGTGAACCGCCGCGTGATGCGCTGCAGCTCACCGTCGGAGAGGCCACGCGGTGTGCAGCGAACGCCGCCTTTCGCGCCGCCGTAGGGGAGGCGGAGGAGCGCGCACTTCCAGGTCATCCACATCGCGAGCGCCGCGCACTCGCCGAGATCGACACCCAGGTCGTAGCGGATGCCGCCCTTCGTCGGGCCGAGCACCGACGAGTGCTGGACGCGGTAGGCCGGGAACGAGGAATAGTGGCCGGCATCCATCAGCACCGGCAGCGTCAGGATGACCGCACGCTCCGGCGCGCGGAGGCGATTCGAGACGAAGTCCGGCACCTCCGCCAGCTCGAGCGCGGAGTCGAGCTGCGTCAGAGCCTGCTGGTAGAGCGGGGTATCCCACTCGAGCTGGCCCGTCTGGTGGGCGAGCTTCGCCACGCGCGGGAGGGTACTGGAATGTCCAGGCCGCTAGTCCGTCCGGGCTCGGCCGATGGGCCGTGCGGCCCATGCGCCGGGCCGCCGCGATGACGATGCTGTCGCGGTGCGGCACTCCGAGCTCCTTCCCGCCTTCTGCGCCGCGTTCGCCGTGGAGCTCGCGCACCTCCGGTGGATCGTGCTCACGCAGTGGAAGTGCCGCGGCTGCGGCGACGACCACCTGCACTGCGAGTGCAAGCCCGCCTGGGTGAAGCTGCTCCTTTAGATGTAGTTCCT
>JBJMJE010000349.1:0-3699 GCA_045806505.1 Gaiellaceae bacterium
TGAGCGTGTAGAAGCGCACCTGCTGCTTCGTGTCTCCGGCGAAGCGGTACTGGATCCACGGGTGCGACCCGTCGAGCGAGACGTCGGTGCCGGAGTTGTCGTCGACCAGCCCGGCGGGTGCATCGCCGCTGCTCGCGGTGACGACGCCGCTGCCGCCGCCCAACGCGTCGCGCAACGGCCGCGGGACGCTGTCGTCGGTCGTGATCGACGGAGGTGCCGCGGCTGCGGCGGTCCCCCACTGCGACGGCTGCGAGCCCATCGCGAACACCAGCGTCCCGCCGTTGGCGATGTCGGCCTGCGACAGGTATGCCTTGTCGCGGACGCCGCCGTTGACCATCAGGCCCTGCACGTAGACGTTGCGTGCGCTGTTGTTCGGCGCGCTGACGACGAGATCGTGGCCGTTCTCCAGGTGCACCGTCGCCTTCGTGAACAGCGGCGAGCCGATCGCGTAGTACGGGCTCCCCACCTGCAGCGGATAGAGACCGAGCGCGCTGAAGATGTACCAGGCCGATGTCTCGCCGTTGTCCTCGTCGCCCGCGTAGCCCTGCCCGATCTCGCTGCCGAGATACAGCCGGCGCAGCGCCTCTCTCACCTTCTCCTGCGTCTTCCACGGCTGGCCGGCGTAGTCGTACATGTACGGGATGTGGTGCGAGACCTGGTTCGAGAAGCCCCACTGGCCCATGCGCACGTCGCGCGCCTCGATCATCTCGTGGATGATCCCGCCGTACGAGCCGGGGTAGTTGGCGGTCTCGGGCGTGGCGAAGAACGTGTCGAGCTTGGCCGCCAGCCTGTCGCGGCCCCCGTAGAGGTTCGCGAGGCCGCGCCCGTCCTGCGGCACGTGGAACGCGAAGTTCCACCCGTCGGTCTCGGTGTAGTCACGTTCGTGGCCCCACACGAGCGGGTCGAACTCAGCCGGCGTGGACTTCCACTCGCCGTCGGCCGCTCGGCCCTGGAAGAAGCCGATCGCCGGGTCGAACACGTTCACGTAGTTGCGGGCGCGCTCGAAGAAGTACTCGGACTCCTCCTGATAGCGCTTCTGCGCTGTCGCTCCCACGTTCGCGTCGGCGGCGAGCAGCTTCGCCATGTTCGCGATGCCGAAGTCGTTGATGTCGCCTTCGAGCGCCCACGAGACGCCCTCGTCGACGGACGTGGGCGTGTAGCCGAGGAAGAGCGCGTTCTGCAGGCCCTTCCGGCCGACGTTCGTGTCGTTCGGGTCGGGCCCCGGCGGCGCAACGGTCGCGTCCTCGAGCGCGGAGTCGTAGACGTCTTTCACGTTCAGGTTGCGAATGCCCTTCACGTAGGCGTCGGTGAACGCGACGTCCGCGCTCGTGCCGGTCATCAGGTTCGCGTAGCCCGGAGACGACCAGCGCGGTAGCCAGCCGCCGTCGCGGTAATGCTGGACGAAGCCGTCCACGAGCTCGCCGGCATCCTTCGGGTAGAGCAGCGAGTAGGCCGACCAGATCGTGCGGTAGGTGTCCCAGAAACCGTTGTTGACGTAGACCTTTCCGGGGACGAGGGGCGCGCCCGTCTCGGTCGCCGTCGTGCCGGCCGGGATCTCGAACGACGAGGACGACTGCATCGCGTGTACGTAGACGGGGCTCGCGTTGGTGCCGGTGTTCTCGAAGGCGGAGTTCGGGTAGAGGTTGAGCCGGTACAGGTTCGAGTACAGCGTCGTCAGCTGGTCGTCGCTTGCGCCCTCGACCTCGATCACGCCGAGCTTGCGGTCCCACTGCTGCTGCGCGCGCTGCTCGACGGTGTCGAACGTGTCCGTCGGCGCGATCTCGAGCTCGAGGTTGTGCCGCGCCTGCGCGACGCCGACCAACGACGTGGCGATGCGCATCGTCACCGTCTTGTCGGCCGTCGTGTCGAACTTGACGTAGCCGGCGTCCCTGCCGCTCGCGGAAAGCTTCCCGCTCGCCGTCACCGGCTTGTCGAACGTCGCGTACATGAACATCCGCGTGGCGCCGTTCGAGAGGCCGCTGCGAACATCGGACCAGCCCGTGACGACGCCGTTCGCCTGGTCGATCGTGATGCCGGCCTGCTCGTTGACGTTGTCGAAGATCACGTTGGAACTGCCGCCGGTGAACGTGAACCGGAAGATCGCGGCGTGATCGGTCGGCGCGATCTCGGTCTTCATGCCGTTCTCGAACGTGACGCCGTAGTAATGCGGCTTCGCCGTTTCATTCGCGTGCCGGAACGGCAACGCGCGGGCGCTGCGGCTCGCGTTCGGAATCCCCGAGGCCCCAGACGGCATCACCTGGAACGTCTGGCGGTCGCCCATCCAGGGGCTCGGCTCGTGGCTCGCCTCGAACGCCTGGATCGTCGGCAGGTTCTGCGCGTTGTTGCCGCGCTGGTACTCGTAGAACCAGCTCCTCGTGCCGGCGTTCGTCGCAGGAGCCCAGAAGTTGAAGCCGTGCGGAACCGCGGTCGCCGGGATGTTGTTCCCGCGCGAGAAGCTGCCGCTGGAGTTCGTGCCGCGCGTCGTGACGACCCAGTCGGAGAGGTGCGACGGCCGCTGGTGGATGGGGCTGCCGTCGATCTTCAAGTCGTCGATCCAGCCGCCGAAGTCGGCGGGGCCGTCCGGGTTGTCGTAGGCGACGAGGATCCGGTCGATCGTCTTGCCGGCCGCGACGTCGCCGATCCGAGAGACGAGGTTGTTCCACTGATTCGTGTAGAGCGTCTTCGACGCTCCCTGACCCTGCGGGCTGAGCGTCGCGCCATGCTGGTCGGTCGCGCCGAGGTCGCTGAGGAACGTGCCGTCCGTGAAGGCGAGGTCGACGGACGCGTACGTGCTCGGGTAGCTCAGGTCGTCCTGCTCGAACTCGGGGAAGATGTCGTACGACAGCTCCGTCTGGGGCGTGACCGCGACGTCGACGTCGAAGACCTTGTTGTACGAGTAGCCGCGTCCGTCGGCGGTCTGCTCGCCGCCGTACTGCAGCGCACGCACGCCGCTGAAGCCGACGTTCGTCTTCGCGTTGTACGCGCTGCTCGGCCCCTTGCCCGTCGCGCTCCGCATCACCGGTTCCTGCGGCGGCGTCGACGCGCCGTTGGAGAGCTGCCACTCGGCGAGCTGGACGATGTTCGTACCGTGGTTCTGGGTGATGTCGAGCCGGTAGTAGAGGTACGCCTGGTCGTTCGCGACCGGGTACTGCTTCATCTGGAAGCGGCTGTCGAACGACTGGCCGGTCTGCGTGTCGAGCGTCGTCCACGTCTGGCCGTCGCTGGAGCCCTGGAACGTCCAGTCCTGCGGGTCGCGTTCCGGGGCGTCGTTCGCCGAGCCGAGTGCATAGAGCACGACCTTCACCGGCTCGGACAGCTTGTAGACGACCCAGCCCGTCGGCTGGAAGACGAGCCACTTCGAGAAGATGTCGCCGTCGGCCAGGTTCTCCTTCACCTCACCGGAGCCGGCGTTCTCGCCGTTCGCGGTGACCTCGACGACCTTGTCCGTGACGTTGCCCGGAATGCCGGTCGCAGCCGGACCGGTGACCCCGGAAGACTTGCCGGCGTCGACGGTGTTCGTCCACGCGGGCTGCGGGTCTCCGGCTTCGAAGGACGACGAGAAGTTCTGCGCCGGCGACGCGGACGTGCCGGCGGCGGTCAGCGCGGCGGTGACGACCACCACGCCGGTGGTGGCGAGGAACTGGTTGCGCGTGCGTGAGAGCACACGGCAAACGCGGCTAGACGGCTTGTGCATGTGGG
>JBJMJE010000350.1:0-12228 GCA_045806505.1 Gaiellaceae bacterium
AGGCGCTGCCGCTCGAGGTGCCCCAGCACCTCGAAATCGACGTCTCCGAGATGACGATTGGCGACACGCTGCGCCTCGACGCACTCCAGGTGCCGGCCGGCGTGACGCTGCTCGACGATCCGGAGGAGACTGTGCTCGCGACGGTGACGCAGCCGATGCGTGCCGAGGAGCCCGAGGAGGTTGCCGAGGGCGAGGAGGCGGTCGAGGGCGAGGCTCCGGCCGCCGAGGGCGGGACGCCGGCCGAGGGCGCGGCCGAGGCGCCGGGCGCCGAGGAGTAGCTCGTGCGGCTGCCGTGGCGCCGGGGCGACCGTGCCTCGTCGCTCGACCTGCTCGTGGTCGGCCTCGGCAACCCGGGCCGCGAGTACGCGAAGACGCGGCACAACGTCGGGTGGATGGTCGTGGACGAGCTCGCGCGCAGGCACGGCGGCTCCTGGCGCTCGAAGTTCAGCGGCAGCCTCGCGGAGGTGCGCCTCGACGGCCACCGCGTCGCCCTGTTGAAGCCGGAGACGTACATGAACGACTCGGGCCGTTCCGTCGCGGCGGCGGCGAGCTTCTTCAAGGTGGAGCCCGACGCGATCCTCGTCGTCCACGACGAGGGCGACTTCGACCTCGGACGGTTGCAGGCTCGAAGGGGCGGCGGCCTTGCCGGGCACAACGGTCTCCGCTCGATCGCGCAGGCGCTCGGAACGCAGGACTTCCTGCGACTGCGAATCGGCGTCGGGCGGCCCGAGCGCGGCGACCCGCGTTCCCTCGCCGACTACGTCCTCGCGAACTTCGAGCCGCACGACGACGCGGAGTCGATCGTCGCGCGTGCCGTCGAGGCGATCGAGACGCTCGACGCCGACGGCCTCGACCGCACGCAGGCGCGCTTCAACTAACTTGGAGGGCCGCGAGGCGCCCGCCTCGTCATGCGTCATGGTCCGGCATGTCGAACAACGCCCCGTCCTGTTCGCGCTCGTGCGCGAGTTGCTGGAGCACGAGAAGCTGCAGGAGCTCGCGGAGTCGCTACCGACGCGTGCGCGCGTCTCCGAGCCGGCTCTGCCGCTCGTAGTCTCGGCGCTGCACGAGCAGCTCGCGCGCGCGCTGACGATCCTCGTTCCCGAGGACGCCGACGCGCGCGATCTTGCGGAAGCCGCGGCGTGGTACCTCGGTCCGGAGCGCGTCGCCCTGCTGCCGAGCCGCGGCGTGCGCTGGGACTCGGGGCTGCGGCCGCCGCCGCACCTCGTCGGCGAGCGTGCGCGCGCGCTGCACCTCCTCGACCAGGGCGCGCTCGTCGTCGTCTCCGCCGCGGCCGCGTCCGAGGGGCTCGTGCCCGACAGGGCGCGGCCGGAGCCGCTGCGGATCGCGCCCGGCGACGAGCAAGGCATAGACGCGCTCACGGAAGCGCTCGCGCTGGCGGGCTACGAGCGTGTCGAGCGGGCGGAGGAGCGCGGGCAGTTCGCCGTGCGCGGCGGGCTCGTCGACGTCTTCCCGACCACCGGACGAGAGCCGCTCCGCGTGGAGTTCTTCGGCGACGAGATCGAGCAGGTGCGCGCGTTCTCGCCGTTCACGCAGCGCGCGCTCCATCCCGTGGACGACGCCGTCGTGTACCCCGCGGTCGAGCGGCGTATCGACCTCGTCGACCCGACGCTCGTCGACGACGAGAAGCAGAGCGCCGTCGCGCCCCGCGATCTCGTCCCCGTCCTGCCGGGCGGGCCCGACCTCGTGTGGGAAGCGGGGGAAGTCCGCCAGGTGTGGGAGGAGGAGACGCTCGCTCCGGTCAGCCTTCGGCGCGCGACCGAGCTCGACCAGCTTCCGTCTGGACAGCCGTTCGCGTTCGAGGCGCAACGGCCCGCCCTCGCCGCCCGCGGCCTGTCCGAAGCCGAGAACGAGCTGAACGCGTTCGTCCGCGCGGGTCACCGCGTCGTCGTCGCGTTCCCGCACCGCGGCGAGGCGCTGCGCACCGAGAACCTGCTCCGCCGCGTGGATGCGCCCATGCTCGATCCGGGCGACGTGCTCAACGACGACCCGCAGGCGCGGTTCGCCGTGTCGCCTGCGCGCCGCGGCTTCGTCTGGCGCGACCTGAACCTCGTCCTGCTTCCGGACACGCAACTCTTCCGGAAGCGTGCACCGCGCGCCGAGACCGCGCGCATCGGCCGCGCGCTGCAGTCGTTCGCCGATCTGCGCACCGGTGACTTCGTCGTGCACGAGGACCACGGCATCGGGAAGCTGCTCGGCTTCGAGACGAAGTCGGTTGCCGGCGTCACGCGCGATAACCTGCTGCTCGCCTTCCGCGGCGAGGACCGGCTGTACGTCCCGCACGAGCAGATCGGCAAGGTTTCGCGGTACATCGGCGCCGACGCGTCGGCGCCGGCGCTGTCGAAGCTCGGCGGCAAGGCCTGGCAGAACCTCAAGAACCGCGCGCGCACGTCTGTCCGCGAGCTCGCGGGCGAGCTGCTCGCGCTGTACGCCCAGCGGCAGCAGGCGGCAGGCGAGGCGTACGACCTCGGCAACGACTGGCTCCAGCGGCTCGAGGCGGAGTTGCCCTACCGCGAGACGCCGGACCAGGAGCGCGCGATCGAGGACGTGAAGCAGGATCTCGAGGCGCCGCGGCCGATGGATCGGCTCGTCTGCGGCGACGTCGGCTTCGGCAAGACGGAGGTCGCGGTGCGGGCGGCGTTCGCCGTCGCTGTGAACGGCAAGCAGACGCTGATGCTCGCGCCCACGACGATCCTCGCGGAGCAGCACTGGAACACCTTCCGCAATCGCTACCGCGACTTCCCGATCCGCGTGGAGATGGTCTCGCGCTTCCGCAGCGGCGCCGAGCAGAAGGCGGCGCTCCGCGACTTCACCGACGGGAAGGTGGACGTCCTCATCGGAACGCACCGTGTGCTGTCGCGCGACGTGATCCCGAAGAACCTCGGCCTCGTCATCCTCGACGAGGAGCAGCGCTTCGGCGTCGCGCAGAAGGAGCTGCTCCGCTCGCTGCGCCTCGAGGTCGACGTGCTCACGCTTTCGGCGACGCCGATCCCGCGGACGCTGCACATGTCGCTCTCCGGGCTGCGCGACATCTCGATCATCGAGACGCCGCCGCAGGGCCGCCGCCCGATCCGCACGACGGTGAGCGAGTACGACGAGGACATGGTGAAGACGGCGCTGCTGCGCGAGTACGCGCGCGAGGGGCAGAGCTTCTATCTGCACAACCGCGTCGACACGATCGAAGACGTCGCCCTCAAGCTGCAGCAGCTCTGTCCCGAGCTGCGCTTCCTCGTCGCGCACGGACAGATGAAAGAGCGCGAGCTGGAAGAGAAGATGCACGCGTTCCTTCGCGGCGATGCGGACGTGCTCGTCTCGACGACGATCATCGAGTCGGGCATCGACATCCCGCAGGCGAACACGCTGATCGTCGAGCGCGCGGACATGCTCGGGCTGTCGCAGCTCTACCAGATCCGCGGCCGCGTCGGACGTTCGGACGTGACTGCGCACGCCTACCTCTTCTATCCGGATGCAGCCGAGCTGACGCCGGAGGCGCGCGCGCGGCTCGCGACTCTCGCCGACCATACGGAGCTCGGCTCCGGCTTCGCGATCGCGATGCGCGACCTGGAGATTCGCGGCGCCGGCAACCTGCTCGGCGACGAGCAGTCCGGTCACGTGGCGGCGCTCGGCTTCGAGCTGTACGTCGAGCTGCTCGCCGAGGCTGTCGCGGAGCTATCGGGCCAGCGGCGCGTAGCGGCTCGCCCTGTGCGTGTCGACGCTCGCGTCGACGCCTACGTGCCTGCCGGGTACATCGAGTCCGAGGCGCTCAAGATCGATCTACACAGGCGCCTCGCGCTGGCGGAGAACGACGACGAGCTGCGCGAGTTGCACGCGTCGATCGAGGACCGGTACGGCGAGGTCCCAGAACCGGTCGAGAACTTGTTCCGAATACAGGATGTGAAGCTGAAGCTCGCGACGCTCGGCGCCGATTACCTCGTCTACCGCGGCGGCCGCGCATCCGTCGGCCAGCTCGTGCTCGGCTCCGGCGAGCTCAGGCTCCTCCGCGCGCAGGTCGACACGGCCGTCTATTCGACAGGGAACCGCGAAGTTACGTTAAGGAGCGGTTCATTCGAGGGGGCGGCCTCGTTGATCGATGCTATCTTGGCCGCACGTCAGGCAGCGTGACCACTCTGCTGCGACGTCCGTTCCTTATGCGTTACCTCACGACCACGTTTCTTATTGCGGCGCTTGTCGCGGTCCTCGCCGGATGCGGCGGTGGCGGCGATAGCGGCAGCGTCCCCAGCAATGCGGTCGCCGAGGTCAATGGTCAGACGATTACGCAGGAGCAGTTCAACACGCTTCTCGCGCAGGCGAAGAAGAGCTACGCGAGCCAGAAGCGCAAGTGGCCCGCCGCCGGTACGACGGAGTACGACACGCTGAAGAACCAGGCTGTTTCCTACCTCGTCCAGCGTGAGGAGTTCAAGCAGGAGGCCGACAAGCTGGGGGTCTCCGTCAGCGATGCAGACGTCGACAAGCGCCTCAAGCAGATCAAGAAGCAGTACTTCGGTGGCAGCGAGTCGCGCTACAAGAAGCAGCTCAAGCAGCAGGGCCTGACGGACGCGCAGGTGCGCGAAGACATCAAGGCCCAGCTCGTCCAGGAGAAGATCTTCAAGAAGGTGACGAACGACACGAAGGTGTCGGACGCCGACGTCAAGAAGTACTACGACCAGCACCAGTCGCAGTACGGCACGCCGGAGCAGCGTGACGTCGCGCACATCCTCGTCAAGTCGAAGGCGCAGGCCGACAAGCTCTACCAGCGCGTGAAGTCCGGCGAAGACTTCTCGAAGCTCGCCAAGAAGTTCTCGCAGGATCCGGGCTCGAAGGCCCAGGGCGGCAAGCTCACGATCTCGAAAGGGCAGACCGTCGGCCCGTTCGACCAGACGGCGTTCCTGCTCGCCACAGGCAAGTTCTCGCACCCGATCAAGACCGACTTCGGCTACCACATCATCAAGGCGCTCGGCCCGATCAAGCCCGCCAAGACGACGTCGTTCTCGAAGGTGAAGGCGTCGATCAAGCAGCAGCTTCTCCAGCAGAAGCGCAACGACGCGATGACGAACTGGTCGGACAAGCTGAAGAAGGACTTCGACGGCAAGGTCTCGTACCAGACCGGCTTCGCGCCGGCGGCCACGACCACCGCTGCCACCACGACCACCGGCTAACCGCTTTGAGCGACGCTGGCGGGCTCGGCGACGCCCTGCTCGACCTGCAAGAGCTGACGCGGCGGCTGCGTCGCGACTGTCCGTGGGATCGCGAGCAGACCGCGCGCACGATCGTGCCGCACACCGTCGAGGAGGCGTACGAGGTCGCGGACGCCGCGATCGCGCAGGACGACGGGAAGCTGCTCGACGAGCTGGGCGACCTGCTGTTCCAGGTGTACTTCCTGGCGCTTCTGCTCGAGGAGCGCGGCACCGGCGACCTCGAGAGCGTCGCGCGACTGGTTCACGAGAAGCTCGTGCGGCGCCATCCGCACGTGTTCGGCGAGGTGGAGGCCGAGACGGCCGGCCGCGTGCGCTCCAACTGGGAGACGATCAAGCGCGAGCAGGAGGGGCGCTCGGGCATCTTCCACGACGTGCCGGATTCACTGCCGTCGCTCCTCTTCGCGCGAAAGCTGCAGCGGCGCGCCGCGGCGATCGACTTCGAGTATCCCGACGTCGGTGGCGCGCTCGACGACCTCGACGACGAGATCCGCGAGCTGAAGGAGGCGATCGACGAGGCAGGCGGCGATCCCGCGCCCGAGACGGAGCCGGGCGCGCACGTGTTCGAGGAGCTCGGCGACGTGCTGTTCGCGGCGGTCAACGTCGCGCGGCGCGTCAACGTCGATCCGGAGCTCGCGTTGCGCGCGATGTCGCGCCGCTTCCGCGATAGGGTCGAGCGCGCCGAGGAGCGTGCTTCCGCGAACGGGGAGGCCTTTCGCGAGCTGAGCCTCGAGGCGAAGGACGCGTACTTCGACCAGGCAAAGGAGGAGTTTCGTTGAGCGCCATTGTTTCGGCCCACGCGCGGCAGATCCTGGACTCGCGCGGCAATCCCACGGTCGAGGTCGACGTGCGCCTGGAGTCGGGAGCATTCGGGCGGGCAGCCGTTCCGTCGGGTGCGTCGACCGGACAGCTCGAGGCGATCGAGCTCCGGGACGGCGGCGCCGGGTACGGCGGCAAGGCCGTGACGAGGGCGGTCGCAAACGTCGACGGCGAGCTCGCGGACGTCGTGCGCGGGATCGACGCGTCGGACCAGAAGGCGCTCGACACCGCGATGATCGATGCGGACGGGACGCCGAACAAGGGACGGCTCGGCGCGAACGCGATCCTCGGAATCTCGCTCGCGGCCGCGAAGGCCGCTGCGGCGGACGCCGGCGTGCCGCTCTATCGATGGCTCGGCGGAGACGAGGCTCGGACGCTTCCCGTGCCGATGATGAACGTCATCAACGGCGGCGCGCATGCACAGAACTCGATCGACCTACAGGAGTTCATGCTCGTCCCCGCAGGCGCCTCGACGTTCGCCGAGGGCCTGCGCATCGGGTCGGAGACGTTCCACGCGCTGAAGGCGGTGCTGCACGAGCGCGGCCTTTCGACCGGCGTCGGCGACGAAGGCGGCTTTGCGCCGGATCTCGGCTCCTCACCCGCAGCGATCGACGCGATTCTCGAGGCTGCCGAGCGCGCCGGCCACCGGGAGAACGTCGCGATCGCGCTCGATCCTGCGGCGAGCGAGTTCTTCGCCGACGGCTCGTACCGGTTCGAAGGGCGCGAGGCCGACGGCAACGGGATGTGCGACTTCTACGGCGAGCTCGCCGACCGCTATCCCCTCGTCTCGATCGAAGACGGCGTGGCCGAGAACGACTGGGACGCCTGGCGCGCGCTGACGGAGCGCCTCGGCGGGCGCGTTCAGCTGGTCGGCGACGACGTCTTCGTGACGAACCCCGAGATCCTGCAGCGCGGGATCGACGCCGGCATCGCGAATGCGATCCTCGTCAAGGTGAACCAGATCGGCACGCTGACGGAGACGCTCGAGACGATCGAGCTGGCGCGGCGCCACGGCTACGGCGTTGTCGTCTCCCACCGCTCGGGCGAGACCGAGGACGCGACGATCGCCGACATCGCCGTCGCAACGAACGCGGGGCAGATCAAGACGGGCTCTCTCTCGCGCACCGATCGCATCGCCAAGTACAACCAGCTTCTCCGGATCGAGGAAGAGCTCGGCGACCGCGCGACGTACCCGGGCTGGGGTGCGTACCCCCGTGGCCGTTAACCTCAGGCGTATGGCCGCAACGGGTTTGCGCCGAACGAAGATCGTCGCCACGATCGGCCCGGCGTCGGAAGCTCACGACACCCTGCGCGCGCTCGCCGACGCGGGCATGGACGGCGCTCGCCTGAACTTCTCCCACGGCTCGCACGAGGACATGGCGCGCCGCACCGAGCTGATCCGCGCCGTTCAGGAGGAGATCGGCCGGCCGATCTGCCTCATCGCCGACCTCCAGGGGCCGAAGCTGCGTATCGGCGAGCTGCCGGAGCCGGTAGTCCTGGAACGCGGCAGCGACATCACGCTCATCGGCGCCGAGCATGTCGTCGACGGCTCCTTGCCCGTCAGTCCCGCCGTGATCGGCGACGTGCTTCGTCCGGGCCACGACGTGCTGATCGACGACGGGCTGATCCGCCTGAAGGTGCAGGACGTCGAGCACGGACGCGTGCATTGCGCGGTGGTGGTCGGCGGGGCGGTCTCCGCGCACAAGGGCGTGAACCTGCCCGGCGTGCCGCTCCCGTTCCCGTCGCTGACGCGGAAGGACACGATCGATCTCGAGGTCGCGCTCGGGCTCGGCGCCGACTTCGTGGCGTTGTCGTTCGTGCGTTCGGCCGCGGACATCCGCGACCTGCGCAAGCTCATCTCCGACGCCGGTTCCCGTGCGGGCGTGATCGCCAAGATCGAGAAGGCCGAGGCGATCGACGCGCTCGACGAGATTCTCGCCGAGTCGGACGCGGTCATGGTCGCGCGCGGCGACCTCGGCGTAGAGATCGGCCCGGCCGGCGTGCCGCTCCTGCAGAAGCGGATCATCCTCCGCGCGCTCGAGCGCGGGAAGCCCGTCATCACCGCGACGCAGATGCTCGAATCGATGATCCACCAGCCCGAGCCGACGCGCGCCGAGGCGAGCGACGTTGCAAACGCGATCCTCGACGGGACGTCCGCCGTGATGCTCTCGGGTGAGACGGCGGTCGGCGAGTACCCGCTCGAGGCGGTCGCGACGATGGACCTGATCGCGCGCGAGATCGAGCCGAACCTCGGTTACCGGCACCAGCTTCCGGAGGTGACGGACGCGCCGAGCGTCGGCAATGCGATGTCGAACGCGGCGTGCGACCTCGCCGAGGCGCTGCGTGCAGCGGCGATCCTCGTTCCGACGTTCAGCGGCAGGACCGCGTCGATGGTGGCGCGGCTGCGCCCCCGCCGCCCGATCGTCGGGCTGAGCCACCACCAGTACGCACTGCAGCAGATGGCCGTCGAGTGGGGCGTGACGCCGCTGCTGATTCCCGAGCAGCCGAACGTCGAGAACCTGTGGAGCCTCTCGATCGAGTCCGCGCGCGCCGCCGGGATGGTGCAACCCGGCGATCGCGTCGTGATCACAGCGGGGACGCAGGTCAACATCCCCGGCTCGACAAACGTGATCAAAGTCGATTCCGCGTAGGACCGGACGCCGCGACCGCGAAGAAGCCGGGATGGCGCGTCGCCGTCGCAAGCGTGGTCCGAAGTGGCGCTCTCCGCGGATCTGGATCGCCGTCGTCGCTGTCCTCGTCGTCGCAGTTCTCTACTACAAGCCGGCGCGGACGTACCTTCGTACCCGCGACACCGTCTCTCAGCGAGCGGCGGAGGTGCAGAAGCTCCGCGCGCAGCACGCGACGCTCGAACGCCTCGTCGCCGCCTCGACGAGCGACGCCGAACTTGCGCGCGAGGCGCGTCGGCTCGGGCTCGTGAAGCCGGGCGAGCAGCTGTTCATCGTCCGCGGGATCAAGCGCTGGCTGAAGGCGCACGCTAGCGTCGCGGGCGATGGATGATCGCGCGATCGTCGAGCGCCAGCTCGGCCGCCGGCCGCGCGCGTTCCGCCGCGTAGTCGCGCGCTGTCCGTTCGGTCGTCCGGCCGTGACCGAGCAGGCGCCGTACGACGAGAACGGCGCGCCGTTCCCGACGACGTTCTGGCTGACGTGCCCGCACCTCGTCGCAGCGGTCTCGCGCCTCGAGGCCGCGGGGGGCGTCGAGCGCTGGAGCGAGCGCGTACGCTCCGATCGCGAGCTCGCCGCAAGCCTGAAGGCCGCGACGTCCGAACAGCGGCGGCTCCGACCCGAGTTGCCGCTCGGAATCGGAGGCGCATCGCGCGGCGGAAGCCTCAAGTGCCTGCACGCACACGCGGCTTTTGCGCTCGCTCGGCCAGGGTACGAGCTCGGAGACCGCATCCTCGCCGAGCTCCCCTCGTTCTGGCCGTCCGACCGCTGCTGCAGCGTCTAGCTTCCAGTCCATGTCCTTGCAGACAGCACGCGTCGACTGGGAGCGCGGTTTCGCCGAGCTCGAAGCGCAGAAGCGAGAGCCGCGGCGTTACGCGCGATTGCTGGACGCGGTCGACGCCGTAACGGATGAGCTGCGTGCGCGCATCGGACAGACCTTCACGCTCGAGCAGCTCGTCGACGCCTACGGAGACGTCGAGCGCTGGGGGCGCGAGGCGGTCGCGGATCGCGCGCCGTACGAAGGCTGGCCGCGCGACCTCGCGCTCGTCCAGGACGCCGCGTTCCATCTGTACGCGCGCGGCGCGATCGACTTCGAGCCGTGAATACGAGGCGCGAGTGGTCGAGGCGGCGCCGCCACAGACGCCGCGTCGTGCTCGCCGTCGCTGCCGTCGTGGCGGCGTTCCTCCTCGGTCTGGCGCTGGGCGAGGCGCTCCACGATAACCCGCAACCTGGAGGGAAACAGACAGTCATTCTGACTTTGAAGCCGTAACGCAGTTTAATCTTGCGGCAACTTTGGGTAGTTTCTAGTGGCTGTGGCCTACCGCGACCTCCCGGGACGTCGAGCGCCCGCCACCGAGCCGGACTGGCTGACCCTCGGGCAGGCCGCGAAGTACCTGGGCGTGGCGCAGAGCACGATCCGGAAGTGGTCGGACCAGGGGCGTGTCCCGGCCTTCTACACGCCCGGCGGCCACCGCCGCTACCGGCGCGCCGACCTCGACAAGTTCCTCGAGAGCTCGGGGCCGGGCGCGAGGGAGCAGGCAGGCCCGACGGTGCTCGTCGTGGACGATGACGACCGCATGCGCGAGTACATGCGCGCGAGCCTCGAGCTCGAGGGCTACACGGTGCTCGAAGCCGGTACCGCCGACGAGGGAATGGCGGTGCTGGAGGGAGAGCAGCCGCCGCAGCTGATCCTCCTCGACGTGATGATGCCGGGCATGGACGGCTGGGGAATGCTGCAGCGCATCCAGGAGCGCCACGGCTCGATCCCCGTGATCATGTTCAGCGGACAGGTCGACGAGCGCTCGGCCGCGCACGCCGAAGAGCGCGGTGCATCGGCGTTCGTGGGCAAGCCGTTCGATCCGCAGCAGCTGATCGACCAGGCGAAGCAAATCCTTCCGCTGTAGTTGTCCGTCGATCAGCGCCTCGAGCGTTGGGTCGTTGCTCATCGCGCGGAGCCGTTCGACACGATCTTCGTCGCGCTGTCGCACATCGGCAGCTTCGGCATCGTCTGGTTCGTGCTCGCCGTCACAGCGACGCTGCTCCTGCGACGGCCGCTCATCTTTCCGCTCGTCGTGACCGCGTACTTCCTCTCCGCAGCGATCACGGACGTGTTGAAGCTGTCGATCGACCGGCACCGTCCCGCCGACGATCCGCTCGTCGTACTGCCGACGTCGCACTCGTTCCCGTCCGGCCACGCGGCGACGAGCTTCGCGTGCGCGGGAACGCTCGCGCCGTTCGTCTCGCGGCGCGGTCAGATCGTGCTGTACGTGCTCGCCGCGGGTATCGCCTACTCGCGTGTCTACGTCGGCGTGCACTACCCGCTCGACGTCATCGGCGGCGCCGCGATCGGCTACGGCGTCGCTATAGCTCTTCGGCGGCTTCCAGCAGCCCTGCGACGATCACGGCGATCGCCGCGAGCAGACTGATCCAGATCCCGACGCCGCGGCCGTCGGCGGGGAGGAACTGCTCGGGGATCGTGATCAGGCGGATGAGGACGAACACGGTTGCGAGGGCGCCGAGGGCGATCACGATGAGGCTCTCCGGCACGGTCGCGGGCGGCTCGACGCCCGCCTGGCGCAACGCGGCGAGGGCGAGGACGGCGAGCCCGACGAAGAAGACGAGCTTCCCGAGCGTCCCTGTGTGCCAGCCGATGACGCTGATCGTCAGGCCGTCGCCGGAGCCCACGTACCAGCCCATCAGGGACGACATGAGGAGAACGAGGCCGGATAACCAGGTGAGCCGCTCGCCCACCGCCCAGAGCCGGATCGGCCCTGCGGGGCGCGGCTCGCGCGTTGGCTCATTTGTTTGCATCGAGTAAAGTATGGGCACAGTGGGAGAGAGAAGTCACGGCGTATCAGTTCCAGAAGGGGTCGCGATGTCCGAGCTTCAGACCGTCGGCGGAGAGCCAGGCGGCGATTACGTGCACTTTCTTCCTGCAGGCACGAGCGTGAAGGGCGAGTTCCATTGCTCGGAGTGCGGGTACGGCGTGACGGTCTATCGCACGCTGCCCGTCTGTCCCATGTGCGGCGGCGGCGAGTGGGAGCAGAGCGCGTGGAGTCCGCTCAGCCGCGCGCGCAGCGTCGTGCAGTAACCGCTAGAGCCCGAACAGCCGCTGCACCTCCGCCCAGACGGTGAGGCTGAGAACGACGAAGACGAACACGAGCACCGCGAGCGTGACCGCAAAACGAAGTCCCGCCGCATGGCTCGCGCGCCGACGCTCGACGCGGAGGCGCCGCTTCGTGCGGTGGAAGCGATAGGCCGCGCGTATCGCATCGGACGTGTCGACCGGCGGTGTGCCGCCCACGGCTTGATTCTCGTCGTGGCGCTCTGCCTGGGGATGTGCCACGTGGCGGAAGTCTAGTCCTGAGCGATACTGGACGACTTGCGTCACGCGGCCCCTGACCAGATCCCGCGCGTGGAGAGCGGCCGCGCCGACGCGATCCGGACGCTGACCGACGGACTGCGCACAGCGGCGCTCGGCTCCTCGAGCGACGTCCTCGAGACGTTCGCCGAGCTT
>JBJMJE010000351.1:0-7082 GCA_045806505.1 Gaiellaceae bacterium
ACGGCACCAGCGCGACCTGATCGGGATGGTGTCGCACGAGCTGCGGACGCCGCTCGCGGCAGTCCTGGGATTCACCGCGCTCCTGCTCCAGCGCGACTTCGCGCCGGAGGAGCGGCATCGGTACCTCGAGATCATCGACACCCAGGCCCGCCGGCTCGCGCGCCTTGCGGGCGACTTCCTCGACGTGCAGCTGCTCGAGGGCGGCGGCATGACGCTCGTGCGGGAGGAGTTCGACCTCGTGGAGCTCGTGCGCGAGCAGGCGCGCCTCTTCTTCCTCGACCCCGGCGAGCACCGGCCGGTCCTCGACCTGCCGACCGACCCCGTCCAGCTGAACGCCGACCGCGACCGCCTCGCACAGGTGGTCGGGAACCTGCTCTCGAACGCCGTCAAGTACTCGCCGTCGGGCGGGGAGGTGCGCGTCACCGTCCGGAACGGCGGCGAGGAGGCGGTGGTCGAGGTCGCCGACGAGGGCGTCGGCATCGCCGAGGAGGATTCGGAGCGGATCTTCGAGAAGTTCTTCCGGACCGACGACGCGTCGACGACGGTCGGAGGCACCGGGCTCGGGCTCGCGGTGGCACGCGAGATCGTCCAGACCCACGGGGGGACGATCGACGTGGATTCCGAGCCCGGTCACGGAGCGACGTTCACCGTGAGGTTGCCGACGGCAGCCCGCGGGAACGGCCTCCGTCGTGCAGTCTGAGGCCTGGTACCGGAACGCCCTCGTCTACTGCCTCTCCGTCGAGTCCTTCATGGACGGGAACGGCGACGGCATCGGCGACTTCCCCGGGCTCTGCCGGCGCCTCGACTACCTCGAGAGCCTCGGCGTCGACGTGCTCTGGCTCGCGCCGTCGCAGCCCACGCCGAACCGCGACGACGGCTACGACGTCTCCGACTACTACGGCGTCGACCCGCGACTCGGCTCGAGCGGCGACTTCGTGACGTTCGTGCACGAGGCAAGCGGCCGCGGGATGCGCGTGCTGCTCGACCTCGTCGTCAACCACACGTCCGACCGCCATCCGTGGTTCCTCGACGCTCGCCGCGATCGCGGCTCCGAGCGGCACGACTGGTACGTGTGGTCGGACAAGCGGCCGCCGGACTGGAAGAGCGGCATGGTCTTCCCGGGCGTGCAGAAGGAGACGTGGTCGTACGCGCGCGAAGTCAGGCGGTACTACTTCCACCGCTTCTACGACTTCCAGCCGGACCTCAACATGGCGAACCCGCGGGTGCGCGAGGAGGTTCGCCGCATCATCGGGTACTGGCTGCAGCTCGGCGTTGCGGGCTTCCGCATGGATGCGGTTCCTTTCGTGCTCGAGAAGCCGTCGGCGGACGGCGGAGGCTCGCAGACCTGCTTCGAATGGCTGCAGGAGTTCCGCGAGTTCCTGCAGTGGCGCGCCGGCGACGCCGTCCTGCTCGGCGAGGCAAACGTCGAGCCGAGGCAGTCGGCGGCGTACTTCGCAAACGGCGACGGGCTCCATCTCATGTTCAACTTCTGGGTGAACCAGCATCTCTTCTATGGGCTCGCCAGCGGCGACGCGCGCCCGCTCGCACGCGCGCTGCGCCAGACGCGAAAGCTTCCGCGCGGCGCTCAATGGGCGCACTTCCTGCGGAACCACGACGAGCTCGACTTGGGACGCTTGCCTGCGCAGCAGCGTGCGGAGACGTTCGACGCCTTTGCTCCCGACGCGCGGATGCAGTTGTACGGCCGCGGGATCCGGCGGCGCCTCGCGCCGATGCTCGGCGACCGGAAGCGAATCGAGCTCGCGTACAGCCTGCTCTTCTCGCTGCCGGGCACGCCGGTCATCCGCTACGGCGACGAGATCGGCATGGGCGACGACCTGACGCTGCGAGAGCGCGCGGCCGTTCGCACGCCGATGCAATGGTCGGACGAGCGGAACGGCGGCTTCTCGACCGCCGATCGGCTCGTTCGTCCGTCGGTGCGCCGCGGGCCGTACGCGTTCGAGCACGTGAACGTCGAGGCGCAACGGCGCGACCCGGATTCACTCCTGCGCTGGTTGACGCGGATGGTTCGAGTGCGCAAGGAGTGTCCGGAGATCGGTTGGGGCCAATGGACGATCCTGCCGACGCGCAGCCGCCACGTCATTGCCCTCCTCTACAGCTGGCGCGGCAATTCCCTGGTCTGCGTCCACAACCTGGACGACCAACCGCACGAGGTGTCACTGACGGTGCCGGACGAGCGCGGCGCCGTCCTCACGGACCTGCTCGAGTCGGACGAGAGCTCGGCACGCGAGGGGACGACGCACGAGCTCGTCCTCGAGCCGTACGGCTACTGCTGGTATCGCGTCGGCGGCTTCGACTACGCGCTGCGACGCGCGCGCTAGCGCGCCCCCGGAGTCGCCAGGCCGAGCCTCTGGCTGCACGCCGGCCAGGCGCCCCACCCCTGGCTGGCGAGGACGCGGCCGGCGATCGCGATCTGTTCGCTTCGCGACGCGAGATCCGCCGACGGCGCGAACTCACCTCCACCGTGGGCGTTCCACGTCTGCGGCAGGAACTGGAGGCCGCCGACGTACCCGTTGCCGGTGTTCGCGCTCCAGTTCCCGCCGGACTCGCAACGCGACAGCGAGTCCCAGACGTTCGACTGCGCTGCGGCAGGCCGTCCGGCCGCGGAGTCGAGCTCGCGCACGGTGCGCGCGTCGGCAGGGCGAGCCGGCGCGATTGCCGGTCCGGCGCTCCGCACCGGCCGGGGTGCGGGCTCGGCGGCGACGGTTCGCGCGGCGATCGGTGTCTTGAGCGTCTGCTCGAGCCCGTCGGGATCGAGACCTTCGGCGCTCGAGATGTCGGTGTAGCCGATCAGGATCGCACCGGGGGCAGGCGCCGCCGAGGCATCGGTCGGCCGTCTGACCCGCTGCCACGCCGAGACATACGGAAACGGGTCGACGGCTCCGTCGTACCCGAGCGAGAGGAGCGATGAGGGATGGATCTCGAAGTGCAGGTGGTACGGCGTCCCCGCGGCGTCGCCGGTATTGCCGACGTACGCGATGACCGTTCCCGCGCGAACGCGAGCTCCTTCGGCCGCGACCGCGGCGAAGCGTGAGAGGTGCGCGTAGTAGAAGAAGTTGCCCGCGCGGTCGCGGAGCCAGAGCCGCCGTCCGCCGACGGTGTTCCAGCCGACGGAGAACAGAACGCCGTCCGCGACCGCGACGACCGGCGAACCGAGCCCCGCGAAGATGTCGACGCCGTGGTGCCAGCCGACGTCCGCGCGGGCCGCGCCCCACGTGTCGCTGAACGAAGCCTGCGCGAGCACGGGGAAGACGTACGGACCGCCCACGAGCGTCGGCGTGCCGTTGTCGAGAGGCGCCGCCGTCGCGCTGTCGTCTCCGACGGCGGTACTGCTGTTCGACGCGTTCGGCTCCGTCGGGACCGGCCGTCGCGCCGTGGTCGTCGGCACGGACGGCCGTGGAGTCGGGCGCGGCGCCGTAGTGGCGACCAGCGGCGGCGGCGGCGGCGTCTCCGCCGGTGCGGTCGTGGGCTCCTGCGGCAGCGTGTCCACCGTCGTGACCGTCTCCGTTGTCGTCGTGGTCTCCGTCGTCGTTTCGCACTCGCCCGGAGTCTCCGCCGTGGTCGTCGTCAGCGTGGGATCGGCGTTGTCGCAGGGCGGGGGCACGCCCGCCGGCGCAGGCGCGGCCAGCGATCCGGCGGCAGCTGCGATCGCGGACGCCGCCAGTGCAGCCGCCACAGACCTGGCGGCCGGCCCGATGCGGGGCGGAAGCACGGGCGGGAAAGATACGAAATGCGGTCCGAGCGTCGCCTCAGCGGCAGTCGAAAGGGGCCGACGCCCTGCTATGGGCGGCGGCCCCTCGTCGTGCGTCCTTCGGCGCCGCCGTCAAGCGGCGAGGTACGAGCAGACGCCGCGCTCCCAGTCGGCGCCGAGTTGCGCCGTGTCGACGACCGCAGCGAACGTCGCCAGGTCGATGACCGTCTTGCCCGCATCGAGCGCGACCATCCCGCTGCCGTTCGGATGGCTGTAGCGCGCGAGCCCCGTGTTCGTGAGCGTGCCCGCGGCGACGTCGATCGTGAGGGTCCAGTTGCCCGCATACGGGATCGTCTGCGACAGGTCGCTCGAGCGGTAGAGCGTGCCCTTGAACTGCACGTGGCGGATCTCTTTCTTCAGATTGCCCGCCTCGTCGAAGAACAGGATGCTGTGCCGCGTCACCGTGAACGACGAGAGCACGTCGAAGCCGTAGCCGTACGGCGCGCAGCCGAAGTTCACCTCGTTCGGGTCCGGCGCCGGCACGGTGAACGTCGTCGTCGTGATCACCGGCGCACTCGCAGACGCCGTCGCCGTGAGCACGAGTGCCAGCGCAACCGCGGCGACGAGTGCGCCGGCCGCGAGCGCTGCGCCGCGCCTGCTCGTCGAGCTGTCCGTCATGTTCGTCCTCCTCGTCTCGAAAGTCCCCGCAGCCGCCTCGGCGGCATCGCTCACGCTACGGCGGCGCGGGCGCCTGCGAAACCAGTGAAAACCCTCGACTTTCTGCCCGAACGCGGCGAGAATTCGGCCGTGGCCGGCATACGACCACTGCGGCGGCCGGACCTCTACGACGACGTCCGCGCGCGCGCCGACGCTGCGACGCGCGCAGGCTCGCCCGCGGCGGCGCTCGCATTGCTGACGGCAGCCGCAGAGGACGTCGAAGCGGACGATCCGCTCGAGGCGGCGATGCTTCGCGCCGAGGCGTCGTGGTACGCGCACCTCGCGCATGGACCGGCGCGTGCATTACACGTCGCGCGGGACGCTGCACAGCTCGCGGACGGTGCCGACGGCCGCGTTGCATTGATCGTCCATTCGCGTCTCGGCGACGCTCTCCAAAGGAACGGCCGCTACCTGGAGGCACAGCGCGAGTGGCTGACGGCCGCAGCGGCAAGAACCGGCGCCGAACCCGATCTCCTGGTCCTGCGCACCGACGTCCTGCTGCGCGCGGGCGAGCTCGTGGCCGCGCACGAGTCCGCGTATGCGGCTGCGGCGCGGGCTCGCGAGGCGGGCGACGCCGGATCGTTGCGGGACGCCTTGACGTACCAGGTGACCGCGGAGATTCACCTCGGCCTCCTCCGCGAGGCGGATGCGTCCGCGACCGCGCTCACCGCCGCGGCGGGCGCAACCGCGAACGGCGACCGTCTGGAGGCACTCGGGCTGCACGCGTGGGTCGACGCGCTGCTGCACGACGACGACGTGTGTCGCTCGCGGATCGCCGCGGCCGAGGCGACCGCGGCAGAGCTCGGTGTCACGCCGTCCGCAGGAATGGCTGCGGGACTCCTCGCGCTCCGCGCGGGCCGTCACGAGGGAGCGGTCGCGAGCCTGGAGGCGAAGCTTTTCCGCAGCTCGCCGCCGGCGGCGACGCTCTCGCTGCGGCCGTTCCTCGATGGCCTGGTCGAGGCGTGCATGAGGTCGGGACGCCGCGAGCGCGCCGAAGAGCTCGTCGCGCAGGTGTTCGATGCGGCGCTCGCGACCGAACAGCCGCGCTACGTGGCTGTCGCGCTGCGGATGCGTGCGATCGTGAGCGGCACGCTCGAGAACTTCGAGTCGGCACTCGAGCAGCACGGTCGCTGGGGCAACCGCTTCGAGGAGGGGAGGACGCGGCTGCTCTACGGCGAGACGCTGCGCCGGGCGAAGCGCCGAAAGGAGGCGCGAGCGCAGCTCGCGGCGGCGGCCTCGGCGTTTGGAGCGGTCGGCGCAACGGCATGGCAACGGCGCGCGCGCGACGAGCTGCGGGCCGCCGGCGCAAAGCTGCCGCGGCCGGCATCCGGGGCCGCGCTGACGGCGCAGGAGCAGCGCGTTGCCGACCTCGTCGCCGACGGCCTATCCAACAATGAAATCGCGAATCGGCTGGTCATCAGCACGAAGACGGTCGAAGGTCATCTCCGGAACATCTTCGAGAAGCTCGGTGTGACGTCGCGCACGCAGGTCGCGCGCGGCCTCATGGGTTAGTGATTGTGGTGTTCGCCCCTCCTGCGCATCACTGGAAGGCTCCGCCGATCAGGATCTGCTTGGACGTGCCGACGTCGGGCAGCGCGCTGTAGACCCGGACGTCGTCGTTCGAGACACCGAACCGCCCCAGGTTGTACGTCGCCATCGTTCCGGCGCCGCCGCGGAGGGTGATCGTCCCCACGGGGCCGAAGTCGAGCGTCACCCAGAGCTGCGTGCCGTCGGGAAGGTTGACGTCCTTGACCTGGACCGAGAGAAGGCTGAATCCGCCGCAGCCGCTGAACCGCGTCTCGTCCGCAGTGGCCTGGCCGCTCGGCGTCCGGCCGTTGAACGACGGACCGCTCAAGGCTTCTTTGAGGACGCCTCCGGTCTGGCAGCCGGACGGAGTTGGCGGCGGCGGGTCCGTGAGCGTCAGCGAGAACGTGCCCGTGGCCGAGGTGCCGGCCGCGTCCGTCACCGTCACCCTGAAGGTCGTGGTTCCCTTCGCGCTCGGCGCGCCGAGCAGGAGGCCGGACGAGCGCAGCGTCAGTCCCGACGGAACCTGCCCCGACCACGAGTAGGGCGCGGTGCCGCCACTGGCGGTGAAGCTCGTGGAGAAGAAGTTGTTGACGAAGACGTTGCGGCCCGCCCCGATGTCGCAGACGCCGTTCGCGCACGTGAAGAACCGGGTGTCGATCGTGAGGGGCGGGTTCGTGCCGGTGCCGGTACCGCTGATCGGCACCGTCTGTGGACTGTTCGCGGCGTTGTCGGTGAGGATGAACGTCGCGGAGCGCGCGCCCGACGCCGTCGGCGAGAACGTGATCGAGACGCTGCAGCTCGTCCCGGCGGCGAGCGTGACGCCCGAGCAGCCGTCGCTCGATTGCGTGAAGTCGAGCGGATTTGCACCGCGCGTGGCATTTCCTTAGCCCGGCTCGGGGACGCGAGCCCGCATCCTGTCGCGCGCAGAGTGCGGTTAACCGCACCTCGATTTGCCGGTTTGCTCGATTCCCTCCATGCGGCCCGACGAAGAAGCTTTCGCGGAGCTGATGTCCCGGAGGCGAAGACGCCTCCGCCATACAGGAGGAACGAATGATCAACTGCGGAGACACCCTCACCAATCCGATCACGGGCGAGTCGATGACGTTCGTCACGACGGCGCGCGAGACCG
>JBJMJE010000352.1:0-9790 GCA_045806505.1 Gaiellaceae bacterium
GGAGGCGCGCGGCCGTGTCGCCGACCGGGCGGAAGATGACGCGCGTGAGCTTCGCCTTCTTGCCCCAGTAGCGCGAGTTCGGCTCCAGCTCGAGCTTCGTGTTGACGTCCCACGACTTGAGCTTGTACGGGCCCGTTCCGACGGGGTTCTGCGTCGCGAACGTCCCGGTCGGATGGAAGACGCCGTTGGCGTCGGTCGAGCCGGCGTCGGCGTCGTACTTCTTCAGCGCGGTCGGGCTCGCGATGCCGAAGTTCGGCAGGGCGAGTGCGCCGAGGAACGACGACGACCGCCGGGTCAGGAGGAGGGTGACCGTGTACTTGCCCCGCGCCTTGCACCCCTTGTAGAGGCTCTTGTCCGGGCCGGGGTTACCGGCGGCAGGCTTAGCGAAGCCGCCGAAGACGGTGTTCCAGTAGTAGCTGAGCGCCGGGTTCTGCAGCGCCGCCGGGAACGTGTACCAGCGGCTGAAGTTCGTGCAGACCGCCGCCGCGTTGAAGGCGGTGCCGTCGCTGAACTTGACGCCCTTCCGCAGCTTGAAGGTCCAGGAGAGCCCGTTCTTGCTCGGCTTCCAGCTCAGTGCGAGCTCAGGGAGGAACTTCGTCGAGCCCGGCCTGAACCCGATGAGGCTGTTGAAGATCTGGTCGGTGGCCCGCAGCGACGGCCCGTCCGAGACGAGCGCAGGATCGAGCAGCGCCGCCTCCGCGTCCGTGCCGAAGACAATCGTCTTGGTCGCCTGCGCGCCTGCGAGCGCGACGGACGCCCCGACGAGGGCCAACGCCGCCACCAATGCGGCAAGCGCAAGATTGCGCGGTTTCGCCTTCACGTGTTTCTCCTTTGAATTGACGGGAGGATGCTACTCCAGACGTTCAAAAGGTTCCATATGTTGGCCCGGGTCGTCACGCGCGGGCAAGGGACCGGATTTCTCCGGTCCCTGCTTGCCGCGGAATCGGGCGCTAGGCCGCGAGGCCGGCGAGCTCGCGCAGTGCTGCGAGCCGTGAGAGGGCCTGGCCCTCGAGCTGGCGGACGCGCTCGCGCGTCAGGTCGAGCTCGTGGCCGATCGCCTCGAGCGTCCACGGCTCGCCCTCGAAGCCGAACCGCAGCTCGAGGATCCGCCGCGCGCGTTCGGGGAGCGCGTCGAGTGCCTTGCGGATGTTCTGGCGGCGCAATGACTCCTCGGCCTCGTCGAACGGGTCGACGGCGTCGCGGTCGGCGAACAGGTCACCCAGCTCTCCCTCGTCGTCGGCGCCGACGGTCTGGTTCAGCGAGACGGACGCCTGCGCGGCGCCGAGTGCCTCGTCGACGTGCTGGATCGGGAGACCCGTCGCCTCGGCCAGCTCCTCCTTCGTCGCCTCGCGACCGAGCTCGACTTCGAGCCGGCGCGCGGCACGCGACAGCTTCTGCTGCCGCTCGACGACGTGGACGGGAACGCGGATCGTGCGCGCGTGGTTCGCGACGGCGCGCTGCACCGACTGGCGGATCCACCACGTCGCGTAGGTCGAAAACTTGTACCCGCGGCGCCAGTCGAACTTCTCGACGGCGCGGTTCAACCCGAGCGTTCCCTCCTGGATGAGGTCGAGGAACGGGACACCGAGGCCGCGGTAGCCCTTCGCGATCGAGACGACGAGGCGCAGGTTGGACTCGATCATGCGGCGCTTCGCGCGCTCGTCGCCGCGCTCGATCGCCTTCGCGAGGACGACTTCCTCGTGCGCGGTCAGGAGCTTGTGCCGGCCGACATCGGCCAGGAAGAGCTGCAGGCTGTCGGCCGCGCCGCCGACTCCGGGAATCTCCAGGCTGACCTTCGGCTCGGCTGCCTTGCCCTTCTCGCCTGCGGCGATGGGCGGTCCGACGTCGAGGCCGATCGTCTCGAGCTCACGCGTGAGCTGCTCGATCTCGTCGTCGTTGAGGTCATGCTCGAGCGTGAACGCCTCGAAGTCCGCCAGCTCGATGAATCCGCGCTCCTCGGCGCCCTCGACGAGGGTGCGCGCGCTATCGGTCTCGAGCAGTTCGTGAAGCTGGTTCTGCGTCAAGTCCTCGGCTCCGTCCTTTCGCGTTACTTGGCTTCGCTGCGAAGGAGACACCTTCGCACAGTACGGCTGGTTTCCTGGCTCGCGGCGGCGAGTGACCCCAGGGTTTGAACGTCAGATCCTTGCCCGGTATTTCCTGTTCGCGAGACGAGAACCAGGCGGTTTTGCGCCCCCACCTGGAGTCTCTATCGTCAAGACGACCCTCTCAGAAAAAGGTTTGTGGATTATTAAGGGCGCTTGCGGCTGCGTTAAGCGCGCTTCCGCCGCTCAGACGGACCCTTTGCACGCCTCTCGGCGAGGAGTTCGATCGCCCGTTCGAGGGTCACCTGTTCGGGGTCGTCCCCGCGGCGCAGGCTGGCGTTCGTCTCCCCGTCGGTGACGTACGGGCCGAAGCGGCCGTTGCGGACGACGATCTTCTTCGCGGACGCGGGATCGGCTCCGATCTCTCGCAGCGGCCCGGCCGCGGTTCCGCGCCGCCGGCGCTCCTTCGGCTTCGAGAGGAGCTCGAGCGCCTCGTCGAGCGTGATCGTGAGGAGCTGCTCCTCCGACTCGAGTGACCGCGACTCCTTTCCCTTCTGGACGTAGGGTCCGTAACGGCCGTTCTGCGCGGTCACCTGCTCGCCGTCTGCCTCTCCGAGAACTCGCGGCAAAGAGAGAAGGCGCAGCGCGTCCTCGAGCGTCACCGTCTCCAGCGACATGGACTTGAACAGAGACGACGTCCGCGGCTTCTCGTCCGACCCCTCCGGCGGCAACTCCGACACGTACGGCCCGTACCGCCCGTCGCGCGCGACGATCGTCCGCCCCGTCTCGGGATCGACGCCGAGCTCGAGATCGCCGCTCGGCTTCGCGAGGAGCGCCTCGGCAACCTCGACCGTCAGCTCGTCCGGCGGCATGTCGTCGGGCACGGAGACGCGCTTGTCGTCGCGCTCGAGGTACGGCCCGTAGCGTCCGACGCGCAGGGTGATGCCGTCGCCGATCGGGATCGAGTTGATGTCGCGCGCGTCGATCTCTGCAAGCTGATCGGTTACGAGATTGTGGAGACCGTCGTCTCCGTCGCTGCCGAAGTAGAAGCGCTTCAGCCACTCGACGCGCTGCTCGTCGCCGTCGGCGATGCGGTCGAGGTCGTCCTCCATCCGCGCGGTGAAGTCGTAGTCGACGAGCTTCCCGAAGTGCTGCTCCAGCAGCGCGACGACCGAGAACGCGAGGAACGACGGCACGAGCGCGGTCCCGCGCTTGAAGACGTAGCCGCGGTCGAGGATCGTGCCGATGATCGAGGCGTAGGTCGACGGCCTGCCGATGCCGCGCTCCTCGAGAGCACGTACGAGCGTGGCCTCCGTGTAGCGCGCCGGCGGCGTGGTCGAGTGCCCCTGCGGCTCGAGCTTCTGCGCGTCGAGCGCGTCGCCCTCCTTCAGCGGCGGCAGAAGCCGCTCCTGGTCGTCGGGCGCGGCGGCCTCGTCGCGGCCTTCCTCGTAGGCTGCGAGGAAGCCACGGAACGTGATCGTCGTTCCCGACGCACCGAACTCCGCGTCCTCGCCGGTGGACGCGCGTGCTCCGAGGCGCACCGACACGGTGGAGCCCGTCGCGTCCTTCATCTGCGACGCGATCGTCCGCTTCCAGATCAGGTCGTAGAGCGCGTGCTCGTCGCGGGACAGCTCGCCCTGCACCTCCTGCGGCGTGCGAAAGCGGTCGCCGGCAGGACGGACGGCCTCGTGCGCCTCCTGCGCGTTCTTGACCTTGCGGTCGTACTGGCGCGCCTTCTCCGGAACGTACTCCGGCCCGTAGAGCTGGCTCGCCTGTTGGCGCGCGGCCTTCAACGCCGACTCGGCGAGCGTCGTCGAGTCGGTGCGCATATAGGTGATGTAGCCGTTCTCGTACAGGCGCTGCGCCACGCGCATCGTCGTCTGCGACGTGAAGCGAAGCTTGCGGCTCGCCTCCTGCTGCAGCGTCGACGTGATGAACGGCGCCGCCGGCCGGCGCGTGTACGGCTTCTGCTCGACGCTTCGGACCGCGAACGCCGCGCCGCCGAGCGTGGCGGCGAGCCGCCTCGCCGTCGCCTCGTCGAGACGCACCGCATCGGCGGAGACGTTCCCCTTCGAGTCGAAGTCGCGACCCTGCGCCACGCGCTTGCCGTCCAGCGCGACGAGCTTCGCGGTGAACGGCCCGGGCGCGAACGTCCCTTCGACGTCCCAGTACTCCGCCGCGACGAATGCGCGCCGAGCCCGCTCGCGCTCGACCACGAGCCGCGTCGCAACCGACTGCACGCGGCCTGCCGAGAGTCGCGGCATGATCTTCTTCCAGAGGACCGGCGACACCTCGTACCCGTAGAGCCGGTCGAGGATCCGCCGCGTCTCCTGTGCGTCGACGAGACGCGTGTCGATGTCGCGCGGCTGCTCGAGCGCGCGGGCGATCGCTTCGCGCGTGATCTCGTGAAAGACCATGCGACGCGTCGGCACCTTGGGTTTGAGAACTTCGTGGAGATGCCAGGCGATCGCCTCGCCCTCGCGATCCTCGTCCGTGGCGAGCAGCAGCTCGTCGGCGTCCTTCAACAGCTTCTTCAGGTCGGCGACACGCTTCTTCTTCTCCGTGTCGACGACGTACAGGGGCTCGAAGTCGTTCTCGACGTTGACGCCGAGCCGCGCCCACTTCTCCTTCTTGTATTCGGCCGGCACATCGGCGGCGCGCTCGGGAAGGTCTCGGATGTGCCCGATGCTGGATTCGACCTCGAAGTCGGGCCCGAGAAAGCCCTTGATCGTGCGGGCTTTTGCAGGCGATTCGACGATCACCAGTCGCTTGGACACGCGCCGAGGGTAGCGGGAGGCGCGAAGATGCGCCTCGTGGCGTCGCGGCCCTCGCCGTTCTACCGGTTCATCGGAATCGTCTCGGACCCCGTCGTCCGCGGCGTCTACCGGTTGGAGGCGCACGGGGTCGAACGGCTGCCGGAAGGCGGCTTCGTCCTCGCTGCGAACCACCTGTCGAACTTCGATCCGTGGCCGCTCGGCGTCCCGTTGCTGCCGCGACGCTGGCTCCGCTTCATGGCGAAGTCGGAGCTCTACTGGTGGCCGCTCTCGGTTGCGGTCAGCGCCGCGGGTGCGTTCAAGGTGCGTCGCGGCGCCGGCGACACCGACGCTATCGGCACTGCCGTCGAGCTCGTGCGCGAGGGAGAGATCGTCGTCATGTTCCCCGAGGGAACGCGCAGGAAGAAGGGCGTGCGGAAGACGCGGCAGGCGCGTGCGCACACCGGCGCCGCGCGCATCGCGCAGCTGGCGGGCGCGCCGATCGTTCCGGCGGCGATCAAGGGAACCGACCGCCTGTCGAGACTCGCAAAGCTGCACGTCGTCTACGGCGAAGCGTTCGAGCCGGGCGAGGACACGCGGGCGGCGACCGAGCGCCTGATGAACGAGATCGAGACGCTCTACGCGACGCTGTGAAACCTCTGCTCGCAGTCGACGGCGACTCGTTCGCACACCGCGCTTACCACTCGATGCCGAAGTCGGTCAACCGCAACGCGATCGTCGGCTTCACGAACATGATGATCGGGCTCTGGGAGCAGACTCGGCCGCGCGCGGTGGTCGTCGGCTGGGACACGCTCGAGGTGCCGACGTACCGGCACGAGGCATTTGCCGGCTACCAGGCAGGTCGCGTCTTCGACAAGTCCCTCCTCGACCAGCTCGGCATGCTTCCCGAGCTCTGCAGCGCGCTCCGTTTCGCGGTCGGCAAAGCGCCGGGCTACGAAGCGGACGACTTCCTCGCTGCGTCGGTCGCGTCCGAGGAAGGCCGTGGCGGTATGACGCTCGTCGCGAGCGGCGACCGCGACACCTTCCAGCTCGTGAGCGCGCGCACGACGGTGCTCCAGCCCATTCGCGGCGTGAGCGAGATCGCACGCATCGGCCCGGCGGAGGTGCGCGAGCGCTACGGCGTCGAGCCGACGCAGGTGCCGGACTTCATCGCGCTACGCGGCGATCCCTCGGACAAGCTGCCCGGCGCGAAGGGCGTCGGCCCGAAGACCGCCGCGTCGCTGCTCGCGCAGTACGACTCACTCGAGGCGATGCTCGAGGCAGGACGCTTTTCCGCGCAGTCCGACGAGCTTCGCCTCTACAAGCGCATCGCCTCGATGGATGCCGCGGCGCCGCTGCCCGAGCTTCCGGACGCGCAGCCCGACTGGGAAGGCGGCGCGAAGCTGGTGCGCTCGTGGGGGCTGAACGGACTAGCCGACCGGCTCGAAGCGAGGGCGCAGTCGACGTCCTGAGCCACGCGCGGCTCGCCGAGCTCCATCCGACCGGGCACCACCCCGAACGGCCGGAGCGGCTCGCTGCGCTGCTCGACGAGTTCCCCTGGCGCGAAGGCCGCGCGGCGACGGAGGAGGAGGTCCTGCGCTGCCACACAGCCGCTCACGTCGCACAGATCCGCCAGATCGACGGACCGACGTGGCTGGATGCCGACACGCCCGTCTCCGAGACGACGTACGAGGCGGCACTCCTCGCCGCCGGCACGGCGATCGAGGCCGCGCGGGAGGAGGCGTTCGCGCTCGTGCGCCCGCCCGGCCACCACGCGCCTCAGGGCTACGCGATGGGCTTCTGCCTGTTCAACAACGTCGCGATCGCGGCTCGCGCTGCACAGGCGACCGGCACCGAGCGCGTCGCGATCGTGGACTTCGACGTCCACCACGGGAACGGAACGCAGGACATCTTCTGGGACGACGACACAGTCCTCTTCGTCTCGCTGCACCAGTGGCCGTTCTACCCCGGCACGGGCGGGCCGCAGGAGCAGCGCGAGACGACGCTCAACGTGCCGATGTCCGCGGGCTCGGGAGACGAGCAGTACCTGCGCGCGTTCGACCACGCCGTCGCACCGGCGTTCGAGCGCTTCGAGCCCGAGCTCGCGATCGTGTCGGCCGGATTCGACGCGCACGAGGCGGACCCGCTCGCCGGGATGAACATCACAGAGACAGGATTCCGCGAGCTCGCGCGCCGCTGTCGCTCGCTCGCGCCGCGCACGGCGGCCGTGCTCGAAGGCGGCTACAACCTCGAGACGCTGCCGACGCTCGTCGCCGCCGCCCTCGAAGGGTTCGCGTAAAGGAACGGCCGGCTCGTGTGAGCCGGCCGTTCGCCGCCTGTCCCTGCGCCATCGCCTCCGGTAAGGAAGACCTGTTCCCATGATGCGCCGCCGAGCTCCCGGCGTCATGCCCTGCGCCGGGTGCACCTTCTCCCCCACGCTGGGGGAGATCAGCCTCGCGCCGCCTGCAGCTTCTCGACGGCCTGCCGGCGCGACGAGACGTCGAGCTTGCGGAGGATGCTCTTCACGTGCGAGCGCACCGTGTGCTCGGAGATGAAGAGCCGCTTTGCGATCTCGTCGGTCTCCAGTCGGTCGTCGAGAAGAAGCAGGATCTCGACCTCGCGTGCGGTCAACTCGGCGGCAATCGAATCAGGGATGCCGGTCTCGCGGCCGCCCGTCTCGCGCACGGTCTCGAGCAGCCGCCGGGCGATCGACCCCGACAGCGCCGCTTCGCCGCGCGCCACGCCGCGCAGGAACTCGAGGATCCGCTCGGGCGGCTCGCTCTTCAGCAGGTAGCCCGCCGCGCCGGCGCGGATGGCGCCGAGCAGGGACTCCTCCGTGCCGGACGCGGTGAGCACGACGACCTCTGCGTCGGGCGCGGCGGCGCGAAGGTGCGGCAGTGCGTCGACTCCGCTCAGGCCCGGCAACGAGAGGTCGAGCAGGACGAGGTCAGGCCGCAGCTCGGCCGCGCGATCGATGGCGCTCTCGGCGTCGGCCGCCTCGCCGACGACGTCGAACTCGCCCTGGCGCAGCAGCGCGGCAAGTGCATCGCGCGTCAGCGGATGGTCGTCGACGATGAGGATCCGGACCGACAGGCCTCATAGGTTGGCGCATTCGTGCCGACAACGAAGTGATGGCGCGCTCGCGCGACGCTTACCACGACTGGCTGCTCGGCGAGGCGCTGCTGCTCGCCGTCCTCGGCGGCGCTCTGGCCGTCTTCGTCATGTACTCGCAGCCGCACTCGGCGTATGCGCTGCCGCATCTGAAGCTCGTGCTGCAGACGGTCGGCGCGCTCGCGGGTGGACTGCTGGCGCTGCTCGCGGGCGTCCGCTTCGCGACCGAGCGTCGCCGGTTCGACCTGCTTCTCTGCCTCGGCTTCTTCGTCGCGTCCGTCGGCACCGCCGCGTTCAGCGTCGCTCCGGCGATCGCCGAACAGGAGCTGACGCGCGCAGAAGCGTGGGCGGGCGTCGTTACGCGGCTGATCGCATGGGTGCTCATCGCCGCTGCGCCGTTCGCGCACGGCCGTGTGAAGTCGTCGCGGCGAACGCTCGGGAACTGGCTCGCGTTCCTCGTCCTCGCGCTCACCCTGGTCTGGGCGACGATGCATTCGATCGAGGAGGCGCTGCCCGCGCTTGCACCGACCGCGGCGACCGCACCGCCCGCGCTGCTGACGTTCGCCTACTCGCTGAACGCGTTCCTGAACCTCGCCGCCGTCGTCGGGTTCGGCCTCCGCTTCCGCGAGCGGCTCGACGATCTCGACCGCTGGCTCGCGTTCGGCGCGTCGCTGATGCTGTTCTCGTCGCTCCACCTTGTATTCACGCCGCTGGTCGGAAACGTCGAGGTGTCCCTGGGTGACTTCCTGCGCGTGCTCGGCTACGGCGTCTTCTGCGTCGGCGTCTGGCGCGCCATCCAGTCGGCCGAATTCGGGCGCGCGGTCGCCGATGAAAGGTCTCGCCTCGCGCGCGAGATCCACGACGGCCTCGCGCAGTACCTCTTCGCCGTCTCGACGCACGCGACGATGCTCGAGCACGGCGGCTCCGCGGAGGAGCTCGTTCCGCAGATCAAGCGCGCCGCCACCGCCGCCCAGCAGGAGGCGCGGTTCGCGATCCTCGCGCTCTCGTCCGCGGGAGGGAGCGCACCGTTCGACGCTGCGCTGCAGCGCTACGTCGAGCTACTGACGGCGGACGGCGAGCGCGACCTCGACCTCCACATCCACACCAGGATGCGACTCGAGCCGGACGAGCAGATCGAGCTCTTCCGCATCGTCCAGGAGGGGCTTGCGAACGTGCGGCGCCACGCGCACGCGAGGCGCGCAGAAGTCCGCATCGGGCAGGTTGACGGAAGACGCGTCGTGACGATCGTCGATGACGGCGAGGGCTTCGACGACGACGTACGCGGCGACGGACAGGGCTTGCGCAACATCCGCGCCCGCATCGGCTCGATCGGCGCGGCGCTCGCTCTGCACACGTCGCCGGAGACAGGCACTGCGCTCGAGATAACGCTGCGGATGTGACGGGAGGGCGGCTGTGGCGTCCGCCCTCCCATCCTTCCGTGTCGCTCTACGGCGTCGGATCCGCGTACGAGCCGCCGCGGATGTCGGTGTTGCCGAACGTCGGCGCACACTCGTTGCCCGGCGCCGGCCGAGCCGGGTCGTCGGCGTCCGATGTCGCGGTCCCGTCGATCAGCTTCTGCCGGTAGACGTCGATCGCCGGGCAGTCGGCCGCATCTCGCGCGTCGTTCCAGACGGCGACGACGCCTGCATCCGTCGCGAACGCGTAGTTGTAATCGCCAAGGAACACGTCCGTCAGCACGTTGGCGCTCGACGCCCGGGCGTCTCCCGTGCGCGCCGCGCGATGTAGATCGCTCCACGCGCCGACGGCACCACTACCTGGATCGACGTCCGCATGCCGGACAACGCCGCCGAACGTACGCGCCACTGCGGTCGTGGACTGCCACGGCTGCAGGAAGTTCATGTACGTCAGGTACGCGTCGTCGCC
>JBJMJE010000353.1:0-5165 GCA_045806505.1 Gaiellaceae bacterium
TTCGACGTACTTCGCGGGGCCGTGGCACCAGTGGCGGCTCGAGCGCGCCGCGCGTCTGCAAGCCGCGACGAAGGAGGCCGCACGCTACGCCGAGGACATCGCGCGGCTCGAGCGCTTCGTCGAGCGCTTCCGCTACAAGAAGTCGAAGGCGAAGCAGGCGCAGGCCAAGCTCACGCAGATCGGACGCCTGACGCAGGAGAAGTCGACGCTCAACGAGGAGATCTCGCTCCTCACGCGCCGGTCGAGGCGCCTCGGCTTCGGCTTCATCGATCCGCCTCGGAGCGGGCGGACCGTCGTCGAGGCGAACGGCGTCGCGCTACGAATCGGCGACCGCGAACTGCTGCACGACGCGTCCTTCGCACTCGAACGCGGCGAGCACGTCGCGCTCGTCGGGCCGAACGGCGCGGGGAAGACGACGCTGTTGCGCGCTCTCGTCGGCGAGCGCGAGACGGACGAAGGGCGTGTCCGGATCGGCCACTCCGTCCAGGTCGGCTACTTCTCCCAGCAAGAGGTGGAGCTCGACGAACGGCACACGGTGCTCGAGTCGACGCAGCGGGCAACGGGTCTCGCCCGGCCACAGGCGCAGGCGCTGCTCGGCCGCTTCCTCTTCTCGGGCTGGGACGAGCACGAGAAGTCGATCGCGGTGCTGTCGGGCGGCGAGCGCCGGCGCCTCGCGCTCGCACACGTCGTGGCCGGCGGCGCGAACTTCCTCGTCCTCGACGAGCCGACGAACCACCTCGACCTCGAATCGCGCGAGGCCCTGGAGGCGGCGCTCGAAGCCTTCCCCGGAACGGTGCTGCTCGTCTCGCACGACCGCGCGCTCATCGACGCGGTCGCGGAGAGAACGCTCGCGGTCGAGGATCGGACCATCCACGGCTACGACGGCGGCTGGGCCGAGTACGTCCGGCGGCGGGAGGAGCTGGCGGAGCCACCGCCGGAGCGCGAACGCAAGCCGAAGAAGGCACGGCCGCAGCCGGCGCCGGCCCAGCCGAAGCCGCGGCCGAGCGAGCTCGAGCGGCTGGAAAGCGAGATCGCGCTGCGCGAGGAGTCGGTCGCCGAGCTCGAGCGGAAGCTCGCGGACGACTGGGCGAACGTCGAGACGCTCCAGGCGCACCGGCGTGCGCGCGACGAGCTCCAGTCGATGCTCGGCCGCTGGGAGGAGCTGTTCGAGAAGAGCCAGGTGCGGTGAACGCGGCCGACGTGGCGAGCCGCGTCGACGACGCCGGGCTCCGTTTCGTCCGCTTCCTCTGGTGCGGCAACGACGGAACCGTGCGCGCGAAAGCGAGCGGCAGGAGCGGGCTCGAGGCACGGATCTCCAGCGGCATCGGCCTGACCGTCGCGATGCAGGCGATGAACGGGCTCGACCAGCTGCAGCCGGTGGACGGGATGGGGCCGGTCGGGGAGATCCGGCTCGTGCCCGACGTCGAGACGTTCCGCGTGTTGCCGTACGCACCGCACACGGGCGCGATGGTCGTCGACCACGTGTCGCTCGACGGTGCGCCCGCGCCTCAGTGTCCGCGCTCGTTCCTGAAGCGGATGGAGGCGCGCCTCGCCGAGCGTGACGGAGCACGGCTGGAGGTCGCGTTCGAGAACGAGTTCGCGCTCGCGACTGCGACCGACGACGGCTTCGTGCCGGTCGACTCGAGCCTGTGCTTCTCGACGATCGGGATGACGGCGTCGCAGACGTACGTGGACGCGCTCGCCGCTGCGCTCGAGCAGCAGGGGATTGCGCTCGAGCAGTACTACGCGGAGCTCGGCCACGGCCAGCAGGAGATCTCGACTCCGCACGCGCCGGCGCTGCGTGCGGCGGACGAGCAGATCTACGTGCGCGAGACGATCCGCGGCGTTGCCGCGCAGCACGGGCTCGTCGCGTCGCTCGCGCCGAAGCCGTGGCCCGGCGGCGCCGGCAACGGCGGACACATCCACTTCTCGCTGTGGGAGGGCCGGCGCAACCGCTTTCACGACGAAGCCGCTGCCGACTTCCTCTCGAGCGAGGCGCGCGCGTTCCTCGCCGGCGTCCTCGAGCATCTGCCGGCGCTGTGCGGCCTGACCGCGCCGAGCTTCAACTCGTACCACCGCATCGTCCCGCAGTACTGGGCCGGCGCGTTCACGTGCTGGGGCCACGACAACCGCGAGGCGCCGATCCGCGTGCCGTCGGTCTTCAGCGGCATGGAGGAGGCGTCGACGAACGCGGAACTGAAGGCGGCCGACTCGAGCGCAAACCCGTACCTCGCCATCGGCGCCCTCATCGCGGCCGGGCTCGACGGGCTCGAGCGGTCGCTGGATCTTCCGCACGCCGTCGAGGTCGATCCCGCGACGATCGCCGAGGACGAGCGCGCGCAGCGCGGAATCCTGCGCCTGCCCGCGAACCAGTCGGACGCGCTCGACGCGCTCGAGCGCGACGCGGTGTTGATGGACGCGCTCGGGCCGGTGCTGGCAACGTCGTACCTCGCCGTTCGGCGCTCGGAGTGGACGGCATATCTGGCCGGAGACGAGACATTCGAGCAGCAGGGTCACTTTCTGAAGTACTGAGCTCGGTCGGCCTCGTCGACCACCATGCGCACGGCATCCTCACGGAGCGCCCGACGCTGGACGCGTTCCGTGGGCTCTTCTCCGAGAGCAGCGACCCGCGGCAGTGGCCGCACGTCGCGACCGGCCTGACGTACCGCCGGGCGATGCGCGAGCTCGCGGCGTTCTTCGGCGTCGAGCCGACCGAGGACGCGGTGTTCGCGTACAGGCAGAGCCGCGACGTCGACGAGTACGCGGCGTCGCTCCTGCACGCGACGGGGACGGAGTGGCTGCTCGTCGACGACGGCTTTCCGGCGCCGGGCACCGGCATCGAGTGGGAACGGCTCGGCGAGCTCGCCGACTGCCGCGCGCTGCCGGTGCTCCGCATCGAGACGCACGGAGCACGCGACGTCGCCCGGGCGCGCGAAGGCGGCTTCATCGCGCTGAAGACGATCGCTGCGTACCGCGGCGGCCTCGATCGCGTGGCGGACGAGGTCGTCGCCGCGCTCGAGGCGAACAAGGCGACAGGCGATCCGCTCCCGGTGCAGGTGCATTGCGGCTTCGGCGACGCCGACCTGCACCTCTGGCGCGCAGACCCGTCGTACCTCAAGCCGCTGATCGAGCGCTTCAGCGAGACGCCGTTCGTGCTGTTGCACTGCTATCCGTACGTTCGCGAGGCCGGCTGGCTCGCGCACGTGTACGGGAACGTGTGGTTCGACCTGTCGCTGACGATCCCGCACGTCGCGCGGCCGGCCGAGCACGTGCGCGAGGCGCTCGAGCTGGCGCCGGTGTCGAAGCTGCTGTACGCGTCCGATGCGGCGCGGACGCCCGAGCTCTACTTCCTCGCGGCGAAGTGGTGGCGCGAGGCGCTGGCGGAGGTTCTCGCAGAGGCGCTGCCACCCGACGAGGCCGAGGCGGCGGGACGTGCGATTTTGCGCGACAACGCGCTCGCGCTGTACCGGCTTCCCGACTAGGCGCGGTACGCTCGCGCGTCGTGACGCGGTGGCGCATCCACGGCGAGCATTCGCTCTACTCCAGCGAGTGGCTCAACGTCCGGCTCGTCGAAGTCGAGCTTCCCGACGGCACACGTTTCGACCACCATGTCGTCCGCATGCCGCATTCGGCTGTCGGCGTGATCATCCGCGACCCGGCGCGCGGCATCCTGCTGCTGCGGCGGCACCGGTTCGTCACCGACACGTGGGGCTGGGAGATTCCCGCAGGCCGCGTCGACCCCGGCGAGACACCCGAGGAAGCCGCCGTCCGCGAGTCGATCGAGGAGACCGGCTGGCGACCGCTCGACCTCGAGCGGCTCGGCTTCAGCCACCCGACGAATGGTCTGATGGATCAGCGGTTCGAGTACTTCGTCGCGTCGTGGGCGGAGCACGTCGGCGACTTCGAGCCGACGGAGACGGAGAGGGTCGAGTGGTTCGCACCCGACGAGGTCCGCACGCTGATCGAGCAGAGCGAGATCCCCGACGGCCTGTCGGTGACCGCGCTCGGGATGGCGTTCACGCTAGGGCGCCTCTAGCCACGTTCGGCGCGTCGCGGTGATGAACCGCCGGGGGTCGGGATCGATCGCCTGCCGCTCGCCCGACGCCGCGTACGACCCGGCCGCCGCGTCGAAGTCGCCGTCAAAGCCGACGATCAGGATGAAACGGCTCGTCTGGCGGTCGATCCACGGCCCGAGGATGTTGAAGCCCATCGCCACGCGAAGCGGCAGGACGTGCTCGCGCCACTCGCGCACGAAGTCATCGAGGTGCCCCTCCTCGATCGTGTGGTCGCGAAGCTGGAACTTCACAACGGCAACCAGCGCGCGATCTCGGCAAGGAACGCCGGATCGATCGAATGGCCCATCGGCGTCTCGCGGTAGAGAACGTCGGCGCCGGCCTCGGTCAACCTGTCGCGCGCCTGCCGACCCCACTCGACGCCGATCACCTCGTCGTACGTCCCGTGCCCGATCGCGATCGGCGGCAACGGCTGCGCCAGGTCGAGCTCGAACGCCGAGACGGTCGGCATGAACGACGAGAGCGCGATCAACCCCGCCGGTCTCGGCCGACCGGCGCCGAGGCCGAGCGCATAGGCCATCACGCCGCCCTGCGAGAACCCGCCGATAACGGTGCGCCCGGGCGGATAGCCGAGACCGTCGAGCCACTCGACGAGCTGCGGATACGTGGACGCGAACGTCGTGGGCTCGGGATAGCCGAGCCGGTGGAGCGCGTACCAGTGGGCTCCTCCCGGCGGCAGCGAGAGCGGAGCGCGCGGAGTGACACCGAGCAGGCGCCGCTCTGGATCGACGATGTCGAGCAGCGGGAAGAGATCGCGCTCGTCGGCGCCGCGCCCGTGCAGCAGGACGAGTAGCCCCTCGGGCTCGCCGCGCGCCGGCCGCTCGAGGTGTGTCAACGTCACTCGACCGCGAACGTCGCGACGACTGCCTCGGCGACGACCTTCAACGGCCGGCCGGACACCTGCGAGGCCTTCCGCAGCCGCGCGAACGCGTCCTGCTCGGAGAGCCCCTCCTTCTCCATCAAGAGGCCCTTCGCGCGCTCGATCGCCTTGCGTGCCGCGAGCGCCTCCGCGAGCGACTCCGCCTCCTCGCGCAGCGCCGACAGCTCTTCGTGACGCGCGCGCGCGGTCTGGATCGCCGGCAGCAGGTCGGA
>JBJMJE010000354.1:0-5203 GCA_045806505.1 Gaiellaceae bacterium
GCTGCGATCCGCTACCTCGAGGAACGCGTTGTCGGAGCGAAAGAGCTCGACGGCGTCGTCTTGCGTTACGGCGGCTTCTACGGGCCCGGCACGTCGTTCGCCGAGGACGGCGAGAGCTTCGCGGCGATCCGCAAGCGCGCATTCCCGATCGTGGGTGACGGCGGCGGCATGGCGTCGTTCATCCACATCGAGGACGCTGCACGCGCGACTTCCGCCGCGATCGAACGTGGACGGCGAGGGATCTACAACGTGGTCGACGACGACCCCGCGCCGGCGTCGGCATGGCTTCCCTATGCCGCCGGCGTCGTCGGAGCGAAGCCGCCGCGCCATGTGCCCTTCTGGCTGGGCAAGCTTGTCGCCGGCGAGATGCTGGCGACGATGATGGTCGACGGTCGCGGCGCGTCGAACGCGAAGGCCAAGCGCGAGCTGGACTGGCAGCCGCTCTATCCGAGCTGGCGCGAAGGCTTCGTCAACGGGATGGAGAGCGCGGCGTAACGCCGCGCTCTTCTTTGGTGAAGGCCTCGTTCAGCCGCGCCGCGAGGCCCTGGATGTCCTCCACCGAGAGCCCGGCCGCGGCGGCGAGCTCTTCGGCGAGCGGCGCGAGGATCGAAAGCGCGCGACGTGCCTGAACCTCGCCCTGCTCCGTCAGCATGAAGAGCGACGAGCGCCGGTCGGCGGGATTCGGCGCCTGGCGGACCGTTCCCCGCGACTCGAGCCGGGTGAGGGCGTCGCTCGCAGTCATGAAAGCCACGCCCATGCGCTCGGCGACGGCGGTCGTCGTAAGAGGCCCGTCCGCAAGCACGAGCTCGAGCACGAGTGCCAGCTCGTGGTCGTCCGCGCCTTCCTCGCGCAGGCGCTGCTCGACGAGACGAACCGATCGGCGGGCGGCCGCCCACACGGTGACGAACAGCTGCGCTCCCCGCTCGGTCGCCACACTGTCATGCTACGGAGAATCACGGAAACGTGACAGGTATCACGGATCCGTGATATACAGCTGCGGTGAGACTGATCGCTGCGGGCACGCTCGCCCTGGGTATCTGCGCGTGTACGGCGTCCGGCGCAGCGCGCCCGGTGGTGGCGCTGCACGGCGTGCGCATCGCCGTCGGGGCATGGACGGGATCGCTCACGGTCGCGCCGCCGCCGAAGCGGCCGCCGGCCGTCTTCGCGGGGCCGCGAAAGGCGCGCGTCTCGAGTCGTGGCGAGGGGCGGTACGTCGTGACGATCGCGCTCCCCGCTCCGGGAACGTGGCGCGTCCGGGCCGTCGTAAGCGGACGCCGGTACGACCTCGGCTCGATCCGGGTCCCGGGCTTCGAGGGAGCGGCCGTCGGCCGCGCGTGCCGCGACACCTCGATTCCCTATCCGCCGTACGCACTCGCGGCCGGCTTCGACTCCCTCTGGATCGCGTGCCGGGCGGCCGGCACGATCGAGCGCCGCGACGTCGCCGGACGCCTCGTCGACACGATCCGGCTCGGAGACCTCCGTCCGTGGTCGGTTGCCACCGGCGGCGGAAGCGTCTGGGCCGTCGAGCGCGACCGGCCGGTGCTCGTCCGGGTCGATCGAGCGAGCGGTCACGTCACGCGTCTGCCTCTCGACGAGCCAGCGGAGTACGTCTGGTTCGGCGCCGGGGCTGCCTGGGTCGCCTTCGACGGGTCGGGATCGGTCGCGCGCGTCGATCCGGCGACGGGTGCCGTGACCGGCCGGTTCGTCGTAGGAGACGGCCCTTCGGGCTTCGCGGCGGACGACGCGTCCGTCTGGATCGTCAGTCACCGCTCCGGCGAGGTCGTTCGCATCGACGGCGACCGGCTCGTCCGTCTCGGAAGCCACTTCGCCGGCGCACGCGCGGCTCCCGAACGCCTTGCGCTGACTCCAGGGAGCCTGTGGGTGACCGGCCGCGGCCTGGACCTCGAGCGTCTCGATCCCGCGACGGGAACCGAGCAGGCGCCCGTGGAGATCGGCGCAGCGGGGGTCGACCTCGTGGCGTCCGGCGGGCAGCTGTACGTCTTCGCAGCGACGCCGGCCGGCGCGGCGCACGGCGACCCCACGGTCGACGCACTGCTCACCGTCGATCCCGCCGCCGGCTCGGTCGTGCAGCGCCGCGCGGCAACCGCGCTGTCGCTGACGGGGCTCGCTGCGACGTCGGCGCGTGTCTACGCCGACGACGCCCTTCACGGCGCGCTCGTCTCGGGCTAGGACCGCGCGATCAAGACCTGCAACTGTGGCGCCGCTACGCGCGATCGCGCTTCGGGGCCGTGCCGTCCCCGTCGAGCTCACCGCGCCAGTTCGCCCATGAGCGCGACCGCGTCGAGGTCGCGGTGGTCGAGGTGTTGCAGGTACACGCGGCGGACGCCGGAGGCTTCGAGCCTGCGGAGCCGCTCGCGCAGCTCTTCGACGGTGCCGAAGAACGACCGCGTACCGTGGGCGGCCGTCAGTTCGCGCGCCGTGGTGCCGGAGAGCGCCGCGACGCGCGCGAGTCGCTCGTCGAGGTCGTGCTGCGTGCGACCGATCGCGCAACCGCTCATGAGCGAGAGTGCGAGCGTCGCCGGTTCGCGTCCCAAGCCCGTGCACGCGGCGTCGAGCGTGCGACGCAGCGCCGCGCATTCCTCGGGCGTCGCGTAGGTGGTGTTGTACTCGTCGGCCCAGCGGACGGCCGGCGCGACGGTTCCCGCCGTGCCCTTGCCGCCGACGATGATCGGCGGGTGCGGTCGCTGCAGCGGCCGAGGGAGTGCGGTGAGCTCCTGCGTCGCGTGGCCCCTGCCGTCGAAGGTGAGGCAAGCCTCCGTCCACTGGCGGTGGATCAGCTCGAGCTGTTCGGCGAAGTGGTCGAGGCGCTCCTTCATCGTCCCGAACGCGAAGCCGTACGCGCGGTGCTCGGGCTCGTTCCAGCCGGCACCGAGACCGAGCTCGACGCGGCCGCCCGAGATGTGGTCGACGGTCGTGACGATCTTCGCGAGCTGCGAGGGATGGCGGAACGTCACCGGCGAGACGAGCGTGCCGAGGCGGATCGACGTCGTCGCCGTCGCGAGCGCGGCGAGCGTCGCCCACGCGTCGAGCGAGCCGCCGCCGGCGCCGCCCAGCAGCGAGCCGTAGTGGTCCGAACGGAAGAGACCGTCCAGGCCATGCTCCTCGGCCGCCCGCGCGAGCGCGAGCCACTCGTCCCAGGTGACGCCCTCCTGACCTTCCACCATCAGGCAGACCCTCATACGAGCCCGGGCACCCGCGCGACGAGCGCCGCGTGAACGCCGTTCGTCCAGCCGAAGCCGGACTGCGTCGTGTAGCGGCCGGCGACGTCGCGGTCGCTGTTCACGACGTCGTAGCGCTCCCAGAACTCGCCCGTCTCGCGATAGCGGTCGGCGACGAGCTGCACCCACTTCCGCGCGATACGCGTCGCGTCGTCGGCATAGCCGTAGCGGCGGAGGCCGTCGACGGTGAACCAGTGCGAGTACGCCCAGCCGACCGGATAGTTGTGCTCGGTGCCGTCCGGCCAGCCCTCCTCGCACGTGACGAGGCCGTGGTCGTGCTCGAACAGCGGCAGCAGCGCGCGCGTCGCCGCTGCCTGCGCGGGCGATGCAGCTCCCGCCCAGAGTGGGACGAACGCGGCAAGGCAGCGCGGGGCTCCGTCCACGGGCTCGGCCGTCGACGCGGCGACGTCGACGTACCTGCCGTCGCGCCAGAGGATCCGATCGAGCCGCGACCGCCGCTCCGTAGCCCGCCGGCGCCAGACCGCGCCGTCGCGACCGAGCAGCGCAGCGAAGCTCGCGAGGTCCAGCTCGTACCGGTGGAGCAGCGCGTTCAGGTCGACGGCAACGACGTCGGTCGCGTCGTCGCCGAATCGAGGGGTGTTGTCCCACCCGCTCTCTGCGACCACGCGGTGGTGTGGTGTGTCGGGCACGGTCGGGCAGGGGCTGCCGTCGTCGGCGTAGCGGCTGAGGCCGAGCAGCGTCACGCGCGGCGGCGCACACCAGAAGCTCTCGTACTCGCGCCCCGCGACCTCCGCGGCCCACGCCAGCCACTCGAGGTCGCGCGATGCCGCAACCTCGCCGATCATCGCCGTGAGCAGGGGCGGCTGCGACCGCGAAAGGCACACCGCGTCCGGCGAGTTGAAGTTCGGCACGAACCCGAACGCCTCCAGCTCGAGCAGCAGCGAATCCACGACCTCGCCTGCGACCTCCGCCAGCCCGTGGCTCGTCAGACCCAGCACGATGAAATAGGAGTCCCAGTAGAAGAGCCAGTCGAAGAAGCCCCCCGCGCCGACGTACCGGTGGGGAACGGGGAACGCGAGGCGTGAACCGTCGTGCGTCAGCGACGCCCAGCGCCGGCGCACTTCGTCGTCGGCGGCGCGCACGGCGTCCGGTTCAAAGGCCACGCTCGCATCGTGTCGAGTTCCGCTTTCCGAAGTCGTCACGAGGGACCGGACCTTTCCGCGTGGACCTGACTGAGACTTTTGAGGAAGTGCGCGAATCCGATTGCGCGGCTCGCGACTAGGTAGGGGTGCACACGTCCGCCCGTGAGGGCTCGTCTCGGGGAGGAAGACATGGCAGGCAAGCAGGTCGTTCTGCGCCGTGGGGTAGGCGCAGCGGTTGTTTTCGTCTTTGCGTTGGCCGTCGTCGGCCCGGTCGCCGCCGGCAAGAAGCCGCCGCCGCCGTCCGGCGACAGGACGTCGCCGACGGCGCCGACGAATCTGCGCGTCACGAGTTTCGGCCAGACGAGCGTCACGCTCGCCTGGGATCCGTCCACGGACAACTCGGGCAGCTTCTCCTACTCCGTCAACAAGGACGGTCAGGGCTTCACCGTGCCGCAGACGCGAACGTCGTTCACGATCGACTGGCTGAGCGCCGGCCGGACGTACACGTTCTACGTGAACGCGGTCGACGGCAGCCTCAACACGTCCGGCAGGAGCAACATCGTCACGGTCACGACGCTGCCGGACACGGCGGCTCCTCCGGCTCCGACCCTCTCGGGGCAGGTGCGAGGCCCCTCCCAGGTCCGGCTGACGTGGAATCGCGTCGAGGACGACACCTCGGAGTTCGTGACCTACCGCGTTTTCGCGAACGGCACGCAGGTCACCCAGCACCTGAACTGGTACGGCGAGACGGATGTCGTTCTCCGTCACTTGACGCCCTCGACGACGTATACGTTCACCGTGAAGGCGCTCGACCAGGACGCCAACGCCTCGACGAGCAATCCGGTGACGCTGACGACCGAG
>JBJMJE010000355.1:0-5030 GCA_045806505.1 Gaiellaceae bacterium
CGGCAAGCCGTACGCCGTCGGCCACGTCGAAGGTGCGGGCGCGGGCGCGGCCGTCGACCGCTGGCCGTTCGCCTTCCCGGGCGAGCACGTCGACGGCATCGAGTCCTGGCTCTACCCGATCCAGCCCCCGCACTGATGGCGACGACGCGCAGACCACCGACCCGCAAGCAGCAGCTCTCGCAGGCGATCCTGTATCCCGTTGACTGGCTCGAGGAGCGGTCGGGCCTGATCGGCGGGTTGAAGTACTTCCTCTTCCGCAAGGTCCCCGGCGATATCAACTGGTTCCAGACGCTCGGATCGGCGACGCTGACCGCGTTCCTGGTGCAGGCGGTGACCGGCGTGATCCTGGCGATGTACTACAAGCCGGACCCGGACTCGGCCTACGAGTCGATCCAGAAAATCACGAACGACCTCACGCTCGGCTGGCTCGTGCGCGGGATGCACCGCTGGGGCGCGAGCGTCTTCATCATCCTGATGTTCTTCCACATGGCGCGCGTCTTCCTGTTCGGCGCCTACAAGTATCCGCGTGAGCTGAACTGGATCATCGGCGTGCTGCTCCTCGCGACCGGCATGTTCGAGGGGTTCACCGGCTACCTGCTGCCGTGGGACCAGACGGCGTACTGGGCGAGCGTCGTCGGCATCAACATCAACGGCACCGGACCGTTCATCGGGCCGTTCCTCGCGTCGTTCCTTCGCGGCGGCGCGGAGATAGGTCCGGACACGCTGAGTCGCTTCTACGCGCTGCACATGCTGCTGATCCCGGGTGCGTTGTTCGCGATGATCGGGCTCCACCTGTACCTCGTCGTACGCCTCGGCGTCTCGCCGAACCCGTGGACGAAGCAGGGTGCCGGGGACGCGCGCGAGGAGCGTCCGCCGCGCAGCGGGCTGACGCAACCGCGCCGGAGAGGACGCCGGTAGTGGCCTCCATCGACGAGCGCCGCGCGGGCTTCAAGCGCTACAAGGACGACGTCGACCGGCGCGGCAAGCCGTTCTTCCCGTTCGCGATGTTCCACGACACGGTGATGAGCCTCGTCGTCGTGGTCGTCATCGTCGCACTCGCATGCATCTGGAAGTGGACGGCAGACATGACGGCGAGCGACTACACGGGCTGGCTCGGCGCGCTCTACACCGACAAGGCCGATCCCGGCACGACGAACTTCGTGCCGCGACCGGACTGGTACTTCTACTTCCTCTTCTATCTGCTGCGGATCTTCAAATGGCCCGAGACGGTGATCCTCGGGACGATCGGAATTCCGACGATCTGCCTGATGCTGCTGCTCGCGCTCCCGTTCGTCGACCTCCGGAGCGAGCGGCGCATCCTGCGGCGCCCGGTCGCGATCGTCGCGGCGATCCTCGTCGTGCTTTCGATGGGCGTGCTCACGTACAAGGGCGCGGTGGCGAAGGAGTCGCTCGCGAGCGAGGTCGTGCAGGCCGTGCCGGTGTGGGCGCAGCGACAGGCCTTCCAGGACAACAAGCAGGCGGTCGCCGGCGCAAAGATCTTCGCGCAGTCCGGTTGTACGTCGTGCCACACCTATCTCGGCACCGGCTCGTCGAACCTCGGTGCGCCCGATCTGAGCGCGATCGGCGCGAGCGGCCAGAATGCAGAGTTCTTCTCGTCGTACGTCAGCAATCCCCGCAAGTTCAACAACACCGTCATGCCGGTGTTCGGCAACCTCGGCAGCCCCGCGAACATCCGCAACATCGGCATCTTCCTCGCCGCGTCGAAGGGCGCCAAATAGCATGACGGGCGAGTGCGGATCTTCCTCGGCATAACCGGCGCCTCCGGCGCGCCCTACGCGGTCAAGCTGTTGCAGGCGCTCGTCGCAGCCGAGTGCGAGGTCGGCGTATGCGCGTCCAGCTCCGGCATCGAGGTGATCGGCACCGAGGTCTACGGCGATCCGAGACTGCCGCGAGACGAGGTGCTAGCGCGGATGGTTGAGGGCGCCGGCGACGCCGTGACGGTGTACGACCCGAGCGACTGGAGCTCGCCGTACGCGAGCGGCTCGGCAAAGGTCGACGGCTACGTCGTCTGCCCGTGCTCGATGTCGACGCTCGCGACCATCGCATCGGGTGCGATGCAGAACCTCGTTCACCGTGCGGCCTCCGTGGCGCTGAAGGAGGAGCGCAAGCTCGTGCTGATGCCCCGCGAGACGCCGCTCTCCACGATCCATCTCGAGACCATGCTGACGGCGAAGCGCGCCGGCGCGACGATCCTGTTCCTCGCGCCCGGCTTCTACCACGGCGCGGAGTCCGTCGAGGATCTCGTCGACTTCGTCGTCGGGCGCGCGCTCGACCAGCTCGGGCTCGACAACGCGCTCGTCAAGCGCTGGGGGGACGCGTGACGGAGGTGCAGCGCGGGACGCTGCCGCCCGAGCGGGTGCAGACGATGTTCGATCGGATCGCGCCGGTGTACGACGTGATGAATCGCGTCATGACGGCGGGACTCGACCAGCGCTGGCGCCGCGCGACGGCCAAGGCGGTCGTCGAGCCCGGCGACCGCGTCCTCGACGCTGCCTGCGGAACCGGCGATCTCGCGGTCATCGCCGCCAGGGCCGGCGGGAAGGTCACCGGCCTCGACTTCTCCGAAGCGATGCTCGAACGCGCGCGCCGCAAGGCGCCGGAGCTCGACTGGGTACGCGGCGACCTGCTCGCGCTCCCGTTCGAGGACGAATCGTTCGACGCTGCGACCGTCGGCTTCGGTGTCCGCAACGTCGCCGATCTTCCCGGCGCGCTCGAAGAGCTCCGCCGCGTGCTCAAGCCGGGCGGGCGCCTCGGCATCCTCGAGATCACGCGCCCGCGCGGGCCGTTGCGCTTCTTCTACTCGCTCTGGTTCGACCGGATCGTGCCGCTGCTCGGCAAGGTGCTTCCCGGCGGCGAGGCCTACACGTACCTCCCGGCGAGCGTTCGCCGCTTTCCCGGGCCGGACGACCTCGCTGCGCAAATGGCAGGCTTTCGCGACGTCGGCTACCGGCTGTTCGCAGGGGGAATCGTTGCGCTACACACGGGCGTGAGGGAATGACATCGGCGCTGGCCGACATCCGCGCCGCTCGCGGGCTGGACGAGTACCTCGACGTTCTCGAGGCGCGGCTCGAGCGCGCGGTCGAGGCGCACCCGGGAGTCGTCGCCGCGGTCGGCAAGGAATCGCTCGCAGCGGGCGGGAAGCGCCTTCGCCCGGTGCTCGTGTTCCTGAGCGCGCCGGAGAACGGCGAGCCGCCTTTCGCCGCGGGCATCGCGGTCGAGCTCCTGCACATGGCGACGCTCGTGCACGACGACCTGATCGACGGCGCCGAGGTTCGCCGCGGCCACGCCTCCGTCTGGTCGGCACACGGCGTGGACGTCGCGCGCGCGACGGGCGACTACCTCTTCGCTCGTGCCTTCGCCGAGCTCGCGCAGGCAGGGGACCTCCGCGCGGTCCAGATCCTCGCGGACTCTGCGCTCTCCATGGTGCGCGGCGAGACGATTCAGCGGCGCCAGCGGTACGACGCGGACACGAGCGTCGATGCGTACCTCGAACGCTGCGCACTCAAGACCGCGAAGCTCTTCGAAGCGGCATGCGTCCTCGGCGGCGGAGAGTCGCTGCGCGAGTTCGGCGCGAACCTCGGCGTCGTCTTCCAGATCGTCGACGACATCCTCGATTGCACCGGCCAGACGATCGAGACGGGCAAGGTCGCCGGCACCGACCTCCGGGACGGCACGCCGACGCTGCCGCTGATCCTCGCAGCGCAGGAGGACGAGGTCGTCCACCGGGCACTCGCCGGCGGACCGCAGGAGGGAGCCCTCGTTCGCGTTGCGCAGACGGGCGCGCTCGAGCGGTCGCGCGAGCTCGCGCTCGAGTACGCAGAGCGGGCGCGCGCGGCGCTGGACGGATCGCAGCGCAAGGAGCTCGACGCGATCGTGGCGGCGGTCCTGGAGCGCAGGAGCTAGTGGCGACCGTGAGGCTCGGGCGCATCTCGTACGTGAACATGGCGCCGGTGTTCTTCCGCCTCGAGGCGGAAGCGGACGAGGTGCAGGGCGTGCCGACCGCACTGAACCGGCAACTGATCTCCGGCGAGCTCGACATCGCACCGATCTCGTCGATCGAGTACGCCCGCCACGCAGACCGGCTGCGCATGCTGCCGCGGCTCTGCGTCTCGTCGGAGGGAGCTGTCGATTCGATCCAGCTCGTGTCGAAGACGCCGCTCGAGCACGTGCGCACGGTCGCCGTGACGCCGGAGTCCGCGACGTCGGTCGTGCTGACGAAAGTGCTGCTGCCGGAGGCGAGCCTCGTGCCGTTCGACGAGCCCGCCGAGGCGCGGCTGCTCATCGGCGACGCCGCGCTCAAGTCGGCGTTCGAGGACCCGACGCCGCACTACGACCTCGGCCGGCTGTGGCTCGAGCGCACGGGCCTACCGATGGTCTTCGCCGTATGGGCCGCGCCTGAGCCCCCGGCCGAGGGTCTGCTCGAGCTTCAGGACGCGCTCGTCGCGTCGGTGCGCGCAGCGCGCACCGATCCCGAGACGCTCGCGTTCGAGGCGGCCGCGCTCTACGGCTATCCGGCCGGTTTCCTCGCGCGCTACTTCGAGAAACTGCGCTACTCGTTCGGCCCGCGCGAGCGCGCCGGCCTCTTGACGTTCCTCGAGCTCGCGCACGAGGTCGGGGAGCTCGAGCGCGTGCCGGAGCTCCGGTTCGTCTCGTCCGCGCCCGCTGAAAGCGCTGTTCGCGGATGAGGCGCGCGACGCTCGCGACAGGCACCGCGGTCGCTGCCCTGACGCTCGCCGGCGCGGTTACAGCCGCGACTTCTCTGACCGTCGCGCCGTCTCCGGTGCATCGCGGCCACCGCGTGATCGTCCGCGGCAACGCCGACGGCTGCCCCGTCGGAGACACCGTGACCATCATCTCGAAGGCGTTCGCGCACACACACGACTTCGCCGGCCTGCCTGCGGTCTTCGCACGCGTCCGTAGCGGCGGCAAGTTCGGCGTTCGGCCGCGCATTCCGAGCAGCAAGGCCGCCGGCAACTACGGCGTCAGCGCGCGCTGCGGAGGCGGCAACC
>JBJMJE010000356.1:0-7275 GCA_045806505.1 Gaiellaceae bacterium
CTCCGAGAACAGGCCGCCGATCGCCGCGAACGCGAGCGGCGTCGCGTAGCGCAGCATCGCGGCGAAGAGCGCGCCCCACACGACGACGGTGTCGAGCTTCGTCGTGCTCGAGCGGGTCGCGAAGTAGCCGATGAGGAGACCGAAGATGCCCGCCGCGATCGCATAGCCGCCGATCCGCCGCTCACCGCGAACCAACCAGAAGGTGAGACCGAGCGCGATCGCCAGCAGACCGATGGCGACCGGAAAGGCCGGGCTGCGAGTGCCCACGGGCGGCAGGGCGACGAGCGCCGCGCAGACGCCGACAGCGATCGCCGCGAAGCCGAGGCGACGCGATCCCCAGGGAATCGCCATCAGGCGGGCGCCCTTCTCGAGCGGCCGCGCCGCAGCCAGCCGAGCATCACGAGGATGAGCACGTCGGCGCCGACGAACAGCACGACGAGGCCCTGGATGATCACGGCGAGGCTGCCGCCGACGCCGGGCGCGAAGATCGTCGGATCGAGGTTCCGCGAGGCCGTTCCCGTCTGGAGCGCCGCGAAGAGGAGCGCCGAGAGCCCGACTCCGACGGCCGTGTTCCGTCCGAGCAGCGCGACGGCGATGCCGATGAAGCCGATGTTCGTCCCCTGGATCGTCGTGATGTCGACGCGGTACTGCCAGCCGAGGATGTCGAGCGAACCGGCAAGGCCGGCGAACAACCCGGCGATCGCCATCGCGAGGAAGTCGTTGCGCGGAACGTTGATCCCGCCGTAGCGCGCCGCTTCGGGGTTGTGCCCCACCGCGCGCACCTCGTAGCCGAGCGTCGTCCGGTTGAGAACGAGCGAGTAGACGACGAGCGCGGCGATCGAGATGAAGAACCCGATGTGCAGGCCCTGCAGGAGCGGATCGCCCCAGAACGTGTGCAGGTGCGCCTTGTCCGGAACGTCCGCGGACGACGGAACCGCACCTGCGCCGCCGGACGTCTGCAGTGGACCGCCGACGTTGAACAGGTACGACCCGACCCAGACGACGATCCAGTTGAGCATGATCGTCGTGATCACCTCGTGCGCGCCGACCGTCCCCTTCAACAGGCCGGCCAGGCCTGCAAGCGCGGCTCCCGCGAGCATCGCGCCGAGAACCGATACGACGATCACCAGGAGGCCGGGCAGGTTGACGACCTTCGGGAGCTCGGTCGAGATCAGCACCGCGGCGATCGCACCCGAGAGGTACTGGCCGTTGCCGCCGATGTTGAAGAGCCCGCACCGGAACGCGAACGCGACGGCCAGCCCCGTCAGCACGAGTGCAGTCCAGAGAAGCAGCGTCTGCTGGAGGTTCGAGGCGGCTTGCGACGTGATGTCGTCGGTGTTCCAGGGGAACCAGACGCGTCCGTCGGTGAACGGAAGGCCGATGGAGTTGTTCCCGACGTCGAAGAACCAGTTCAGGCCCGCGCCCTGGAAGATCGCTCGGTACGTCTTGAGCGTGTCGCCGATGCTCCCCGTCGTCAGCAGCACCACGACGCCGCTGACGAGGAACGCGAGCACGAGCGTGAGCAGCGGCGCGAGCAGCCCCTCCGCCTTCTGCAGGAGGCTGTAGCGCGCTACGAGGCTTCCCGGCTCCGGCTCGCCGGGCGGTTCGCTCGGGAGCTGTTGGACGTCCTGGGTCAGGCCGCCGCCTCTCTCCGGCCGCCCGTCATCGCGATGCCGAGCTCCTCCTCGGTCACCGTCGGCGGGTACTCGCCCACGATCGCGCCCTCGAACAGGACGAGGATGCGGTCGGAAAGCGAGAGGATCTCCTCCAGCTCGAGCGAGACGAGCAGGATGGCTCGCCCTTCGTCCCGCTCCTCGATCAGCCTCCGGTGCACGACCTCGATCGCGCCGACGTCGAGGCCGCGCGTCGGCTGCGCGGCGATCAGCACCTTCGGGTCGCGGTCGATCTCGCGCGCGAGGATCACCTTCTGCTGGTTCCCACCGGAGAGCGCGCCGGCCAGCGTCTCCGGACCGCCGCCGCGCACGTCGAACTCCGTGATCAGCGTGCGTGCCTTGTCGATCAGACGCCGCGGGTAGAGCCAGCCGAAGCGGGCGTTCGGCGCCTTGCGGAAGTCGTGGAGCGCGACGTTCTCGGCGATCGAGAACTCGAGCACCAGCCCGCGCCGCTGGCGGTCCTGCGGGATGTGGCCGATGCCGGAATCGAGCACGTCGCGCGCGCTCGCGTGCCGGAGCTCCTTGCCTGCGACGAGGACGACTCCACTCTCGATCTTGAGCAAGCCCGTGATCGCGTCGATCAACTCCGTCTGCCCGTTGCCGTCGACGCCTGCGATGCCGACGATCTCGCCCGCGCGCACGGTCAGCGACACGCCGTTCACCTTCTCGATCTCGCGGTCGTCGAACACGTGCAGGTCTTCGACCTCGAGCAGCACGTCGCCGGGATCCGCGTCCGCTTTCTCCACGCGCAGGAGCACCTCTCGGCCGACCATCGCGCGCGCGAGCGTCTCCTGGGTCGCGCCCTCCATCGTCAGCGTCTCGATCTTCTTGCCCCGGCGCAGCACGGTCACGCGGTCTGCGATCTCCAGCACCTCGTTCAGCTTGTGGCTGATGAAGATGATCGAGATGCCCTCCCGCTTCAGCGTCTCGAGGATTCCGAAGAACTCCGCCGCCTCCTGCGGCGTCAGCACGGCCGTCGGCTCGTCGAGGATCAGGATGCCGGCGTTGCGGTAGAGCGCCTTCAGGATCTCCACGCGCTGCTGCTGGCCCACGCCGATGTCCTCGATCCGCGCATCGGGATCGATGTGGAAGCCGAACGTCCTCGCGAGCTCGCGCACGCGCGCGCGTGCGGCGTCGTAGTCGAGGAAACCCTTGTCGCTCGGCTCGATCCCGAGCACGATGTTCTCGGCGACCGTCATCACCGGGATGAGCATGAAGTGCTGGTGCACCATGCCGATCCCGCGCTCGATCGCGTCCTTCGGCGAGCTGAAGGTGATGCGCTCGCCGTCGAGGAGGATCTCGCCCTCGTCGGGCTTCGACAGCCCGTAGAGGATGTTCATCAGCGTCGTCTTGCCGGCGCCGTTCTCGCCGAGCAGCGCATGCACCTCGCCGCGGCGGAGATCGAGATCGATGTGGTCGTTGGCGACGGTGCCGGGGAAGACCTTGGTGATTCCCCGCAACTCGAGGACGGGAGCCGGGCCCTCTGCCATCGCGGCGATTCTACGGGGGTGGGCGGAACCCACCCCCGTGAACCGCTACGTGCCTAGAACTTGATCGTTGCCTTGACCCTGATCTTGCCGGCAGCGATCTGCTTGCCGATGGCGTTCGTCTTGGTGACGTAGGCCTTCGGGACCTTCGGGCTGACGGAGCCGAGGCTCACGCCGCCGTTCTTCAGGTTGAACTTGTAGTCCTTGCCGGTCTTGAGCGTGCCGTTCTTGGCCAGGCTCGTCAGATCCATGACGGCCTTGTCGACACGCTTCAGCGCGCTCGTCAGCATGTGCGGACCGAGGTAGCGCTGGTCGGCGTCGACGCCGATGCCCCAGACCTTGCTCTCCTTCGCCGCCTGCAGGGCGCCGAGGCCGCAGCCGCCGGCAACCTGGAAGACGACGTGCGAGCCCTGGTCGATCTGGTTCAGCGCCGTCTCGTGGCACTTCGCCTGATCCGAGAACGTCGGGTCGTTCGCGTAGTTCGCGAGCACCTTGATGGCCGGGTACGCCTTCTTGGCGCCCTGGATGTAGCCGCTGATGTAGCGAACGATCGCAGGCACGTTGTTCGCGCCCACGGCGCTGATCGTGTCGAACTTCTCCTTCTTTGCCTCGAGGCCGGCGAGGTAACCGACGAGGTAGCCGGCTTCCTGCTCGGCGAAGACGACGCCTGCGCCGTTCTTCGGCTTCTTGCTGAACAGCACGTACGGCTCGTCGATCCCGGCGAACTGCTGCTTCGGGAACTTCGGCGCCACGGCGTTCAGCGCCGTGTAGTTGAGGAAGCCGACGGCGAAGATAAGGTTGTAGCCGGCCTTCGACGCCGCGAGCATGTTCGGGATGCGCTCGGACTCGGAGTGCGTCTCATAGACGCGCGTGCCGATGCCGAGCCTCTTGCCGATCGCCTTGCGCCCGGTGTTGGCGAGCTGGTTGAACGAGCGGTCCTGCAGGCTGCCGATGTCGGTGACGATCGCCATCTTGAACGGCGTCGCCGCAGTCTTGGCCGGCTTGGCAGACCCGATCGAAGTCAGCACGAGCGCGGTCGCTGCAATCGCGAGCACCGCAAGCGCAGCGATACCAGTGCGGGTGAACTTCACTTGCCCTCCTATACGTGAGATGGTGCGGTCCTAATCGATAAGACGATCGATCCTAACCCGCTGTTAGGACGCCGGTCTAGGCACAAACAGATCATTCACAAACGGTTTTACGAACCGCTGTGACTCATGTTTTATCGCCGATTTCGGCGAGGACGCGCTCGTCCACGAGCACCCGGCGCGGCTTCGATCCTTCGTAGCCGGAGATGATCCCGCGGCGCTCGAGCATGTCGATCAGACGGCCGGCGCGCGTGTAGCCGACTCGCAGCCGTCGCTGCAGGAGCGAGACCGTCGCCGTCTGCGTCTGGACGACGATCTCGATCGCACGCTCGAGCAGCGGATCCTCGTCCGGGTCGAAGTCGCCGTCACTCGAATCGTCTTCCGACGGCTCGACCTCGGGTGCCACGAGCAGCGACTCGTCGAGCTCCTGGGGGCGCTGCGCGCGTGCCTGCTCGACGACGAGCGAGACCTCCTCTTCGGTGACATAGGCGCCTTGCAAGCGCTGCAGGCGCGACGTGCCGAGCGGCTTGAAGAGCATGTCGCCCTGGCCGAGCAGCGACTCGGCGCCGTTGCCGTCGAGGATCACGCGCGAGTCCGTCTGCGACGACACCGCGAACGCGATGCGCGACGGGACGTTCGCCTTGATCATCCCGGTGATGACATCGACGGACGGCCGCTGCGTCGCGAGCACGAGGTGGATGCCGACCGCGCGTGACTTCTGCGCGAGCCGGATGATCGCGTCCTCCACGTCCTGCGGCGAGATCATCATCAGATCCGCGAGCTCGTCGATGACGACGAGCAGGTACGGCATCGTCGGTTCGCCGCGCGAGCGCAGGGCGCGGTTCGCCTCGTTGAGGCTGCGCGAGCGGAGGATCGACATCTTCTCGTAGCGGCGCTCCATCTCCGCGACGACGTTCGCGAGCGCCGCCGCCGCCTGCTTCGGCGACGAGACGACCGGCGTGAGCAGGTGCGGGATCGACTCGTAGTAGCCGAGCTCGATGCGCTTCGGGTCGACGAGGATCATCCGCACCTCGTCGGGAGTGGCGCGCAGCAGGATCGACGTGAGGATCGTGTTGATGCAGCCGGACTTGCCCGACCCGGTCGTGCCCGCGATGAGGATGTGCGGCATCCGCGCGAGGTCGGTCCAGACGGCGTTGCCGGAGATGTCCTTGCCCAGCCAGACGGCGAGCGGCGACGCGGTCTGCGGCAGGTCGTCGTAGATGTCGCCGAGCGTGACGAGGTTCGGCGAGAGGTTCGGCACCTCGACTCCGACGGCCTGCTTGCCGGGGATCGGGGCGAGGATGCGGATCTCGGTCGTCGCGAGCGCGTAGCTCAGGTCGTCCTTGAGCGCGGACACTTTCGACACCTTCGTGCCGGGCGCGAGCTGCAGCTCGTAGCGCGTGACGCGCGGGCCGGCGATGCGGCCGCTCAGCGTCGCGTCGATCCCGAAGTGCTCGAGCGTCTGCACGAGCAACGCTCCGATCCGATCCGCGGCCGCCGGATCGGCCTTCGTGTTCGCCGGCGACCTGTGCAGGACGGCGCGATCGGGCAGGACGTACTCGGCATGCTCCGAGACGTCGGTGACGTCGAACAGCGTCGGTGGATCCTCGTCGAGCGGCTGCGGCCTGACGAGCAGCGGCTGCTGTTCCTGCTCGGCGCCGACGACGTCCGGGAACGCGTGCACCGCATCGAGCGGCGGCGTCGTCGTTGCGAGCTTCGGCTTCGGACTCGGCGGCGGCGTCGCCGGTCGCCGCCGGCGCGCGGCGGTGCGGACGGCGTGGTGCGAGCGGCGGACGATCGCGCCCGCCGACGCGCCGGAGAGGAGCAGGGCACCGACGACCAGCGCGAGGATTCCGAGGATCGCCGCGCCGGGACCGAGCAGCGCGCCGAGCCCGCCGCCGAAGACCCAGCCCAGGAAGCCTCCGTGCGCGGTGGCGAGCGTCGTCAGTAGGCCGAACGTGAGAACGGCGAGACCGACGCGAAACGGGCGGAAGTCCACGAGCTCGCTGCGCGCGACCATGAGCGAGCCGACGCCGACGAACCCGAGCGGGACGAGGTAGGCGGCAGCGCCGACCAGTCCGTGGACCGCATCCGACAGCGGGCCGCCGACCATGCCGCCGTCCCAGCCGCCGTAGAGGACGATCCCGAGGAAGACCCCGGCCGCGACGAGCCCGAGGCCGTAGAGCTCCGAGTACCGCCCGTGCGGGCGCTTCGTCTTCGTGCGCGTCTTGACACGCGACGGCGTGCGCGGCCTGAGGACGCGCCTCTTCTTCCGCTTCCTGGGTGGCACGAGAGCGACTTCTGTGCCGCGCGTGCGAGTCCTGCGGCGCGAGGCTAAGACGGATCAGCGCATCGAGGCCGCGACCGCCAGCGCGGCCGCATACTCGCCGGCGGCGATCCGAACGACGCCCTCTTCGAATTCGGCCCGCGCAGTCTCGGACGGCCCGATCTCCGACAGCACGGAGCTCATCGGTACCGGCGGGTCCCACTCCTCGACCTGAGCCAGCAACACACCGCCGGCGGAATCCCCGGCGTAGGCCTGTGCCTCCGACGGTGTCCAATCGTGAACAGCCGACGCGAGCTCGGCGCGGCCGACGAACTTCAGGTCGGGCGCGCCGAGATAGACGAGGACGAGGTCGCCCGGGGCAAGCGCGTCACGGTGCGGCTCGTCAGCGTCGACGCCCCACATCCCGAGCCGCAGTAATCCGGTGGCCTCCTCGCGCGGCGCTGCGTCTTGCCTCATGAAGTTGAAGAGGTAGTGCGCCACCAGCCGAGGAGCGTACCGGTGACGACTCTCGCGATCGGCGACGAAAATGCGCGACTACGACCCGGCCAATGCGTCGGCTCGTGGCCAGCGACAGACTCCGCAGAGTCTTTCTGCGCGCTCGAAGCCGAGCGATTCGTATAGGCCGAGCGCGTGGTAGTGGACGTCGGCGACGATGACGAACCGAGCAACGCCGTACTCGGCGGCGGAAAGACGCGCCGCTTCGACCACGAGGCGCGAGCAAATCCCGCGACGCCGAAAGT
>JBJMJE010000357.1:0-13139 GCA_045806505.1 Gaiellaceae bacterium
CTCCCAGACCGTCGCCGTCACCCGCCCACGCTCATCCGCGCGTGAATCCCAGACGGAACGCCGAGGACAAATCACGCCAACTCCGCCAGCGACCAGGAACCTCGGCTCCGCCAGTGGTCAGCGCGTACACCTTGAGCGGCCGTCAAGTGCTCGCGCGGATCAACTGCGCAACCGCGAACGCGGCTAATGGCACGAGAGGGTGCGACGGGAGCCCAGAGCGCGCGACCCATTGACACAAGTCGGTGGAGCCGCCGATTTCGTGAAGCAGCTCGCCTTCTTGTATCCGAACCTCGTAGATCAGACCCACGTGCTGAAAGGGAGGTCGAGGACGCGTAGGCGACCGTCGGTAGGTGTGGGAGTACACCGCAACAACGCGCCCGCGCTCGCCACTTAGGCCGGTTTCCTCGCGTAACTCCCGTAGCACGGCGTCATCAGGGTGCTCTCCGAACTCGACACCGCCTCCCGGCAGCGTCCAGGAGCCGGCATCGGGGGAGCCCGGCGCCATACGCGCCAGCAGCACCGCTCCATCGTCCCGAACGCAGAATGCGTAGGCAGCTAGCCTCCTCTCTCCGCTCTCGCTCTCCATGCTGGCAACTTACGTCTCGCCACGCTCGGCTGGGTGAGAACGCTTACGCATGAGCTTGGCACGCGTCCGCGGCTATGGCCAAGCCTCGCGCGCAGTCGTCGCGTGAGTGCGACCCGTCCCGGCGGAAGCCGCACCGTGCGACTACGAGCGACTCGCGGCAACATGCAAGGCGTCTCGGCTGCCTAGTGGATACGGTGGCGGACGACGCGTTCGCAGTCTCTTGCGATTCGGTCGAATCGGTCGGCGTAGACGACGTCGCGGCCAGGGCCGCAGGCGACCACGTCGCGCTGCCTGTCGTCGGCACGCAGGACATCATTGCCCGCGCCACCCGAGAATCGATCTCGACCCGCCCCGCCGACGAGCAGGTCGTTGCCGCCGAGGCCATAGAGCACGTCGTTCCCGCCCAAGCCGCGGAGCGTGTCTCGGCGCGCCGTTCCGCGGAGGACATCACGTCCGCTTGTTCCCGTTCGGACCGTGACCGCAGGGGCCGGCGTGAGGGGTGACGCCGAGGCGGACGCGGCAGCTCGAATCGTCAGCGTCGCGTCGTTGTCAGCGACGTTCGCGTCGTTCGCTGCGGACCGTGCGGCGGCATTGACGACGACGGGGCCGGCTGCCACGACGCTCAGCTCGATCGAGATCGTCGTCGGCGTGGCGACGGCGCCGACAGTGCAGACGAGCGGCGGTCCGGCGGCGCAGCCGGGGCCGCGGTCCGCACTCGAGCTGATCACGCGCACGTTCGGCGAGAACGTGAGCGTGACGACGACGCCGGTCGCGCTCGCGGCACGGTTCGAGACGACTGCGGTGACGGAGATGACCGTACCGACTTTGGCTTCAGTCTGGTTCGCCGTCAACGTCGTGGCCAGATCGGGCGCCGGCGCCGGCACCGTCGGCGGCGGTCCCGGCGAAGGGGCGACCGTCCACGTTCGCGACGCGGGTGACGCGTCGACGTTGCCGCTCACGTCGCTTGCGCGTACTGCGACCGTGTGCGTTCCCGCGCCGAGCCCGTCGTAGCTCTTCGGCGAGGAACAGGGCGCGAACGCGGACGCATCGAGGGAGCACTCGAACGCCGCGCCGGCTTCGCTCGCCGAGAACGTGAACGTCGCGGACGTCGACTCGACGATGCCGGACGGGCCGGCGTCAATGGTGGTATCCGGCGGTGTCGTGTCCGCCGCGGCCGCGATCGTCCACGACCAGCTCGCCGGCGTCGGGTCCGGACTTCCACTGATCCCCACCGCGCGGGCGGCGAACGTATGCGGTCCGAGCAGCAGCGGTTCATAGGTCATCGGCGACGCGCACGCCACGAAAACGGCGCCGTCCAGGGAGCACTCGAACCGCGCCGCCGCAGGTGACGAGAACGCGAAGGTCGCATTCGTCGCGGTCGTCGTTGCCGGAGGGTGAGCGTCGAGCGTCGTGTCCGGTGGAGCGACCGGCCGCGGCAGCGACACCGTCCACGTCCGCGCGGCCGGCGTCGCGTCGACGTTGCCGCTCGCGTCGCTCGCGCGAACTGCGAGCGTGTGCGTTCCCTCCGTGAGCCCGTCGTAGGTCTTGGGCGAGGAGCAGGGCGCGAACGCGGCGGCATCGAGTGCGCACTCGAACGTCGCGGCAGGCTCGCTCGCCGAGAATGTGAACGTGGCGGACGTCGATCCGACTGTGCCCGAAGGCCCGCTGTCGAACGTTGTATCCGGCGGTGCGGTGTCCGCGACGACTGTGATCGTCCACGCCCACGTCGCGGGCGTCGAATCGGGATTTCCGCTGCTCCCCACCGCGCGAACTGCGAAGGAATGCGGCCCGAACACGAGCGATCCATACGTCTTCGGCGAAGTGCATGGAGCGAACGCGCCACCGTCGAGCAGGCACTCGAACCGCGCGCCCCCGGCGCCGGACGAGAACGCAAAGGTGGCGCTCGTCGCCGTCGTCGTGGCCGGCGGATGCGAGTCGAGAGACGTGTCGGGCGGGACCGGCGGCACAGACGCAGACACCGTCCAGTTGCGCGTCGCCGGGGTTGCGTCGACGTTGCCGCTCGCGTCGGCCGCCCGAACGGCGAACGTGTGGGTGCCGCCGGCCAGGCCGTCGTACGTCTTCGGCGGTGTGCAAGCCGCGAACTTGGACGCGTCCAGCGAGCACTCGAACCGGCTGCCGGCTTCGTTCGCCGAGAACGTGAACGTCGCGGACGTCATGTCGACGGTGCCCGACGGGCCGGCTTCGATCGTCGTATCCGGCGGTGTCGTGTCCGCCGGGCCGGTGATCGTCCACGACCACGTGGCGGGCGTCGGGTCTGGATTTCCGCTGAAGTCCACCGCGCGAACCGCGAAGGAGTGCGGCGCGACTGCGAGCGAGTCGTACGTCGTCGGGGACCCGCACGGCGCGAATGCGCCGCCGTCGAGGGAGCACTCGAAACGCGCCGCCGCACCTGACGAGAACGCGAACGTCGCGCTCGTCGCCGTCGTCGTCGCCGGCGGATGAGCGTCGAGCGTCGTGTCCGGCGGCGCGACGGGCGGCGGAGACACGGTCCACGTCCGCTCCGCAGGCGTTGCGTCGAGGTTGCCGGACGTGTCGCGGGCGCGCACGGAGAACGAATGAGCGCCGGCGGCAAGCGACGCGTACGAGCGGGGTGAGCTACAGCTTGCGTATTCGGAGCCGTCGAGCCGGCATTCGAACGTCGCCCCCACCTCGTTCGACGAGAAGGTGAAGGTCGCGCTCGTCGCCTGCGTCGTGCCGCTCGGACCCGAGTCGATCATGGTCTCGGGCGGTGTCGTGTCCGAGACGACGACCTGCCATTGCCGCCAGGGATGGTTGATCTCGCCGTTGCCGGCGCGGTCGGTCGCGAGCACCTCGAACGTATGCGTTCCGATTGCGAGACCGTCGTACGTTCGGGGCGAGCTGCACGGCTGCCAGAGGCCGTCGATCGCGCAGCTGAACGTCGCGGTCGGATCGTCGGCGGAGAACGTGAACACCGCGGAGGTGCTCGTGACCTGGCCGCTCGGCCCGCCCAGGATCGTCGTCACCGGCGGGGTGTTGTCGACGGTCACGGTGCGCGCCGCCGACAAGGCCGCGGCGGTAGAGAAGTCGGTCGCGCGCGCGGTGATGGTTGCCGGTCCGTCGACGACGGAGGTCGAGTCCCAGTCGACTGCGTACGGCGGGGTCGTGTCGAAGCCGACGACGCTGCCGTTGACGAGGAACTCGACGCGTTCGATCCCGTCGGGATCGGATGCGGTCGCGGCAAGCGCGACGTCGTCGCGGACGAAAGCGCCGTCGGCCGGCGACGTGAGCGCAACGGTCGGCGGCGTGGGCGCGACGACCGCGTCGAACGAGCGGTTGAGCGTGACGACGCCGGACGAGCCGTCGAAGCCGTCGACGGCGATCCAGTAGGTGGTTCCGGTGAAGACCCGGAGGCTGACGCGGCTCTTGCCGCCGCCCGCCGAGTCGTCGTCGCCCGCGCGCGGGAACAGCGGCTCCTGCCACCAGAAGCTCGGGGGGCCCTCGGTGTAGACGGCGAGCAGGGTGTCGAGGGCAGTGTCGCTGCCGACGGTATCGAGCTGGAGCACGCCGTTGGCGGGGGCAGTCCAGCGGAACCAGATCGAGCGGCCACCCGGTCTGCCGGCGTGCGCCGGCTCACTGGCCTCCCGCGTCGCCGCGATGTTGTCGCCGCGCCAGGTCCCGCTGCCGCCGGTCAGCACGAGTGCGTCGCGGCGGTCGTCGTTCGGCGGTGCAAGCTGCCAGTCGAGGCGGAAGTCGCCGTTCGCCGTTCCGGCGACGGCGATCACGTACGCGACGCCGGCCGTCGCCCGGAACGTGAGCGAGTCCGCCGAGACGTCGACGCCGAAGGGCGCCGCGACTCGGCCGACGGGCGTCAACGCGCCGACCGTCGAACCGGTGTACACGCCGACGCGCTTTTCCGCCCAGACAGGGCTCGGCTCCGTCTCGACGGTAGCGAGGCCGTCGCGCGGCGCAGTCCACGCGAACCAGACGGAGCGGTCGTTCGCGAGATCGGCGTGATTCGGCTCGCCCGGCTCGACGGTCGCGCCCGTGACGGTGCCGATGACCTCGCCCGTGAGCCCGGAGATCGTCGCGCGAGAGGCGAAGGCGTCGTTGGCCGGCGGCGGCGCGATCGTCCACGCCCGTTCGGCCGCCGGCTGCTCGACGTTCCCCGCGGCGTCCGCCGCGCGGACCCGGAAGACGTGCGACCCCGCCGACAGGCCGGTGTACGCGGCCGGAGAGGTGCACGAGGTGAACGCAGCGCCGTCGAGCGAGCAAGCGAACGTGACGCCGGTCTCGCTCGCGTAGAACGGGAAGGACGCGTCGCGGGTCGAGACCGTGCCGAAGGGGCCGCCCGAGATCGTCGTGACCGGGACGTCGACGTCTGCCGGCTGGCCCGTCCACTGCAGCGTGAAGTCTCCCGCGACGCCGCCGTCGCCGTCGACCGCGATGCGGTACGTGGTGCCTACGACCGCTGTGAACGAGACGAGGCTCGCGGCGCACGTCGCCGAGACGTCGTCGTTGGACGCGACCGTCGTCAGTGCAGAGACGCTGGAGCCGGTGTAGACGGCGAGCAGCGTGTCCAGGCTGCAGCCGTTCGTCTGGAACACCGTCTTCCCCGACGCCGGCGCGCGCCACGAGTACCAGACCGACTTGCCGCCCGCCCTGCCGGCGTGGTTCGGCTCACCCGGTTCCTTCGTTGCGCCGACGTTGCTCCCGAACACGTTGTCGCTTGGCCGCGTCAGCACGTGCGCCGAGGCGAACATGTCATTGCTCGTGCCGCTTGACGGGCTCGACCCGTCGAAGAGCCAGTTGAGGTAGTAGCTGCCCTCGGCCGCGCTGTCGAGCGCGAGGAAGTACGTGGTCCCCGCGACGACCGGCACCCCGATGTGCGCGTAACACGACGCGTTGGCGCCGCAGGTCGCGGAGTAGTAACCGTCGACCTTGGTGAGCGAACCGACGGCCGCGCCCGTGTACGCCACGACGGCGGAGCTCGGGATCGTGCCGCTCGACGACACCCAGAGCTTTCCCGCCGCCGGCGCGGTCCAGCGGAACCACACGGTGTAACCCTGCTCGCCGTGCGCGGGCTCGCCCGGCTCGCGGCTCGAGCCGACGCTGACGCCGCTGGTCGCGCCACGGTCGCCCGTGATCGTGCGCGCCGCGTCGAGGTTGTCGTTCGCCGGCGCATCGACGGGTCGCCAGTTGAGCCGGAACGGGGCGCTGTTCCAGGTCGATGCGACGCGTATGAGATAGGTCGTGCCGCCGACGACGCCGATGCGTCCGGGATCGCGCCAGTGGCCGCCGGCGCGCAAGGTCGCGAACGTCGTGCCGGCGAAGATCTCCAGGCCCGCGTCGTCGACAACGCTACCCGCGAGGTCGAAGAGATACGTACCGTCGGCCGGCGCCGTCCAGCGATACCAGACGGTGTGATCCTGGACGTAGCCCGCCTCCGGCTCGCCCGTCTCCACGCCGGAGCCCTCGGTCGTTCCTGAGACACTCCCGCTCGCGCCCGCGATCGTCTGCGCGCCGGCGAGATCGTCGTTCGCCGGCGGCAGCCGCCAGAGGAGCGTGAACCCGCCCGCCTGGCCGCCGATGCCGTCGACGGCGATGACGTATTCGGCGCCGGCGACGACGTCGAAGGAGATGCGGCTGCGCCGGTATGAGTCGTACGTGCCGTCGGTTCCCGCGTCCTGCGCGCGCAGCGTCAACGTGCCGGGCGCCGTGCCCGTGTACGCCGCGACTGCCGTGTCGAACTCGTTGTAGTCGGTGCGCACGGTGAGACGCCCTGTCGCCGGCGCCCTGTACCGGTACCAGACCGAGCGCCGCGCTCCGGCGCCCGCGTGGTCGGGTTCACCCGGCTCGTGCGTCGCGGGGAAGCTCGTGGCCGTGACTTGTCCCTCGCGACCGCCGATCGCCTGCGCATCGGCGAGGTCGTCGTTCTGCGGCAGCGGCGCGGGCATCCAGTTCAGCACCGCATTGCCGGTGTTGCCGATCGCCGCGTCGATCGCGATGGAGTAGACGACGCCCATGCGCGCCTCGAAGATCACGGCGTCGTCACTCGCAGCGATCGGTGTCAGCGCGCCGACACTCGAGCCGGTGTAGACGGCGAGTGCGCCGTCGAAGTCGCTGCCCACGGTGTCGAAGCGGACCGGTTCGGTCGCGGGCGCACGCCAGCGGAACCAGATCGACGCGCCGTCTCCGCGCCCTGCATGCGCAGGCTCACCCGCCTCGCGCGTCGCCCCCCGCGTCGAGCCGAGTACGGTGCCCATCCGTCCGGAGATGGCTTCCGCTGCGGCGAATGCGTCGTTGAGCGGCGGTGCCTTCGTCCACGACAGCGATACGGTGCCCGTCGCGCGCACAAGGCCGTCTACGGCGATGCGGTACGTCGTTCCCGCGGTGGCCGCGAACGTGACCGACGCCGACCTGCCGCCGAGGTCGTCGCTCCGCCGCACCACGTGCAGCGTGTCGAGGCCGCCGCCGGTGTACACACCCAGGAGCGCGGGGAAGCCGCTGCCGGTCGTGTCGAAGCGATACGTCGCGCCCGCCGGCGCCGTCCACGCATACCAGACGCTCGCGCCGGCCGCGCGCTCGCCGTGCGGCGGCTCGCCGCGCTCGGTGCGCGCGCCGACCGTCGTGCCCGAGACGCTGCCCGACTCACCCGCGAGCGTCTGCGCGCCCACGAAGCTGTCGTTCGCGGGCGGCACGGCGAGCAGCCAGTTCAGCTTCACGTCGCCGCGGCCGGCAAAGGGATCGGGCCAGGTCGCCACGGCGTCCACCGCGACCCAGTACGTCGTGCCGGCGGAGGCCTCGAAGCGGACGCTCGGAACGACGTCGCCGGCGAAGTCGTCGCTCGACGCTACCTCGACGACGTCCAGCAGGCTCGAGCCGGTGTAGACGGCGAGCACGTTGTCCGCCGGCGCGCTGCCCACCGTGTCGACTGCGACGGTGCCGGTGAAGGGCGCCGTCCAGCGGTACCAGAGCGACGCGCCGCCGTCGCTGTCGGCGTGGAACGGCTCGAGCGGCTCCACGCTCGCCTCGCGGTTCGACTGCGTCACCGTGCCGCTCGCGCCGGAAAGGACTCGCGCCGACGCGAACTGGTCGTTCGCGTCCACGTTCGCCTGCCGCCACGCGAGCTTTGCCGCGACGCTCGACGACGTGTCGCCGACGAGCGCGATCGAGTACGTCTGCCCCGCGACGACCGGAACATGGAGGACGGGATCGTCGGTGCCGCCGAGCATGAGGAGGTCGTCGATGCGTGTCCCTGCGAAGACGCCGAAGGCGCTCAGGTACGGCGAGCCCGTGATGTCGAAGCGCCACGTCCCGGTCGCCGGCGCCGTCCAGCGGTACCAGATCGACCCGTCGCCGGCGTACGGAGTCACCGGCGGCTCCCCGAGCTGGAACGACGCCTTGCGCAGGCTGCCCGTGACGCTGCCGCTCGGTCCGGTCAGCCACGTCGCCGCGTGGAAGTGGTCGTTCGGCGGCCCTTCCGCAGGCCCGAGGGTCAGCGAGAGCTTCCCCGTCGCGCCTCCCTTGCCGGCGACTGCGATCCAGTACGTCGTCGGCGACCCCAGTCCGTACGGGGTCGTGAACGAGAGCCTGCTCAGGCCGCCGCCGGCGGAGTCGTCGTCGCTCGCCACGGGCGTCAGCGTCGCCAGCGTGGTGCCGGTGTAGACCGCGACGACCGTGTCGAACGTGCTGCCGATCGTGTCCAGCGTCAGCGGCATCGACAGGTAGTCCCAGTCGACCCGGTACCACACCGTCGCAGCGGCTCCCGCGACGCCGCCGTGCACAGGCTCACCGGCTTCCGTCGTCGCGCCGTAGTTGTCGGCGCCGTCCACGAGAAAACGCGTCACCGAGTACTGCGCGCGCGGCAGCGTGGCGGCATTCGCAAAGGCGTCGTTGGGCGGCGACGGAGGCATGCGCCAAGAGAGCGACGCCGCGCCCCAGGGCGTCCAGGCCGGAGTGTCGAACACGATCCGGTAGGTCGCGCCCTGCGCGGCGGTGAAGACGACGCGCGCCTCGGTGCCGCCGGAGAGGCTTTCGTCGTTGGCCGCAACGGTCGAAAGCGAGCCGATCGCCGACCCCGTGTAGACGGCGAGCCTCCCGTCGACGGAAGCAAGCGACGTCGAGAACGAGACCGGCCCGCTGCTCGGCGCCGTCCAGCTGTACCAGACGGATGCGTTGGGGCGCGCCCCGGCGTGGTACGGCTCGTCGAGCTCGGCGCTCGCCTCCGTGTTCGAGAGGTCGATCGAGCCGCTCGGCCCCGCGAGCGTCGCCGCGGCCGCGAAACCGTCGTTCGCCGGTGCCGACGTCGAGCGGCGCCACGCGAGCTGGATGGTTCCGTTCGAGTCGTAGGAACTGGCCCCGCCCACGGCGATCGCGTACGTCGTGCCCGCGGTCACGCCGACTCTCGTGACGACGCTCCCGAAGCGGGACGTGACGCGACGCAAGTGCTCCAGACGGTCGCCTCCGAAGACCGAGACGATCGTCGTGAAGTCGCTTCCCGTCGGGTCGAGCTCGAGCGTGCCGGTGAACGGCGCCGTCCAGCGATACCAGACGGTGGACGACGTCCAGAACTCTTCGTTGTGCACGGGCTCGTCGTCCTCGAGCGTCGCCCCTTCGTTCGTTCCGGTGACCGAGCCCGAGTCGCCGATCAGCACAGCCGCCGCTGCAAAGTCGTCGTTCGGCGGCCGCGGCGTCACGGGCGGCGGCGGGATCGTCGTCGGGCCCCATGCCAGCGTGAACGCGCCGAAGGAGTCGCCGACCACCTCGAGGCGGTACACGGTCCCGGCGACGGCCTGCCATTTTCTCGTCAGGAAGCGCCCGTTGCGGATATCGGCGGTCGCGACACCCTCGAGCGACGTGAGCGTCGACCCGGTCCAGACGGAGAAGCCCGAGTAGTAGGAGGTGGCTTCCATCGTGAACGCGACGAGGCCGCTCTGAGGCGCGCGCCAGAGGTACCAGACGTCGGCCGGGTCGTGGCGGTCGGACGGGTCGTCCTCCCACGTCGACCGGAACGTCGTGCCGAGCGTCGTTCCCTGCCCGCCCGTAAGCACCCCCGCGCGGTTGAAGTCGTCGTTCGGCGGCGCGATCGTCCAGTTCAGCGCGAAGCGCCCATTTGCGCCGTCGAAGCCGTCCACGGCGATCGCGAACTCCTCGCCGGCGACGACCGGGAACGAGACTCGGCTGGCGCCGAGCAGATCCCACCCGTCGTCGTTGGCAGCCACGGGCTCGAGCGACGCGAGCGACGATCCGCGGTAGACGGCGAGCAGCGTGTCGAAATCGGTGTCGCCCGGCCATCCGTCGGCCTCGACGTCGAACGTGTCGAGGACTGCGAGTCCGTCGGCCGGTGCGACCCAGCGGTACCAGACCGAATGCCCTCCGGCATTCCCCGCATGGTCCGGCTCGCCCGCCTCCTTCGTCGCCGAACTCGTCCGCCCGCTCACAAAGCCCTCCTCCAGGAAGATCCGCTGCGCCGAGGCAAAGGCGTCGTTCGCCGGTGGGTCAGGCGTGAAGCTCCAGGTCGTCTTCACGTCGCCGACCGCACCGGCGACGCCGTCGAGCGCGACGGAGTACGGCGAGGAGCCGTCGACGTGGAACGAGATGCGGCTCGCTCCGCCGCCGGCCGAGTCGTCATCGCGCGCCACCTGCGTCAGCGCGCCCAGCGTGGCGCCGGTATACGCGGCGAGCAGCGTGTCGAACGTGCTCCCGACGGAGTCCACCATCACGGTTCCCGGCGTCAGGCCGCCCCAGCGGTACCAGATGGATGAACCGCCGGGCCGTGCACCGTGCTCCGGCTCGCCGGGCTCCTTCGTCGCGAGTGCGTTGTGCCCCGTCTCGGTGCCGCCGTAGACCTTTTCGGCATCGGCGAACGCGTCGTTCGGGGGACCCGAGTACCGGACGCGAAGCGCGAACGGCCCGCCGCTGTCCGTATCGCCGTTCACGGCGATCGCGTAGTCGGTGCCGATGGTCGCGCTGAAGCTCAGATCGCACTCGAAGTAATCGCCGGCGCTCGCGACGGGAGTCAGCGCGGTGAGCGTGTCGCCGGTGTAGACGGCGGTGTCGCAGTGGAAGCCGTTGTCGTCGACTGCGAGGTCGACCTCGTCCAGCGTCGCAGGGGCTCGCCAGCGGTACCAGACGGAGTAGCGCGCGGCGTGTCCGGCATGCGCCGGCTCACCCGGCTCTGCGGTCGCGCCCCAGACGTTGCCCGCAACGATGCCCGGCCGCCAGTCGAGCCGCTGCGCGGCCGCGAACGCGTCGTTCGGCGGCGCAGCCAGGGAGCGCCACGCGAGCTTCGTCGCGCCGGTTTGCTGAAAGCGTGCGGAGTCGAGCTCGAGCCGGTACGTCGTGCCGGCCGTTGCCGCCAGCCGCAGACGCGGCTCGCTCGCGCTCGGATTCACGGCAACTCGGCTGAGCGAGCCGAAGGCGGAGCCCGTGTAGACGACGACATAGGGGTCGAACTCGGTTCCGGTCGCGTCGAACTCGAACTGACCGGACGTCGGAGCCGTCCACCGGTACCAGATCGAATGGCCCTGGCCGTAATCGCCCGGCTCGCCCGCCTCGGCCGTCGCGAGCAGGTTGCTCCCGGTGACGCTCCCGCTCGCCCCCGACAGCGCCTGCGCGTTGCCGAAGTCGTCGTTCGAAGGGCGTGGCCGGTTCCACGTCAGGATGACGGAGCCCGAGACGCCGCGCATGCCGTCGACCTGCACGCGGTACGTCGTCCCCGACACCGCCGTGAACTGCGCCCGCGCGCTCCCGACGAAGAAGTCGATGTCGTTGCCGGCGACGAACGTGAGGCGGTCGACGCGCGTCCCCGTGTAGACCGCCACGTACGTGTCGAAATCGCTGCCGCGCGTGTCGAAGCTCGCCGGGCCGGAGAAGGTCGCCGTCCACGAGAACCAGATCGTGCTGCCCGACGAGTTCGGATCGGCGACCGGCTCGCCCGTCTCCTTCGTAGCGCCGACCGTCGAGCCTGCGACGGTCCCGGTCGCCCCGGAGAGCAACTGCGCAGCAGCAAACGAGTCGTTCGCAGGCGCCGCGTCGGCGGCACCGACGAGCAGGAGAAGCGCCGTCGTGGCAACGCTCAAAGGCAGCGCCGAAAGCGCCCGCCGCCACACGCTCGCCTTTCCTCGCCCACCTACCATGCGACCCCTCGCTGGACGGGCCGGAGCGTACCATCCGCGACACGGCGTTCCAGACACGGCGGCGCAGGCCGAGCACGCTTACACGAGGTCGACCAACGGTGATCTGTCGGCAGCCCGCCGGGTCTAGGCGAGATGACGAAGGAGGAAGTCGGCGGATCGATCCGCTATGGGGCCGGGATCGACGCCGAAGAATTGGTGATCGGCTCCTTCGATCCACTCGACATCGCTGGTAGCACCGACTGTCTGCAGCGCCTCATGCATCAGTGCGCTCTGTTCAGGCGGTAGGAGGCCGTCCTCGAGGCCGTGTACCAGCAGGATCGGCGCTGCGCCCGGGTGAACGTGGGTGACGGGACTCGCAAACGCGGCATCCTCGCGGCGATCCCGGGTAGGGCCGCCGATCAGGAGTGCTTCCGGCGACGTCGGATCGGGCGAACCCGTCCGGTCCGACCCCGGCCCCAAGGCCAAGAAGTCGGTGTCCGGGTACCAAGCGACACCGGCCACGACGTCCGACGAGCAGCCCGTGACGCCGACCGTGCCGTCGAGCCGTTCGTCGTTGCCGTTGAGGGCGATGAAGGCCGCGAGGTGACCTCCCGCGGACTCACCCCATACACCGATGGCTTCACCGTTCACGCCCACGTGCTCACCGAATTGACGCAGCCACCGGACGGAGGCCTTGACGTCATGAAGGCACGCTGGGAAGAGGGCTTCGCCGCTGAAGCGGTATTCCACCAGAGCAACAGCGACGCCTCGCTCGATCAAGGCCCGACAGGCCGGCTCGGTCACCGCGCCGTGGAGTCGCGAGCCGAAGAGAAAGGCGCCGCCGTGGATCCACACCACCACCGGTACCGGGCCGCTGGGGGCCGGTGGCAGCAGGAGGTCCATTCGGAGTGGCCGGAAGCCCATGACCCTCGCGTACTCAATGTCGGCGTAACGGGTGCCGCCGGTTGAGACGTCCGGCCTGGGCGGGGCTATTTCGTCCGGCGCGGCATACGGACCCGGGGGACCTGGTCGCTCCTTGAGCTGCACGCCCGAAACGTATCGCTCGTCGTTGCGCGGAGAACGGCGATCAGCGATTCGCGACGTAACGACGCTCGATATCGACTCGCGGTCTTCGGCGACCGAATACTGGAGACACCGTCTCTTGCCCTTACCATCTCCGTAGCGGCTTGGTTCGACGCGCGCGGATTTGGCCTCGTGTTGTCTCAGGAGGGCGCGGTTTGGTGGGAGAGTCTCGCACCCAAGGCAAATCCAGAGTCAGTCATCGACCGTACGGCAAGGGAGACACGCCGGTCGCTGCGGCGCAGCGGGCGCGCGAACGGTACGAGCACGAGCAGTAGCCGCATGCGCGAGTGTTCATCGATACACCCTGAGCGAGCCGGGAAGGTTCGCGAATGCCCCTGAGTTGCGTGAGGCTGGATCTGGCCGGAGCCGAT
>JBJMJE010000358.1:0-31980 GCA_045806505.1 Gaiellaceae bacterium
AGACGGCGTTATGCCGACGCTGCGGGCCGACGGTGCCGCGATGCTCGTGCGCAACCCGCTGCTCAGAGAGCGCGGCGGCTTCGACGAGACCTTCTTCATGGAGTGGGAGGACTTCGACCTCTGCTGGCGCGCGTGGGCGCGGGGCTGGCCGACGGTGTACGTGCCGCAGGCGCGGCTGCGGCACCACGTCGGCGCGGTCACGACCGAGGGTGTGCTCGCGCGGCGAAGCGCGTCTTCACATCACAACCTCATGCGCTTCGCTCTCAAGTGCCTGCCCGCGTCGGCCGCGTGCCGCGTCGTGGCGGGAGAGCTGCTGCGGTTGCCGCGTCATCCGCGCGCCGTTGCGACGGCGCTGCTGCATGTCGCGCGCGAGCTGCCGGAGATCGGCGCCGCGCGACGCAGGCTCCCGCCGAAGCGCGAGCTCCTCGAGTGGATGCTCGCCGGGCAGCCCGCTTGAGGGCGCCCCGGCGCATCGTCGTCGTCTCCAACGACCACATCGGCTCGACGATGGCCGGTCCGGGCATCCGCTACCTGAACTTCGCCCGCGAGCTGCGCAGCGAGGGCGACGTGACGCTCGTCGTCCCGTTCCCAACGGATCTCGAGCCGGACGGCTTCGAGCTCGTCGTCGCGAATCCCGCCGACCGTGCAGCGATGGTGCGGATCATCGGCGGAGCCGACTGCATGGTCGCGCAACGCCTATCGGTGCCGGTCATGCGCGCGCTCGCGCGCACGCGCACTCGGCGGATCTACGACCTGTATGCGGCGGCGCCGTTCGAGGGAATGGCTTTGAACGCGCGTCAGGGCGGCGATCGCGTGCTCGAGGCGACGCTGCGGCTCGACCTCTTCACCCTGAAGGTCGCGCTGCAGACCGGCGATGCGTTCGTCTGCGCGAGCGAGAGACAGCGCGACCTCTGGATCGGCGCCCTCCTCGAGCTCGGGCGGATCGACGCGACGCGCTTCGAGGAAGACCCGTCGCTTCACGACCTGGTCGACGTCGTGCCGTTCGGCGTCGATGTGGAGCCGCCGCGCGCGTCCAAGCGTGTCCTGAAGGGCGTCGTGCCGGGGATCGCCCAGTCGGACCGCGTGCTCCTCTGGCCGGGCGGCATCTGGAACTGGTTCGACCCGCTGACGGTGATCGACGCGGTCGGTGAGCTCTCCCGCAGGCGTGACGACGTCCGCCTCGTCTTCCTCGGCCTGCGCCACCCGAACCCGAACGTGCCGGAGATGCGGATCACGGCGGCGGCGATCGAGCGGGCCGAGCGACTCGGCTTGAGGGACCGCGCCGTGTTCTTCCGTGAAGGCTGGGTGCCGTACGGCGAACGAGGGGCGTACCTGCTCGAGGCCGACCTCGGCGTCTCCGCCCACTTCGACGATCTGGAGACCCACTTTGCCTTCCGCACCCGGCTCATGGACTGCATCTGGGCCGGCTTGCCCCTCGTGACGACAGTCGGCGACGCCATCGGCGACCTCGTGGCCGAGCGCGGTCTCGGACGCGCTGTTCCCTCGGAGGACGTCGGCGCATGGGTCGAGGCACTCGACGCGCTCCTCGGCGACGCGCGCGCCTGCGACGATGCCCGCTCGGCGATCGCGGACGTTCGCGCCGAATTCCTGTGGCCGCGCGCCGTCGATCCCCTGCGCAGACTCGTCCGCGGCGAGGGTGTCACCGTGCCGCGTCGCCGGTCGGCGCCGGCGACGCGGCGCTGGATGCTGTGGCGCGTGCGGCACGCCGTCGCCAATCGCGGCGTCACGGGCGCGGCCGCGCGCTTGGCCCACGTTGCCCGGCGGAGGGCGTTGAGGCGGGCGGTACCCTAGGCCCCTGTGACTGCCCCCGCGGCTGCGATACAGCCGAGGCCTCGGCGCGAAACGCTCGTCCACCAGCTGAACGTCCTCCGCGTCATCGCGGCGACGGAGTACAAGCTCAAGTACTCCGAGTCCGCGCTCGGCTACGTCTGGTCGATCGCGAAGCCGCTCGCGATGTTCGCTGTCCTCTATACGGTGTTCGGGCGCTTCTTCAAGCTGAACGCCGGCTTCGAGGACTACGCCATCTATCTTCTCATCGGCATCGTCCTCTGGTTTTTCTTCACGGACGCGACCAGCCTGACGATGACGTCGCTCGTTGCGCGCTCGGGACTGCTGCGCAAGCTCGCGTTCCCGCATCACATGATCCCGCTCTCGGTGACGGTGTCATCGGGGATGACGCTTTGCGTGAACCTGATCGTCGTCGGCGTGTTCGTCGCCGCGAGCCACATCACGCCCGGCCCCGACTGGCTCCTGCTGCCGCTCCTGTTGCTCGAACTGGCGGCGTTCACGTACGGCGTCGGCCTCGTCCTATCCGCCGCCTTCGTCCGTCTGCGCGACGTGGCCCAGCTGTGGGAGCTCGTGATCCAGCTCCTGTTCTTCGCTTCCCCGATCATGTACCCGGTGGGGTTCCTGCCGCCCTGGGCGAAGCCGATCGCGTTCATCAGCCCGTTCGTGCAGGTGATGCAGGACGTGCGCGCGATCGTCGTCGGTGGGCCGCAGGCGATCACGGCGTCGACGGTTTACGGCACGGCCTGGGGATACTTGGTCCCCTTGACCTTCTGCGTACTCACGCTGGCGTTCGGCTTCTGGTATTTCAGGCGCGAGTCGCCGTGGTTCGCGGAGCGGATCTGATGGCGCCGGCGATCGTCGTCGAGCACGTCTCGAAGTCGTTCCTGCTGCCGCACCAGCGGCAGACGTCGATCAAGGAGCTGTTTCTGCACCCGCTGCGGAAGCTCGACTACGAGCAGAACCGCGCGCTCACCGATGTGAGCTTCACCGTCGAGCGCGGCGAGTGTTTCGGCGTCGTGGGGCCGAACGGCGGTGGCAAGAGCACGCTGCTGAAGATCCTCGCGGGCATCTATCGCGCCGACGCCGGCTCGGTGCGCGTCGCCGGCAGGCTCTCGCCGTTCATCGAGCTCGGTGTCGGTTTCCATCCCGACCTCAACGCGCGCGACAACGTCCGCGTGAACGGAACCCTCCTCGGCCTGTCTCCGAAGGAGGTCTCGAAGCGATTCGACGAGATCGTGCGGTTCGCGGAGCTCGAGCGCTTCGTCGACCAGAAGCTCAAGAACTATTCGTCGGGGATGCACGTCCGGCTCGCGTTCGCGATCGCGATCCAGGTTCCGTTCGACGTCCTGCTGCTCGACGAGGTGCTCGGTGTCGGCGACCAGGACTTCCAGGAGAAGTGCTTCGAGACGTTCGACAAGTTTCGCGAGCAGGGAAAGAGCATCGTGTTCGTGAGCCACGATCTCGCCGCAGTCGTCAACTACTGCGACCGGGCGATCCTGCTCCAGGACGGGGGCTGTCGCGCTATCGGCCCTGCGGACGAGGTGGTCGAGCAGTACGACCACCGCGTCCGCATCTGACGCGCGCGGCTACCCGGTGCCTGCCGCCGCGACCTGCAGGACCTTCTCGATCTCCGGGCGCGGAAACCGGATCGTGCTCAGCGACGGCTTGTACTCGAGGCTCGAATAGCGCGGCTGGTCGGGACGGCGATCCACCGTCTCGACAAGGCGGCCCTGAGCGTCGAAGCAGAGCTGGAGCGCGAGCAGCATCAGGTGGTCGTGATACGCGAGGCAGTCCGGCGGCCCGTACCGGTAACCGGCGAGGCGCGACGAGCGGATGTCGCCTCCGATCGCGTCGACGACGATGCGCATGCCCGCCAGCTCCTTGTTCGCGGCGCGACGTTCCTCCCAGCGGCCGACGGCGACCAGGAGCGCGAACACCGCGACGAGGGTCACGCCGATGCCGAGTCTCCGCAGCGTCACGCAGCAACCCGTTCCTGTGCCGAGGCACGAACCCTCGCGCGCGTGGCGCGGGGCGCGAGTGCGACCGGCGACAGAACGAAGATCGTGATCCAGACCGTCGCGCTTGCGACGTTCCCGACCGAATAGAGGTACGACTGAATGAGCATGATCGTGGCAGCCGCCACGATCACTCCGAGGCTCGTGATGACGAGCAGGCGGTCGTCGTCGTGAAGAAGCGGCAGTGCCCTGAGCCCGCCGACGATCAGCAAGCACGCCATGGCGAGGACGAAGGCGAGCCCGACCGCTCCGAGTTGCATGAGCAATCCGAGGTACGAGTTCTCGTTCGTCCCGCCCTGGAAGTAGTACCAGCGGTCGACGAACACGTTCTCCTCCGTGCCAAAGCCGTAGCCGAGGATCGGACGGTCTGCGATCTGCTCGAGCGAGCCCTCCCACGCCGCGACGCGCCCACTCCCGGCGGTCGTGGTCGCGGTCTTCGTGAGTGCCGGGTGGCCGATCTCGTCCTGCTCGGCAGGCAGTTCCGCGGTCCGCGTCGTCAACCGGACGTACGGCGCCGGTGCCGCCTGGTGCCGCTTGTTCTTGCGCCGGCCGCCGGCCTGCGCCTTCGGGCGGCCGGATCCGCGGGCTCGTGTTTCGGGCCGGCCGTTGCCACGCGTTCCTCGACCCGAGCTCGAAGAGCGGTTTCGATTGGGCCGCGACGCCGGCTTCGCCCGGGATGAAGACTTCGGGTTCGTGCCGGATGAAGAGTTCGGCTTCGTCCCGGGTCGGGACTCCGGCTTCGTCGCCTCGCGAGCGGGGGGCGCCGTCGGCGCCGAGACCTGGTAGGTGAACCCGGGCGCCGGCGTCTGCAGGGCCTGGCGCAGCGCGATGCCGCCGCCGAACGCGAGCACGAGGGCTGTGACTGCGACGGCCCGTTGCTTGACCCCGCGGACGCCGAAGACCACGACGACGAGCGTGCCGGCGCACGCGGCGAGCATGCCGCCGCGCGACTCGGACGCGACGACGGACCCGATCAGCAGCAGCGCCCCGATGAGCCAGGCGGCCTGACGCCGCACGGTCTGCGTGCGAAGTGCGAGCGCGACGACGATCGGAAGCGACGCAGCCGCGAGGATCGCGATCGTGTTCGGGTTCTCCGTGAAACCGCGGTAGCGCCAGGCGTTCGGGTACTGGATTCCGGACGCGTCGTAGTCGAGGACGACGACGACGAGACCGAGCACGCCGACCGCGATCGCTCCGGCTGCGAGACCCTGGAAGAGGCGTACGCGCGCGGCGGTGTCGTCGGCGGTCACGACGGCGAGTGCCGCGCCGAGGGTGAAGAGGACCGCGAGCGAGCAGGCCCGTTCGAAGGTAAGGCGGGGCGCGACCGACCAGGCAGTCGACACGAACGCGATCGCGAGGAACGACGCTGCCAGGACCCCGAATCTCAACAGCCCCCGCGCCGGCGGCCGTTGCGTGCGACGTAGGTGGCGGCCGGCTGCGACGAGCGCCGCCGCGCAGACGACGAGCAGCACGACCCAGCGCACGTCGAGGCCGTACCGCTTCACCCACGGCTCGGATCCCGAGCCGGCGGCGAACGCGACGACCATACAGGCGACGCCGATGGGCAAGACCCACTCGGCCTGCACGCGGCGCAGGGACACGGCCCGAGAATACCCTCGCCTCCGGTTCGCGCCCCGGGACCAGCGGCTCCAACGCGCCGCCGTATGCTGGCCGCCGTGCGTCTCCTGATCGTGACCGAGATCCCGGCTCCCTACCGGATCCCGCTCTTCAACGCACTCGCCGCGGAGCCGGGCGTCGACCCCTGCGTCGCGTTCCTCGCGGAGCACGACCCTCGCCGCAGCTACCGCGTCTACCGGGAGGAGTTCGCCTTTCGCGAGGTCGTCCTGCCGGGCCGCAGCGTCGTTCGCGGCCGCCGCTGGCTCGTCCTCAGCCGCGGCGTCCTGCGGCTGCTGCGTCGTGTCAAGCCCGACGTCATCGTCGTCGGAGGGTGGAATCAGCCGGCCTTCTGGCAGGTGCTCCTCGCCGGCCGCGTCTTTCGTCGCCCGACCCTGCTCTGGGTCGAGAGCACCGCGGCCGACGCGCGCAGCAATGCCGCCTTGACCGTCGGCCTGCGCCGACTCGCCCTGCGGCTCGCCTCGGGGTTCCTGGTTCCCGGCCGCGCGTCGCGTGATTACCTCCGCAGCCTCGGAGTCGACGATGGCCGGATCTTCGACGCGCCGAACGCTGTGGACGTCGGCGTGTTCGGCGAGCGCGTCCGGAACGAGCGGACGGACCTGGCAGCCCTCCGCGAGAGGCTGTCGCTCGGCGGCTGTGTCTTCCTCTACGTCGGCCGGCTCGAGGCCGAGAAGGGGCCGGACGTACTGGTGTCGGCGATGGCCGAGGTGCCCGCGGAGCTCGTTCTCATCGGGTCGGGAAGCCTCGAGCCCGAGCTCCGCGCCGGCGCGGGCGAGCGGGTTCGCTTCGTAGGACACCTCGCGCGCGACGGCCTCGTGCCGTGGTATGCGGCCGCGGATTGCCTCGTCGTGCCCTCCCGGTCGGACACGTGGGGCATGACGCTGAACGAGGGCGCCGCGGCGGGCCTGCCGCTCGTCGCGACGGATGTGGTTGGCGGAGCGCATGACTTGATCGAACCGGGCGTCAACGGGTATCGCGTGCCTGCCGAGAATCCGAGTGCGCTCGCCGATGCGCTACGCGCCGTCGCGACGGACGGCGCGTTTCGGCGCCGTGCCGGCCACCGTTCGCGCGAGCTGGCGCGCCGCTTCACCCCGGAGGCGTGGGCGGCGGGGGTTGTCAGCGCTGCGCGCGCAGCATCTCGACGAAGCGGCGGCTGACCGCCACCGCGTCGTAACGGACGAGCTTCGATTCGTCCGCTTGCCAGAGCGACTCGCCGCGGCGCCGTTGTGCGGAGGCATCGGTGAGGACGCCCAGGATGGCTTCCTCGTCGTACGGAACCGTCCAGCCGGCCCGCGTCTCCCGGACGATCCCAGCTGCGTCGCATTCGGGGTCGGCGGCGACGAGGATCGCCGTCCGGGAGGCGAGGTAGTCCCAGAGCTTCGTCGTGACCCAGATGCGCGACGGCCGCTTCTGGACGAGCACGGCAACGTCGGCGGCCGCCGTCAGGCGTTGCGCCTCCTCGCGGGAGACTCGGCCGACGCTGCGGACGAGACCGAGTCTCTCCGCAAGCTCGATGTCCGGGGTTCGGTGGTCGACCTGCCCCACGAGCGTCAGGCGGGCGGGCGTTCCGGCGTCCGCGAGCCTGAGCACCGCGCGAACGACCGGTGTGATGTCGGCCGACCAGGCGTCGACGGTTCCGGCATGGACGAGCTCGAGCCGCTGGAACGGCGCGGGCGGCTTGACGAGTGGACGTTCCACGGGGACGCCGTGCGGGAGGACGACGACGTTGCGCGATGCACGCTCGGCGAGCTCGGCTCCCAGCGCGGGACCGATCGTCGTCAGCGCGTTCGCCGTCCGCAGCACCTCCGCCTCGGTGCGGACGGCGGCCCGTCGCCTGCGCGCCCAGATATAGCCGTGACGCGTGCCCCAGGTCCACGGATCGCGGAAGTCCGCGACCCAGGGCACGCCGGTAAGCCGGTGCACTGCGAGCGCCGCGACGTGCGACGCCGTCGGCGGGAAGGAGGAGAGCAGCGCCGCCGGCCGGTCGCGCCGGACGACTGACACGCCGCGCGCCACGGCGAACGGCACCCAGCCGGTCCACGGGTACGGCCACAGCCGGTGCAGGACAGCCTTCGCCGTCGCCTCGAATCCACCTGCGCGGGCGTTATGGGGCCCGGCTCCGTGTGGCGTCGCGACCGGCTGCGCCGCGCTGTTGCCTCCATGCCGCTTCAGGTGCACGCCGAGCGTCCACGGGTTGAGGTCCAGCGTGTGGTGGACGACGAGCGAATCCGGCCACGGCGCGTGAGAGCAAAGGTAGTCGCGCGCGGGGGGCGCGATGCCGATCAGGCGCCAACCCTCCTCGTCGAACGCCGACGTGAGCTTCCGGATGCGCTCGCCGCCGAGGGTGTCCACTCCGACGTCGGGCGATATGACGAGCAGCGCCGGTCGCTCGTCACGCATGCAGCGGTGTCGCCTCGCGAGCCCTCGAAGCCGCGGGCGCGTCGATGAAGCGACGCAGCCAGAGCTCGAGGTTCACGCAGCGCCACAGCGCAGCCGTCGCTGCGGCGTCGCCGCCCTCGTGCCCGCGCAAGAGCGGCGCCAGACCGTCGGGCTTGACGTAGCCGCGGTCGGCGAACGAGCGGGAACCGGTGACGTCGCGTACGAGGTCTCCGAGCCATGCCGCCTCCGGCGTCGCGAAGCCGATCTTGTCGCGGCGTGCGAGCACTTCGGCAGGGAGACGGTGGCGCATGGCGTCGCGCAGGATCGCCTTCGTGCAACCTTCGCGAAGGAACGCCCGGGAGGGAAGCGAGAAGCACAGCTCCACGAGGCGGTGGTCGAGGAACGGCAGCCGCGCTTCGACGGAGTGCGCCATCGAGTTCCGGTCGGCGTAGCGAAGCAGGGCCGGCAGCCCGACCGTCAGGTCGTGTGCGAGTTGCGCCTTGAACTTGTCGCCGGGTCGCGCGGCAGCGAGTGAGACGGCGAAGCGCGGCGCCGTCTCCGTGCGCGCGTTCAGCCACGCCGGGTACCGCCGCCGCGCCTTCGCCGTCTGCACGGCGCGCTGCGCCGAGCCCGGCAGCGACCAGAGCACACCGCGCACCATCGTCTTCGCCAGCGCGGCGAGGGTCGCGCCGCCGCCGAAGGCTCGAGCCTCGTGCCTCCACGCGCGCAGGTGCCCCGTTCGGACGAGCTGTGTCAGGTACGGCGAGAGCTGCTGCGGATATCCGCCGACGATCTCGTCGCCGCCCTGGCCGTCCAGCGTCACCGTCACTCCCTGCTCGCGCGCGAGACGGTAGACGCACCACTGCGCATAGATGCTCGTGCTGCCGAACGGCTCCTCCTGGTGCCACAGGACACGATCGAGATCTGCGAGCAGCGCCTCGCCGGTCGGGAATACGTCGTGCCGTTCGGCGCCGCTACGTGCCGTTACGGCCGCGACGAAGCGGCCCTCGTCGATTGCCGGATCGGTGTAGCGGGCCGAGAACGTCTTTTGCACCGCGGCGCCGCCGAGGCTCGCGCGCCCGCTCGCCGTGAGCTCCGCGACGGTGCAAGCGACCGCGGAGGAATCGAGCCCGCCGCTCAGGCACGTGCCTACCGGCACGTCGCTCACGAGCCGGAGCCGCGTCGAGTCCGTGAAGAGCTCGGCGAACCGCTCGATCCAGTCGCCGGACGGCGTCGTTTCGGAGGGAAGGTCGTACCACCTGACGAGCTGCGTTCCCTCGGCGCGTACGCGCAGCAGATGGCCCGGCGGGAGCGACTCGACGCCGCGGAAGAACGTGTGTGGGGTGTGGTCGACGAAGCCGTGCGCGAGGTAGTCGTAGACGAGCGTGTCGTTGACGGCGGGCTCGACGACGCGGAGCGCGAGCAGGCCCTTGATCTCGGATGCGAACGCGAAGCGGCGGGAGTCGTCGACATAGACGAGCGGCTTGATGCCGTACCGATCGCGGCTGCAGACGAGAAGCCTGCGCCGCGCGTCCCAGAGCGCGAGCCCCCACATCCCGTTGAACCGGTGGAAGCAGTCCTCGCCCCACTCCTCGTAGGCGTGCACCACGACCTCGGTGTCCGTGTGCGAGCGGAAGTGATGGCCGAGCGCGGCCAGCTTCGCACGCAGGTCGAGGAAGTTGTGGATCTCGCCGTTGAACGCGACACACACCGTGCCGTCCTCGTTGCTCAGCGGCTGATGGCCCGCCGCCGATAGGTCCTGGATCGCGAGGCGCCGCGCGCCGAGGACGACGGAGCCGGACTCGAACGTGGCCGTGCCCTCGTCGTCGGGACCGCGATGACGCAGGGCGGTAAGCGCGGCTGCCGCGCGCACGGGATCGACGGGTTCGCCGTCGCGGGAGAGCTGTCCGAGGATTCCGCACACGGCGCGGCCACCTTACCCGGCAGGTACGTTTACCGGCGCTGTGCCGGACCTCGACAACGCGCGGATCCTCGTCATCGGCGGCGCGGGCTTCCTGGGCTCGCACATCGTCGACCAGCTACTCGACGAGCCGGTTTCGAGCATCGTCGTGCTCGACAACTTCGTCCGCGGCACGCGCGCGAACCTCGAGCAGGCGGCGACCGACCCGCGGGTCGAGATCGTCGAGGGCTCCGTCACCGACGTCGAGCAGCTCCAGGCGCTGATGCGAGACGCCGACTACGTGTTCCATCTCGCCGCGCTGTGGCTGCACGAGTGCGTGCACGAGCCGCGCTCGGCGATCGACGTCAACGTGGTCGGTACGTGGAACGTCGTCGAGGCGGCGAAGGAGACAGGCGTCAAGCGCGTCGTTTATTCGTCGTCGGCTTCCGTGTACGGCAACGCGCTCGAGTCGCCCATGACGGAGGAGCACCCGTTCAACAACCGCACGCTCTACGGCGCGACGAAGATCGCCGGCGAGCAGTTCTTCCGCGCGTTCAACGAACAGCACGGCCTCGACTACGTCGGCCTGCGCTACATGAACATCTACGGCCCGCGGATGGACTACAAGGGCACGTACGTCAGCGTGATCATGAAGGTGCTCGACAGGATCGAGGCGGGCGAGGCGCCCGTCATCTTCGGCGACGGCTCGCAGGCGTACGACTTCGTCCACGTCGCTGACGTCGCCCGGGCGAACATCTGCGCGCTGAAGAGCGACGCGACGGACGAGTTCTTCAACGTCGGCATGGGCGTTCGGACGACGATCGGCGAGCTCGTCGAGCTGCTGCTCAAGCTGACCGGCTCCGACCTCGAGCCGGAGTACCGGCCGGAGGAGCAGTCGTTCGTGACCGAGCGCGTCGGCAGCACGGAGAAGGCCGAGCAGCTGCTCGGCTTCCGTGCGACGGTGCCGCTCGAGGAGGGCCTCGAGTCGGTGATCGCGTGGCGCCGCCGCGACCAGCGCGTCGCCGCCGGCTCGTGAAGATCCCGATCACGCGGCCGCTCTTCGGGCCGGAGGAGCTTCGTGCGGTTCAGCTGCCGCTCGAGAGTGAATGGGTCGTCCAGGGTCCGTTCGTTCAGCGCTTCGAGGAGCGATTCGCCGCCTACGTCGGCGCCGAGAACGCCGTGGCGACGAGCTCGTGCACGACGGCGCTGCACATCGTTCTCGCTGCGCTCGGCGTCGCACCCGGAGACGAGGTGATCGTTCCGGCGTTCACATGGGTGTCCACCGCGAACGTCGTCGAGCACCTCGGCGCGAAGCCCGTGTTCTGCGACGTCGATCTCGCCACCTACAACATCGACGTCGCGCAGCTGCCGGATCTCGTCAACGAGCGAACCGTCGGCATCGTGCCCGTGCACCTTTTCGGCCTCTGCGCCGAGATGGAGCCGATTCTCGAGCTCGCGCGGACGCGCGGCTTGTGGGTGCTTGAGGACGCCGCCTGTGCGCTCGGCGGCTACTACCGCGGCGAGCACGCTGGGACGCTTGGCGTCGCCGGCGCGTTCAGCTTCCATCCACGCAAGTCGATCACGACCGGCGAGGGCGGCATGGTGACGACACGAGACGCGGACGTCGCGGCGCTCTGCCGGTCGCTTCGCGATCACGGTGCGTCGCGCTCGGATCACGCGCGGCACACCGACCCCGGCGCCTACCTGCTCTCGCAGTACGAGCACCTCGGCTTCAACGTCCGCCTGACCGACATCCAGGGCGCGCTCGGGTGCGCGCAGATGGATCGGGTCGACGCAATCCTCGCGCGCCGCCGCGAGCTCGCGGCACGCTACGACGAGCAGCTTGCGGAGCTCGACTGGCTCGCCGCGCCGTACGTCCCGGACGGTTACGTGCACGGCTACCAGGCGTACGTCTCTCTCTTTCGTCCCGAGGAGCCGACAGTCGAGAACGTGCCGCAGCTCCACGAACGCCGGAACCGCGTGATGCGCGACCTCGAGGACGCAGGCATTTCGACGAGGCAGGGCACGCATGCCGCCGCCCTCACCGGCTACTACGCGACGAAATACGACATCCGCCCCGCCGACTTCCCGAATGCCTACGCCCTCGACCACCTCACGATCGCACTGCCGCTGTACCCCCAGCTCACTGACGACGAGCAGGAGTTCGTCTTCACAGAGCTCGCACACGCGTTCGCTAGCGTCTAGCCCCGCATGTGCGGCATTACGGGATTCGTGAACTTGGACGGTTCGCCTGCGGACGTGGCCGTCGTCGAGCGGATGACGCGCGCGATTGCCCACCGTGGCCCGGACGGCGACGGACACATCGTTCACGGCACCGTCGGCCTCGGGAACCGCCGACTCGCGATCATCGACCTTTCTGCGCTCGGCGCGATGCCGATGACGGCGGAGGACGCCGGCTGCGTGATCACGTACAACGGCGAGCTCTACAACTTCCTCGAGCTCAGGCACGAGCTCGAGGGATTCGGCCACCGCTTCCGCTCGCGCACCGACACCGAGGTGGTGCTTCGCTCGTACATCGAGTGGGGCGAACCCTGCGTCGAGCGCTTCAACGGCATGTTCGCGTTTGCGATCCACGACCGGAAGCGGGACGAGGTCTTCCTCGCGCGCGACCGCTACGGCATCAAGCCGCTCTACGTGACCGAGACGGCCGGCTCGATCCTCTTCGCCTCGGAGATCAAGAGCTTTCTCGCGCATCCGCAATTTCGCGCAGCCCTGAGCCGCCCGCACCTGCTCGAGTACTTCACGTTCCAGAACATCTTCTCCGACGGGACGCTCTTCTCCGGAGTGCGCCTTCTGCCGCCCGGCCGGACGGTCACGATCTCGGCGCGCGACGGGTCGCGGCGCGAGCGCACGTACTGGGACTTCGACTTCTCCGAGCGGCACGGCGGCGAGTCCGACGAGGAATACGCGGACGAGCTCGACAGGCTCTTCCGCCAGGCCGTCGAGCGGCAACTCGTCGCGGACGTCCCGCTCGGCGCGTACCTCAGCGGCGGCATGGACTCTGGCAGCATCACGGCCGTCGCCGCGCAGCACCTGCCGTACCTGTCGACGTTCACCGGCGGCTTCGATCTCACGACCGCCGCCGGTCTCGAGCTCGCGTTCGACGAGCGGCTGAAGGCCGAGCGGATGTCGTACCGGTTCAAGACGGAGCACTACGAGACCGTGCTCAAGGCCGGCGACATGGAGCGCTGCCTGCCCGCGCTCGTCTGGCATCTCGAGGATCCGCGCGTCGGGCAGAGCTATCCGAACTACTACATCGCGCGCCTCGCGAGCAAGTTCGTGAAGGTCGCGCTTTCCGGCAGCGGCGGCGACGAGCTTTTCGCTGGTTATCCGTGGCGGTACTACCGAGCCGTCGTCAACGACGACTTCGAGCACTACGTCGACAAGTACTACAGCTTCTGGCACCGCCTGATCCCGAACCGCGTCATCCGCGAGTTCTTCCGCGCCGACGTCTGGAGCGAGATCCAGGACCTCCGCACGATCGACATCTTTCAGGACGCGATGCCCGACCGGCATCCGCCCGAGTCGCCGGAGGAGTACGTGAACCACTCGCTCCACCTCGAGGCGAGGACGTTCCTGCACGGTTTGCTGCTCGTCGACGACAAGCTCTCGATGGCGCACAGCCTCGAGACGCGCGTGCCGTTTCTCGATAACGACCTCGTCGACTTCGCGCAGCATCTCCCCGTGCGGCTGAAGCTCCGCGACCTCGACCACATCGTGCGGCTGAACGAGAACGTGCCCGGCTCGAAAACCGCGCAGTACTTCGAGGAGACGCGGGACGGCAAGCTGATCTTGCGCAAGGTGATGTCCCGCTACGTGTCCGACAGCGTCGCCGATCAGGTCAAGCAGGGGTTTTCCGGTCCGGACGCGAGCTGGTTCCGCGGCGAGAGCATCCGTTACGTCAACGACGTCATCCACGATGACAATGCGCGGATGTACGAGTTCCTCGAGCCTCGGACCGTGCGCGAGCTCGTCGAGGAGCACTCGACCGGCCGCCAGAACCGGCGCCTGCTGTTGTGGTCGCTGCTCAACTTCGAGCACTGGTGCCGCACGTTTCTCGACGAGGCGGCCCCACCCGAGCCGGCGCACGCACTTCGCGCATCCGGATGGACGACGGCGAGCTGACAGAGCAACTGCTCGCGCTGTACGCGGTCCTGCGGGAGCGCACGCGCGAGCAGTGGGACCGCGACCTGCCGCTCTACGAGCTGCTGTTCGACCGCTGGGAGCGGGCGCAGGTGAACGGCTTCGGCAAGGGCGCCAGCATCTACCACTCGAGTTACGTGTTCGGCGACGTGGAGGTCGGTGCGAATACGTGGATCGGGCCGCACACGCTCCTCGACGGCACCGGCGGCCTGCGCATCGGCAGCAACTGCAGCATCTCGACCGGCGTCCAGATCTACACGCACGACACGGTCAAATGGGCCGTCAGCGGCGGCACGGCACCGTACGAGTACGCCCCGGTGACGATCGGAGATTCCTGTTACGTCGGACCGCAGTCCGTCATCGCGAAGGGCGTCACGGTCGGCGAGCACACCGTCGTCGGCGCCTGCTCGTTCGTCAACCGTTCGGTGCCGGCGTACGCGGTCGCGGTCGGGATCCCGTGCCGCGTGGTCGGGCGCGTCGAGGAACGTGAGGGCGCCGTCGAGCTCGTCGTCGGCGAGTGAGCGTGCCGGTAGTCGAGGAGCCCGCGGCAGCCGCCGCGGTGCGGCCGCGGAGCGACCTCCGAATCGCGGTGTACGGGGCGCTCGCGAACAACATGTACAACCTCGCGAAGCTGCTGGCGCGGGCCGGCCACGACGTGACGTACGTCCGCGAGCCGGACACCTATCCGATGTCGCAGCCGCTCTGGGAGGACGTCGAGTGGACATTCGATCCGCAGCGGCTTCCGGACGACCAGCCATCGCTCGGCGAATGGCGCGCGCTCGAAGCCGAGCTGCAGTGGGAGCGGCCGCCGTGGGTCGTCGACACCGACGGCGTGCACGTCTCGCGCGCGAAGAAGTTCGCGCGGGCCATGCGCCTAGCGCCGCGCCTCGACCCGCGCCTGCTGTCGCAGCTTCGCTGGTACAACGCGTTGTACGCCGGCACGATCGAGCACCTCCGTTCGAGGGACTGGGTCATCGCGTGCGGCCCGGGCGTGATCGCCGCATACATGGCGGGGACGCCGTACCTCTACTGGCCGTTCGGAGGCGACGTCGCGATCATGCCCTGGCGCGACGGCTCCGCCGCCGACCGCTTCGTCGCCCGCGGAATCCGCCTGGCGGTGAGGCACGCGCCGGCCGCCGGTAGCCATGATCCGAACATCAACCGCTCGCTGCGCAAGCTCGGTTGCCGCGAACCCGGCTGGTACCAGTTCATCGTCGACACGGATCGGTATCGGCCTCGCGGAGACGACGAGCCGGGGCCGCTCGCGGCGGACGTCCGCGAGCGGGCGGGAGACCGACTCGTGCTGTTCATGGCCTCGCGTCAGGACTTCGAGTGGAAAGGGAGCGACCGGTTCCTCGCGGCGTTCGCGCGCGTCGCACGCGAGACATCCGAGCTGTTCCTCGTCATGACGCCGTGGGGCAACGACCTCGCACGTTCGCAGCGGCTGCTCGTGGACGCCGGGCTCGAGGGCTCTTTCCACGTCCTGCCCGGCCTCCCGTCGAAGCCGCTGCTCCGGCGCCTGTTCTGGGCGGCCGACGTCGTCGTCGACCAGTTCGTTCTCGGCTCGTTCGGGACGGTGGCGCTCGAGGCAATGGCCTGCAACCGGCCGGTCCTCATGCACATCGACGAGGCGCTGTTCGCGGAAGGCCCGCCCGCGTCCTACCCGCCGCCGCCTGTCCTGCACGCGGCGACGGAGGACGAGATTGCGGCGGTCCTGCGCGAACTTGCGGCCGGACGCGTCGACCTGGGCGCGGCCGGCGCCCGGGCGCGGGCGTGGGTCGTCGAGCACCACGGGCCGCAGCACCTATCGAAGTACCTCCCGGCTTGAGGCGTCGGCTGTGAGGCGGGTGGCACGCGCCTTGACGTGGCCACTGCGAATGCTGCGAGCGCTCGCAGCGCTCGTCAGGCTGGTCGTCGTTGCGCACCTCGCCAAGCGGCAGCCGCGCCCGGAGGTCCCGAGGATCTTCTTCTCGCTCGACCCGCTGCTTTCGACTCCCGTGCTGGCCGAAGCAGCTGCGCGCGTGGGTTACTCGACGAGCGTCGGCGCCGATGCCGGCTACGGCGCGTTCGCGCGGGCGCTGCGCGAGTACGACGTCTTCGCGGTCTCGTCGGACGCGTTGTTCCTCCGCCGGACGCCGCTGAAGCGGCGAGAGCTCCAGCTCCTGCGCCTTGCGGGGAAGCGGTTCGTCCTGCTCCCGTACGGCGGCGACGTCTGGATCCCGCAGCGCGCCCGCAACCTGATCTTCAAGCACGCGCTCTCGCTCGACCATCCGACGTTCGTCCGCGCCGAACGGCGTCGCCTGGACGACCTCGACTACTGCCTGCGCCGCGCCGACCACATCGTCTCCGGTGCCGACCTCGTCGACTACATGTCGTGGTGGGACCGGCTGAGCGCCGCGCCGCTCGCCGTCGACGTAGACGAGTGGAAGCCGCAGGACGGCGTCCAGCGAGCGCAGGGAGCGCCACTCGTCGTCCTCCACGCGCCGCACGACCGCGAGCTGCAGGGGACGCAGTTCCTCGTCGACGCGTGCGACCGGCTCGCGCACGACGGTGTGGAGATCGAGTTGCGTGTCGTCGAGCGCGCGACTCCCGGGCTGATGAACGACGCCGACGTCGTCGCGGACGGGTTCGTCGTCGGGTGGTACACGCAGCGCGCGCTCGAGGCGATGAGCATGGAGAAGCCGGTGCTGTGCTATCTCCGCGATGACCTGCTCGAGCTGTACACGCTCTTCTCGTTCGCCGGCGAATGCCCCGTCGTCAATGCGCCGCCTCGCGCGCTCGAGGACCGGCTGCGGGAGCTTGCCGGCGACGAGAAACGGCGCGAGGAGCTCGGCCGCGTCGGCCGAAGCTATGTGACGGACCACCACTCGCTGGTTGCGGCCGGCGCGCTGTTCGACGACATCTTCAAAGCCGTGTGGCCGCGGGAGGCGGTGTGATGTTCTGGCGCTCGGTCGCGAAGCTGCTGACGTTCCACGCGAGTCGCGACGAGCGAGCGCTCGTACGGGCGCGCATCTTCGACGTCTTCCTCGTCGCGGTCGTGTTCCCCGCGCTCATCACCGTGGCGCTCCTCGAGCGGCGCCGCTCGCGTGAGCAGCCGAGAGTGTTCTGGGGAACCGTGCCGCTGATCAACATCAAGTATCACCAGCAGGCGATCAGGCTCTACGGCTACGACAGCGTGAGCGTGGTGGACGAGATCTACTACATCGCGCCGCGCGAGGACTTCGATCACACGACGTGGGAGCTGCTCGAGGACGCTCCTCTTTCGCGGCTGCCGGAGTTCGTGCGGCAGCGGCTCCTGTACTACTGGACGTTCGTCTGGGCCGTGCGGCGCTGCGACATCTTCGTCTTCTATGCCTCCTCGCTGATCATGCGCCACACGTCCCTGAAGTACCGTGAGCTGTGGCTGCTTCGCCTCGCGGGCAAGAAGATCGTCATGCTCGCCTACGGCGCCGACGTGCAGGTCGCGCACCGTGCGCGCAACCTTCTCTACAAGCACGCCGTCGCAATGGACTACCCGGCCTTCGTTCGCGGAGAGAGCAGGACGCTCCGCGAGCTCGAGTACCTTTCCGGCTCGGCCGACCACATCGTCAGCGGCGTCGACTGGGTCTACTACATGTCGTGGTGGGATCGATTGACGGTCGGCCACTTCGCGCTCGACACGAAGCAGTGGGCTCCGTCTCCGCGCCGGATCCGCGGTCAGGAGGAGAAGGTGGTCGTCTTCCACGCCCCGAACCACCGAGAGCTGAAGGGGTCGCGCTTCCTCATCAAGGCGTGCGAGGAGCTCGTCGCCGAGGGCGTGCCGCTCGAGCTCGACCTCGTGGAGGGCGTGCCGAATACCGTCATCCACGAGCGGATGGCGGCGGCCGACATCGTCGCCGACCAGTTCATCATCGGCTGGTACGCGCTCTTCTCGATCGAGGCGATGAGCATGGGCAAGCCCGTCCTCTGCTACATCAGGCGCGACATGCAGGAGCTCTACTCGCTGTACGCCTCGGGCGCCGACTGCCCGCTCGTCAACGTTCATCCACTCGGGATCAAGGAGGTGCTGCGAGAGCTCGTCGCCGACCCCGAGCTGCGCGAGGAGCTCGGCCGGAAAGGGCGCGAGTACGCCGAGGCCAACCATTCGCTCGAGGCCGTCGGCGGGATGTTCGACTCGATCTTCCGCGACCTCGGCGTGCCGCCGCGTCGGGAGGAGACGGCGGCGTGAGCGGCGACGCGATCCTCACGCTCGACAACGTGAGGAAGGTCTACCCGATCTTCCGCACGCCCCTCGACCTCGTGCGGCCGCATCACCGCGAGCACGTCGTCGCGGTCGACGGAGTCTCGATCGCGCTGGAGCGCGGCGAGGTCGTCGGCCTCATCGGCCGCAACGGCGCCGGCAAGAGCACGCTCCTCCGACTCGCAGCCGGCATCGCGGCGCCGACGTCCGGGCGCGTGTCCAGGAACGGCACCGTCTACCCGCTGCTGCAGCTCTCGGCCGGCCTGAGCCCGTTCATGAGCGCGCGCGAGAACTCGGTGCAGAAGCTCATGATGATGGGCTTCGAGAAATCGGAGCTCCCTGACCTCGTCGACGGCATCGTCGATTTCGCAGAGCTCTGGGACGTCGCAGATGAGCCGCTCCAGAGCTACTCGACGGGGATGAAGATCCGCCTCGCGTTCGCCATCGCGACGACGTTCCAGCCGGAGATCCTCCTGGTCGACGAGGTGCTCGCCGTGGGGGACGAGTTCTTCGCAGCGAAATCCTTCCGGCGCATCGAGGAGCTCGTCCGCAGCGGCCGCGCTGCGCTCGTCGCGTCGCACGACTGGCTACAGACGTTCCGTCTCTGCACGCGCGTCGTCTGGCTCGAGCACGGCCGCATCAGGGCCGAGGGAAGGCCGGTCGACCTGATGAACGACTACTTCGCCGAGTTGAACGCGTTCGAGTCGAACAGGCGGGTCCGGATCACGTCGCTCGAATTCCTCGGCGCCGACGGCGAGGCCACGCGGACGCTGGCGCCGGGCCAAGGTCTCACGGTCCGTTTCGCCTGGGAGGCCGAGGCGCGGGAGAGCTTCGCGCTCCTCACCGGCTGGATGGAGGCAGACACCGGCGAGGGAATCATCTCGGTCTGGAGCGGAGACGACGGCTACTTCGTGGACGGGTCGGCCGGCACCGGAACGGCCGAGATCCACTTCCCCGACCTTCCGCTCGCTCCGGGGCGCTACCACTACTGGGTCTACCTCGCGGCACCGGAGCAGGGGCCGTTCCCGGTGGAGTACTTCGACCTGTGGGGCCCGCTGACGGGCCAGGACAGCCTCCTGCTCGTCGAAGGTGGCGCAGAACGGCGTGCGCTCGTTCACCTGCCCGTCGAGTGGCGTCTGGAGGCGGCGTAGTGGAGGCCGTTGCGGTCCGCGTGCACGAGCTTCGTAAGGAATACTCGCTCGCCCGCTACCGGCTGAGCGCGGGGCTTCGGAACGCCGGCCGCGTCGTCCTCCGCCGCCGCAGCCGTGAGCACGCGCGCGGCTTCCGCGGCCGCGTGATCGCGCTCGACGGCGTCTCGTTCGAGATCCCACGCGGCGAGGTCGTCGGCGTGATCGGTGAGAACGGCGCCGGAAAGAGCACGCTCCTGCGCCTGATCGCAGGGTTGTCGAAGCCGACGAGCGGCGTCGTCGACGTCACGGGAAAGGTGACAGCGATTCTCGAGATCGCGACGGGCCTCTCGCCCGACAGGTCGGGGCGGGAGAACATCCGCTACATGGGGCGCCTCTACGGGATGCCCGAGGCCGAGGTCGAGGCGAAGCTGGGCTCCATAGTCGCGTTCGCGGACATCGGCCGGTTCATCGACTTGCCCGTGCGCTCGTACTCGAGCGGAATGAAGGCAAGGGTCGCATTCAGCCTCGTCACGAGCGTCGATCCCGACATCCTGCTCATCGACGAGGCGCTCTCGGTGGGAGACGCCGGTTTCGCGGTGAAGTGCCGCGCGCGGATCCGCGAGCTCTGTGCGCGAGGCGCGACCGTCGTCATCGTCTCGCACGACTTGAGCGCCATCCGCGAAATGTGCCAACGCACGATCTGGATCCATCAGGGGCGCGTCGCGGCAGATGGGGAGACCGCGATCATCTCCGAGTCGTACCGTGAGGTCGCTCACGAGCTCGCCGAGCAGGAGCTGAATCGCCGGTTCGGCGAGAGAGAGCGCAGCCGCACGCACGACGAGCGCGTGACGATTGGCGGCCTACGCACGAGGGCAGCGGGTGAGGAACGCTTCCTCTACAAGCTCGAGGAGCCCTTCGAGCTCATCGCGGAGCTCGATGCGCGAGAGACGGTTCGTGACGTGCGCGCGCGGCTCGAGATCGTACGATTCGACGGCGTGCGCGTGCTCAGCGACGATCTCGACGGACTCGACGTGCCGAGCGGGCGCTCGGTCATCACCGCGAAGGTGGAGCCGCTCCGCCTCGGCCGCTTCACGTACGAGGCGAAGCTGGAGCTCTGGGACGGCGCCGGCGTCGCCCTCGCGGAAGCGCGTCGCGTCTTCGCCGTCCACGACGACCTCCACGCCTACCCCGCGGGCTACTACCAGCCGGTGGAGTGGCGCACGCTTCCGGCGGCAGTCGTCAGTTGACCGCCGTGGCAGTCGAAGCGCGGGCCCGCGCGCGCACGGGCTTCCAGCTCCTGCGCGCACAGCTTCGGCACGAGCTCCAGATGCGCTACGTCGGCTCGCTCGCCGGCGCCTACTGGGCGCTGATCAACCCCCTCGTGCAAGTCGGCGTCTACGTCCTTCTCGTGACCGTGATCTTCAAGGCGCGCCTGCACGGCATCGGCCCGAGTCGCTTCGACTACGTGATCTTCGTCCTCGCCGGAATGAGCGGCTGGCTGGCGATGCAGGAAGGCATCCTGATGAGCTCGAGCTCGCTCGTTCGCCACGCCGACATCGTGAAGAACGTCATCTTCCCGCTCGAGCTGCTGCCCGCGACCGCCGTGCTGGTGAGCCTGATCAGCATGGGGGTGAGCGTCGCGGTTCTCATGCTCCTCGTGGCGATCTCCGGCTTCGCGGTCGGCTGGAGCCTCGTGTGCTTCCCGCTCCTGCTCCTGCTGCAGCTCACCCTGGCGTTCGGCACGGGATTGATGCTCTCCATCGTGACGGCATACGTGCGCGACATGGCGCTGATCCTGCCGATCCTGCTCCAGTTCGTGACGCTCATGACGCCGATCCTCTACTCGATCACGAGCATGCCGCCGTTCCTGCGGACGCTGACACGCCTGAACCCGATCTACCATCTCGTCGCGTCCTACCGCGCCATCTTCGTCGCCGGTGTCTGGCCGAGCGCCGCAGGATTGCTCTACGTGACGTTCGTGACCGCGATCGTCCTCGGCGCCGGGCTCGTCGTCTTCCGTGCCGCCAAGGGCCACATCGAGGCGCTGGTCTGATGCGGATCCTCGTCACGGGCGCCAGCGGTTTCGTCGGACGCAGGTTCGTCGAGATGTACTCGGGACGGCACGACTTGTTCGCCCTGGTGCGGAGCCCGGGGCCCGACCTGGCCGGCGTGGAGTGGATCGTCCACGACCTCGTCGACCCGCTGGACGAAGCCGGTCTGCCGGAGCGGCTGGATGCGGTCGCCCACCTCGCTCAGTCGCGCCGCTACCGCGACTTCCCGGACGGCGCGCGCGACGTCTTCGACGTGAACGTCCGCAGCACGCTCGGGTTGCTCGAGTACGCGCGTCTCGCGGGCGCGCGCAGCTTCGTCTTCACCTCCAGCGGCGGCGTCTACGGCTACAGCTACGAGCGCTTTGCGGAGACGGAGCCCGTGAGCCCACTCAACTTCTACCTCTCGTCCAAGTACTCGGCGGAGCTGCTCATCGCGAACTACCAGCGGTTCTTCAGCACCGTCGTGCTCCGTCCGTTCTTCGTGTACGGCCCGGGCCAGGACCGGATGCTGATTCCGACGCTGATCGATCGCGTCACGGCGGGCGAGGTCGTCACCGTCGAAGGGGCGCGCGGCTTGCGGATAACCCCGACCTACGTAGACGACGTGGTTCGGGCGCTCGAGCCCGCGCTTCACTTCTCCGGCGCGGGGCTCTTCAACGTCGCCGGTGACGAGGCGGTGACGATCACCGAGCTCGTCGAGCTGATCGGCGTGGCGACGGGTCGCGAGCCGCGCGTCGAGCACGCGCCGCAGGAGTCGGGCGGCGATCTGCTCGGCGACAACACACAGATGCGCGAGGTGCTCGGCGTCGTGCCCGAGGTCGATCTGCGCGACGGCCTCGCCCGTACGATCGCGAGCCGTCTCTCGACTGCCTGATGCCGATCCGCGTGCTGCACTGCCCGGAGATCGTCGCGGGCAATGCGCAACAGCTGGCACGGGCGGAGCGGGAGGTCGGGCTCGACAGCGTCGCGGTCGCGTTCGAGCCGAGCGTCTACGCGTACGAAAGCGACGAGCTGCTCTTCGAGCCTTCCGACAGAGCATTCGCCCGCGAGCGGAAGCGGTTTGGGCTCCTGAGGCGCGCGCTGCGCGAGTTCGACGTCGTGCACTTCAACTTCGGGCGAACGATCATGCCGTTCGCTCCGGAAGGGCCGCCGCCGCGGCTCGCCGGCCGCGTCTATGCCGCGTATGCGCGCCTGCTCGAGCTCCGCGACCTCCCGCTCCTGAAGCGGGCGGGGAAGGGCATCGTCGTCACGTACCAGGGCGACGATGCCCGCCAGGGCGACTACTCGCTCTCGCACTTCGACGTCTCGATCGCCGCCGAGGTCGGCCCCGACTACTACACGCCTCGAGGCGACGTGTTGAACCGGCGGCGCATCGCGACCGTCGCACGGTACGCCGACGTCGTGTTCGCGCTGAATCCCGACCTCCTCCACGTCCTTCCGGCACACGCGGAGTTCCTGCCGTACACGGCCGTCGACCTGCGCGCGTGGGAGCCTGTCCCGCAGCACACCGGCGTCCCGGTCGTGCTCCATGCTCCGTCGCACCGTGGAGCCAAGGGCACTACCTTCGTCCTCGACGCCGTCGAGCGCCTGCGAGCGGAAGCGATCGACTTCGAGTTCGTCCTCGTCGAGGGTCTGACCCGGGAGCGGGCGCGCGAGGTGTACGAGCGCGCCGACCTGCTGGTCGATCAGCTCCTCGCGGGTTGGTACGGCGGGCTCGCCGTCGAGCTGATGGCGCTCGGCAAGCCCGTCGTCGCATACATCCGCCGCGAAGACCTCGACGGCGTGCCGGCGGGGCTGCGCGACGAGCTTCCGTTCATCGAGGCAGGACCCGACACGATCGTCGACGTGCTGAGGCGCTGCCTCACGACCGACCGGGAGCTGCTGCCGGAGCTCGGCGCTCGCTCACGCCGCTACGTCGAGCACTGGCACGACCCGCTGGACATCGCGCAGCGGACGAAGCAGACCTACGAGCGCATCCTCGGCCGCTGAGAGCTGGCCGAGCATGGAGATCGTCATGCTCAACCACAACTTCGCGCGAGAGGGGACGTACTGGCGCTGCTACCACCTGGCTCGCGTGCTCGCCGCGCGCGGCCACGACGTGACGCTGTTCACGAGGCATCCCACATCGCGCTTTCGCATTCATCGTCGGTGCGAGGAGGGCGTGACGGTCGTCGCGACGCCGCGCGGCGTGCTCGGCCGTCTCCACCTCGGCGAGCTCGGTGTGCTCGACATCGCGCCGCGCATCCTCCACGTGCTGCGCCGCCGGCCCGACGTGCTGATGGCCTTCGGGGCACAACCCGACGTTGCGGTGCCGTTCTTCGTCAGCCGCCGCCTGGGGGGCGCGCGCCTGCACCACGCCGACCGCGACGACCTGAAACGCGGGGCGCTGCTCGAGACGGCTTTCCGCGGTACGCGGCTCGAGTGGTGGATCCCTCACGGCGAGCGCTGGGAGCGGGAGCTGCCCCGGCGCGCGGACGCGGTGACGACGATCAGCCGCTGGCTCGAGCGCGACACGCTCGCGTGGGGCCTCGATCCCGACAAGGTCTGTTTCCTGCCCTCGGGCGCGGACGTCGAGCGCATTCGCCCGCTCCCGCGCGACGAGGCGCGGACACGCCTCGGCCTGCCGCACGAGGCGCCGGTGTGTACCTACGTCACCGCAGGTGGAGGCCCCGAGGGCAACCTGCTCCTGCCCGTGATCGAGCAGGTGGCGGCTACGCATCCGGAGGCGCGGTTCGTCTTCGTGGGGCCGTCCGACCCCGCGCGGCGGAGCGTGCCCGCCGTGCTGGAGACGGGCGTCGTTCCGGCCGACGCGGTGCGGTGGTGGCTGGCCGCAGCGGACGTCGCACTCCTGCCGTACTTCGACACGGACTTCAACCGCGCGCGGTGGCCGATCAAGCTCGGCGACTACATCGCGGCGGCCAGACCCGTCGTCGCGTGCGACATCGGCGAGCTCGGCCGCGTCGTCGCCGAGCACGGCATCGGCCTGCTCGCCGGACCGGACATGAGCGGCTTCGCCGAGCGCGTGCTCGAGCTCCTGAGCGACCGGGCGCGCGCGGAGGCGATCGGCGCTCGCGCGCGCCGCGTCGCCGAGGAGCACTACGACTGGCGCGTTTTGGCCGAGCGGCTGGAGTCGTTTCTCGCCGACCGGCTCACCGCCACGTCCACTACCTGAGGCGCGCGAGCGCGCCACGCAGTCGCCGCACCCGCGGCGAGAGGAGCGGCCAGGCGCGTGTGCCCTTGAAGGCGATCCCCGCGGGACCGTCGCGCCGCGAAAGTTCCACGCGGGGAACGGCGAAGCGGCCGCCGAGCTTGCCGACGCCGACGAGGCCGAACGCCGCGTCGTAACCGGCGCGTTCGGCTGCGATCTGCACACGCCTGTCGAATTGTCCATACGGATACGCGAGGTAGCGGCAGCGGCGGCCGAGCTCGGTCTCGATCTCCTCGCGCGAGACGGCGACCTCGCGCCGCAGCTCGTCGTCGGAGAGCTTGCGTAGGTCGGGGTGACGCTGCGTGTGCGACTCGATCGCGAGCCCGCGCTCTACGGCTTCGCGTAGCTCCTCCCACGACATCGTGACGAGCTCGTGGCGGTGCTCGGCCGGAACTGTCTGCAGCGGCGGCAGGTCGAGCTGCCTGCCCACGAAGCCCGTGCAGACGAAGATGGTCGCTTGGACGCCGAGCCGCTCGAGCAGCGGCAGCGCCGCCAGCACGTTGCGGAAGCCGTCATCGAACGTCACGTGCAAACCGCGCTTCCTTCCTCCCACGACGTCCGCAAGCGTCGCGGGCCGCCAGCCCCAGCGGATGGCCGCGGCGAGCTGGCGCCCGAGCGTCTGCGGAGCGACGGCGAGCGGGTCGTCCCACTCGGCCGAGACCGCGTGGTAGCAGAGGACGAGCGTCACGCGCCGAGTGCGCGCAGGTACAGGCGCTCGGTCGCCGCAGCCATCTCCGACAGGCCGTACAGCCGCTCGACACGCTTCCGGCCGGCGCGCCCGAAGCGCGCGGCCTCGCCGCGGTCGTCGAGCAGGCGCGCGATGGACTCCGCAAGAGCATCGGGGTCTCGCGGCTGGACGAGCAGGCCCGTCTCGCCGTGCACGACGCTCTGGGCAACGCCGCCGACGTCTGTCGCGACGACCGGCACCTCGACTGCGAGCGCCTCCGCGACGGCAAAGCACATCCCTTCGAAGTTCGACGGCAGCGCGAAGACGTCGAACGCGCGGAGAACCTCCGGCACGTCGTCACGGTGTCCGAGAAAGTGCACGCGGTCGTCGAGCCCGCGCCTCCTCGCTTCCTCCTCGAGTTGCGACCGGACCTCGCCGTCTCCCGCGATGACGAACTCGACGTCGTCACGCCGGCTCGCCAGCTTTTCCGCCGCCTGGAGGAGGTACGTCTGCCCTTTCTGCTCTGCGAGTCGGGCGACCGTTCCCACGACTCTCTTCCCGGGCGCGATGCCGAGCGCGACGCGCGCCGCAGCGGCGTCACCCTGCGGAGCGAAGCGCTCCAGGTCGAGCCCGTACGGGATCACGTCCGTCCGCGAGCGCGCGACGGGGTCGAGCCTGATCGCCGTCTCGCGGTCGGCCTCCGACGTGAAGACGACCCACGGCCGGGTCGCCCAGGCGGCGCGGAACGTGAGGCGCCCGAGCGCGTTGTAGTCCGGTCGCAGCTCGGGCGTGTTGTAGGTGACGACGAGCGGCGCCGAGCGCGCTCCGAGGCCGGCGGCGAGCATCCCCGGCGCGTCGAAGTCCGCGCAGTGGACGAGCGCAGGGCCGAGCGAGCGAAGCGCACGGACGCGCGTCCTGAGAAAGCTCGGAAGCGACACTCCGCCGGGAACGACGAGCACGCGTCCTTCCAGAGCGGACGTCCGCTGTAGCGGCTCGAGCTCCGGATGCTCTGAGCACACGAGCCACGGCTCGAAGCGCTCGCGGTCGAGGTGGTCGATGAGCGACTGGAGGTACACCTCGACGGCGCCGTACGAGAGGTGTGACTGCACGTATGCGATGCGGATCGGCATGCCGGAAGTACGCCGAGCGGTTGCCCCGCAGCGCGGCCGTATAGTACTGACCGGTCCGCAATGGCGAGCGGCGTCAGCGTCATCATCCCCACGCGCGATCGCGGACGGCTCTTGCTGGAGGCGGTGCGGTCTGCGGTTCAGGCGCCGACTCCCGCTGCGGAGGTGATCGTGGTCGACGCCGGGTCGACCGATGGCTCGGTCGAGGCGCTCGCGGAGTTCGGGGCTGCCGTGCGCGTCGTGCACGGAGGAGGGAACGCCGCGAGGAGCCGCAACGTCGGCGCGGCGGCGGCGTCCTGCGAGTTCCTCGGCTTCCTGGACTCCGACGACGTGATGCTCGAGGGCAAGACGACGTGCCTCGTCGACGCGTTGGACGCCGATGCCGGCGCGGCGCTGGTTCATGGAGCGACCGAGGTGATCGACGAAGGCGGGGTCTTCCTGCCCGACGAGAGCCGAGCGCAGCGGGCGTCTTTCGCGAAGGGCGAACGGCTCGGTACCTCGTACGCCTCCATCGCCGAGTTCTCCGCGATGTTCACTTCCGCAACGCTCATGCGCCGGAGCGCGCTCTTCAGTGTCGGCGGCTACGACGAGACCCTCGACGCGTACGAGGACTGGGATCTCTACCTGCGGCTGTCGTTGCGCTGGCGACTGGCCTATGCGCCCGGCTGTCTCGCAACGCGTTACCGCATCTGGGCGGGCAACGTCGGCTGGCGCCGCACCGCCGGCTGGACGGCCCGCGTCGCGGAGAAGCACCTCGCCGCGTTACCCGACCTTCCACCGGCGGAACGCGAGCGCGCGCGGTACGGACTGTTACGGCGCGTCGCGTTCTCGCGTCACATCCTCGTCGAGCGGGCCCCCGCGCGGCGTGCTGCGCTTGCGGCCGTCCGGATCGCACCGCGCGCAGCTCTTCGCGACGCCGAGATCAGACGGCCGCTGCTGCGCTCGTTCCTCCCCGCGCGCATGCTCCGGGCCCGGCGTCCGGCATGAGAGTTCTGTTCAACCTGCTCGACGCGCACGTCGGCGGCGGCCAGGAAGTCGCTCTCGGCGTCGCACAGGCGCTCGCCGAGCACGGCCATTCGATCGGCGTCGTCACGCCGGCGCCGGGGGCGGCCACGGAGCGCTTCGAGGCCCTCGGCGCGACGACGCACACCTCGAGCCTCGTCTCGCTTCGGCGTCCGGGCGTGGTCGGCGGCGCGCGTCTCGCGCGCGCGTACGACGTCGTCTACTCGCATACATCGGTGCCCGGCGAGATCCTCGCGGGCGCCGCCGCGGCCCTCGCTCGGCGCCCGCACGTCGTGCATCGCCACGTGTACCCGCACTTCAGCCCGCGCGCGCGGATCCGCGCGGCTCAGCGGTCGCTCTACCGGACGATCCTGGGCCGCGCGCGGATCATCGCCGTCGCGGAGCACATCGCCGACCACCTGGTCGCGCTCGGCACGCCTCGCGATCACATCGAGGTGATCACAAACGGAGTGAAGATTCCCGAACACCCTGCACCGGCACGCGCTGATGGAGGACCCCTGCGAATCGGCTTGCTCGGGCGGCTCGATCCGCAGAAGGGCGGCGATGTGTTCGTCGAGTCGGCGGCGGGCGTCGGCGACGCCGCCGAGCTCGTTCTCGGCGTTCCTTCGGCGAACGGCCGCTACGCCGTCACCCTGCTGGCAGCGGCACGTGCGGCCAACGTCGGTGTGGTCATGCCTGCGGGCCCAGAATTCCTTCGCGCGGTCGACGTGGTGGCGCTCCCGTCCCGGTACGAGGGCCACCCGCTCACGCTGCTCGAGGCGATGGCGCTCGGCAAGCCCGTCGTCGCCTCTGCGATCCCCGGCGTCCGCGAGGTCATCGAGCCCGACGCAGCGGGTCTCCTCGTTCCGCCGGGGGATGCCGCCGCGCTTGCGGCGGCGTTTCGGGCGCTCGCCGACGATGCGGGCCTGCGCGCCGAGCTTGGCGAGCGGGCGCGGGAGGTGGCGGTGCGCCGGTACGCGGTCGAGCCGATTCGCGAGCGCATCGTCGAGTTCCTGGAGGCGGCGGTCAGGCGAGCGCGTTCCTGAACGCCGCCGCGAACGCCGCCGCCGCCGCCTCCCACGTCAAGCCGCGGGCGAACGAACGCCCCCGCTCCGACAGCTCGGCGCGCAGTTCGGGGTGATCGCGGAGCCGAGCGAACGCTTCCGCGAGAAGCGCCGGATCCTCTCGCGGAACGACGATGCCGACACCCTCGACGGCCTCGGTTGCGCCCGGGGCGTCCAGCACGACCGCCGGCGTCCCGAGCGCCATCGCCTCGAGGACGGGAAGACCTGCGTACGCCTCGTACTTCGTCGGATGCGCCAGCGCGAGGGCGCCGCCGTAGAGCTCCCGCAGACGCTCGTCGCTCACCCACCCGGCGACCTCGACGTCGACGCCGAGCTCCGCGGCCGACCGCTCGATGCGGCTCCGAAGCCGCTCCGGCGCACCCGCGATCACCAGACGGAGACCGCGACAGCGGGGATCGGAGAATGCGCGCAGGACGAGCTCCGCGTTGTCCCGCGGATCGCCCGACGCTAATTGCAGGACGTAGGGCGGCTCTTCGTGAGGCTGCGGTGCGGTCTCGAGGAAAACGGCGTCCACACCGGGCAGCACGACGTCGGCCGAGACGCCGGCATGCGCGCGAAGCCAGGCTGCGGTCGTAGCCGATCCGGCCGTGACGACGTGCGCGCGCCGAAGCGACCGGCGGAACGCGAGCTGGAGGAGCACGTCCTTCGCGTACCGGCGGATCTCGGCGGCGCCCGGCCGGCCGAACGTGCGCAGCCGGTACGCCGGCGGCTCGAAGATGTGCACGGCGACGGGCACGCCGTGGAGGGGCACCAGCTCGCGGATCGTGAAGAGAAGGTCGACGCGCGCTGCTGCCGCGGCTTCGGCGGCTTCGCGGAGCTCCCAGCGGAGGCTGGAGCGCGGCGCCACGACCTGCGTTCGCGTTGCGCCGGCTCGCCCTTGGAGAGCCGACTCCCCGGCGGAGGTCACGAATGCGACGTAGTCGAGCCCGGGGTCGACGGCCGGCAGGTGCGCGACGAGGTTCACGAGGACGCGCGCCGCTCCCGTGACCCGTGCACCGACGGCGACGGCGTCGATGCCGATCAGCAGCCGCTTGCTCACGGACGCGGCGGGACGGTGACGTCGACCGGAGGCGAGAGGAGCATGAGGCCGCCCCCCTGTGGATCCCGCTGTGCGTTCGCGGCGAGGCCGATTCGATACGTCCACCTGCCGGCCGGTACGGGAGGCTCGACGTCCCCGTATGCGGGGTCGCTCGTCGTCGCGAGCCGCTGCATCGCCAGTTCGCACCGCACCGCGCCGCGGCCGCCGCAGGCCAGACCCGCCGGGGCGCTTGCGGGGCTTCGGAAGATCACGTAGAACGGCGAAGCTTCGGCGAGCGTCTTCACGGCCGGCCACTGGAGGTACACCGTTCCGGGCTTCGCTCCCGTCGCCGGCTTGAGCCTTGCGACGACCGGAACGAGCGCGTCGTCGGCGCCGTAGAAGACGACGACCGGCTTCTTCTCGACGGGTAGTACAGCGACGACGAGGAGCGGCACGGCGCTGAGGACTGCGGCCGCCGCGAGCAGGCGACGATCGTTGCGACCGACGCTCCGGGCAGGAGGCACGTCGCGCGCACGCGCCAGCCGCTCGCCAAGTCGCGGGACGAGCAACGGCAGCGAGCACACGGCGACGACGAACGCCGGGAAGGCGGGCATCAGCGCGACGTACCAGCCGCCGGTGCCGAACGCAGCCTCCGGTGCGGAGCCACGGACGAGGACGTACGGCAGGAACCACGCTGCGACGAAGGCGCTCGCCGTCCACGACCGGCGTGCGATTCCGACGAGACCTCCGACGCACGCGGCCTCGGCGACACGATCGCTGTAGAACGCGTCGCGAAAGCCCTGCCTCAGCAGTTCGAGGCGATGCGGAGAGACGGTCACGTCGATGTGAGGGAAGTGCCCGACGCCGCGCGACTGCCACAACGCGAGTGTCGCGACGGCCGGGAGGAGCGCGAGCGCGAACAGGAGGAGGCTTCGGCCGCGGCGTGCGCACGCAAAGCCGACGGCAGGGGCGAGGAGGAAGAGGGCATTTGCCGCATCGAATGCGATCGCCAGGCCGGCAGCCAGGCCTGCGAGCACCGCGTGGACTTCGTCCCGTGACTCGAGAGACGCGAGCGCGAAGTATGCGGCGCCGATCACGCAGACCGTTCCGGCGAGCGTCCCGTCGCCGCTCAAGCCGAGACCGTGGGGCAGCAGCGCGGTTTCGAACGCGGGCCGGTAGCCGGCGTTCGAGACGGCGACCGCGACGCAAGGCAGCACGATCCAGCCGGCCGCGCTTGCGTAGCCGAGCCAGCGACCGCCGATCCGCGCGCCGATGCCGTACATGCCGAACAGCGCCAGGGGCAGCACGACGAGCGTCTGGACGAGCACGAGGACGGGCAGCGCGTCGAGGTAATCGGCGCCGGCGACCGCCGCTAGGGGCGCGGTGAGCAGGGGCCAGGCGTAGCCGACGACCGGCGGCGGGAGGTGTCGGTGCACGACGGTCCAGGCCGCGGAATACGAGTGCGTCGCCGCTCCCGTCTTCCCGAAGAGCCACGAGTCGTGGTCTGCTCGTCGCGCCAGGAGGAGCAGGATGAGCCATTGCAGCGCGAGCAGCGGAACGAGCACGCTCGACGGCCGGCGCGCCAGGAACGCTGCGCGGCGGCTGCCGCGTGCGACGGTGGAGACGGTCTGCACCCCCGCTACGTCCGGCGGGCGGTCTTTTCGAACCGGTCGAGCACGGTGACGATTGTTCCTGAACGGCTGACGCCGAGGCCCTGCGAGGCTGTGACTAACATCAGCACGCCGTGACGGCGATTCTCGGTCTCAACGCCTTCCACGGTGACGCGGCAGCTGCGCTCGTCCTCGACGGCGAGTTGGTCGCCGCCGCGGAGGAGGAGCGGTTCAGCCGGCTCAAGCACGTGGCGGGCTTTCCGACGCTCGCGGCCGCGTGGTGCCTCGAGGATGCGGGGCTCGGCGCGCGCGATCTCGACCACGTCGCGATCGGCCGCGATCCGCGCGCGAACCTCGGTGCCAAGGTTCTCCAGACGGTCACCCGCGTGCGCAACCCGAGCTACGTCGCGGATCGCGTGCGGAGCATGCGGAAGGTGAGCGGCGTGAAGGATCACGTGGCGGCCGCCCTGGGGGCGCCCGCGGGGTCGTTGCGCGCGCGGTTCCACAACGTCGAGCACCACCAGGCGCATGCTGCCTCGGCGTTCTTCGTCTCGCCGTTCGACGAGGCCGCAGTGCTGACCCTCGACGGCTTCGGCGACTTCGCGTCCGCGCTCGTTGCCGTCGGACGTGGCAACCGGATGGAGGTTCTCGACCGCGTGATGTTCCCGCACTCGCTCGGCATCTACTACACCGCTGTTACGCAATGGCTCGGCTTTCCGAAGTACGGCGACGAAGGCAAGGTGATGGGCCTCGCTCCGTACGGCGAGCCGGACGTGCACCGGCAGCGGATGCGCGACCTCGTGCGTCTCGACGGCCTCTTCGAGCTGAACCTCGACTACTTCACGCACCACGATCGCGGCGTCGACATGACGTGGCAGGAGGGACCACCGTCGATCGGCCGCATCTTCTCGCCGCGCCTCGAAGAGGTGCTCGGACCGGCCCGCGAGCCGGTCGCGGAGCT
>JBJMJE010000359.1:0-6274 GCA_045806505.1 Gaiellaceae bacterium
CGACCCTTCCGGTACGAGTTCCGTGCCCTCCTAGCCGTGCGGCACGAAAGCATCCGCGCTACAGGCTGCCGTGTTCCCGGCCGCGTCGGTTCCGCCGTAGCTGAACGTGTAGGTCCGGCCGGTGCCGCCGCCGGCGCGCTCCGCGCGCACCTTGCCCGAGACGTCCGGCGTGCCGGGGCGGAAGTCCTGGATGTCGCCGCGCGTGTCGCCGTCGCCGACGCCGTCGTCCGGCTCGCTGCTCGTCGCCGAGACGAGAGACCACGAGGCCGGTCCGGAGAGCGCGTCGGTCAGGAGCACCGCGAGCGCAACGGGGATCAGTTTGTGGTTCGGCGGCCACAGGGTCATCTGCGGGGTCACGGAGCATGCGAGCGCCGGTGCGGTCTTGTCGATGTCGACTGCCGGTGACTGGTACGTCGCCCGGTTGCCCGCCTTGTCGACGACGGTGACCTCGGCCGAGAGGTTGCGGCCCTCGCCGGCGATCACGAGTGGGCTCTCCGGCGTCGTCGAGTCGACGCCCGACACCACGTCCTGCGTCGTGAACGCGAACGTCACGTCGCCTCGACTCCATCCGGCCAGATTGGGCGCCGGCGCCGGCGTGCCGAACACGATCGCGGGCGCCGTCATGTCGAGCTTCAGGTCGAGCGTGCGCGCATCCTCGACGTTGCCCGCGCGATCGACTGCGAAGTACGTCAGGTGAGTCACGCCCTCGTCGACGAGCGTGATGTTCGCGTGGTCGCCGTCGACGACGTCGGTGCCGCTCGAGTCGCCTGTCATGGAGTAGGCGATTCCCGCGACGCCGCTGCCGCCGGCCTCGTCGGCTGCCGAGAGGTGGATCGAGATCGGCTCGTTGCGCCACCCGTTGCCGTTCGCGGCCGGCGCGATGCCGGCAGTCGTTACCGGCGCGGTACTGTCGCTCAGACCGGCCGCCCCGCAGGTCAGGCGGAGGTCGAGGTCGGTGACCGGCGGCGGCACGACGAGCACGCCGGTCTCAACGTACGGCGCGCCCGCCGCCGACGTGCAGCCTTCCTTCTCGGCGCGCACCTTGTAGTACCCGGCGATCACGTCCCAGCCGAAGTGGCCGGTCGCGTCGCTCAGCATCGGGTTCGACCGGTTTGAGGGCGACATCGTGAAGTTTCCGTCGGGCACGGCGACGAACGGCCCGGCGGCCGAGTCGGCGCGGTACAGCGTCACGACCGCGTCCTCGATGGGGTTGCCGGCGAGATCGCGGACAAGCCCGCTCGGGTCGATGTACACGTCGAAGACGACGGTCTCGTCCGGCGTCGCGCCCGGACAGTCGATCGAGATCGAGACCGTGGCGTAGCCGGTGTTCGGCCGCAGCGGCGGGATCGTTCCGGTGTACGTCCCGGGCGGCCCCTCGCTGAGCGAGCCGCTCGCGATCGTCGTTCCGCCGCGGACGACGGTGAACGTCGCCGTGCCGCCCGGGCAGCCGGTCGTCGTCAGAGTGAGCGCGTTGCCGTAGTAGACGGTCGGGATGCCTCCGCCGCCCGTCGTGGACGGCGAGAGCGTTGTTCCCGCAGGCGGCGGCGTCGGCCCGCGGAGGGCGACGTCCTGCGTCGTCGTTGTGTTCGCCGTGACGTGCACCGGCCCGGCGCTCCCGCGCTGGAGGCTCGAAGCCGCGGGCGGGTACGCCGTGACGACGTAGTCGCCGTCCGCGAGTCCGCTCGCCGTAAACCGCCCGAGCGCGTTCGTGAGGGTCGAGTAGACGACCGTCCCGTCCGATGCACGCGCGATCTGCACCGGCGCGTTCCCGAGCGGCGCGGCCGGCGTGGCATTGTCGGTTACAAGCCCGGTCAGGATCCCTCCGGCCGGCGCGGCGCCGTTGCGGACGTCGAAGACGTGCCGGCCGAGCGTCGTGGAGTTGCGGCTCGTCCGCGTCAGTCCCGTGCTCGCGTTCGTGTCGAGCAACGCGCCTGCCGTGAGCGAGCCGACGACCTCGAAGAACTGCGCCGGAATGCCGGTGCCGGACGAGAAGCCGGCGCCGGCGGGAACGCCGCCGAACCCGTTCGACCCGCCCGACGCGTCGCCGGTCTCCCAGCGGATCGTGTCGTAGTTGAAGACGATGTCGAAGTCGCCCTGGTTGACGTCGCTGCGGTCGACCAGGATCAGCTGGAAGCTGTTCAGCTTGTCCGAGTGGAAGTTGTAGTAGCCGACGTTGACCCAGTCCACGCAGAACGCGGGCCTTCCGTTGAAGGTGATCGCGCCCGCGGAGTACCGGACGAGGTCCGACCCGGCGGCGCGCGTGTCAATGTCTGCAAGGAACGGCGCGATGATCGGCGGCGTCGACGCGGTGATGCGGAACGGCGTGTACGTCGGCAGTTGCCGGTCGAACGTCACGTTGCCGTTGTTGTTGACGTAAAGGAACGTGTACGTCCTGCCGTAGAAGTTGGCGGCAAACGGCAGCGGGACCGCGGCCGACGAACCGTCGTCGTTGCGCGGCAGGTCGACCGCCCGGCAGCCCGGATCGTCGACGACCGCCGATGCTCCGCTAACGGGCGTCGGCGTGACCGAGACGATGACGGATGCCGACGCGCCGGCCGACGAGGCAGTGATCGTCACGTTCACCGGCGCCGCGACGCCGGTCGTCGCGATCGTGAACGTCCCGCTTACGGAGCCGCTCGGGACGAGCATCGATCCCGACACGGACGCGACGGCGGGGTTGCTACTCGAAAGCGTGACCGTCGTCGTGCCGTTCAGGCCGGTGAGGTTGACGGTGCCGGTCGAGCCCGTCCCGCCGACCACGCTCGTCGGACTCGCGGTCACAAACGCGACCGGACGCGGCGGAGCTGTGCCGCCGCCACCGCCCCCGCTCGAGCCGGCGTTGACCGTAAGCGTCGTCTGCTTCGACTCGCTTCCGCGCGTCGACTTGATCGTCGAGCTCTGCGTCGACGTCACCGCGAGTGTCGCGATCGCGAATGTCGCCGACGTCGCGCCCTGCGCGATCGTCACGGTCGGCGGCACGGTCGCGACGCTCGTACTAAGGCTCTGGAGCGTGTAGGTCAGTCCGCCACTCGGCGCAGCCGACGAGATCACCACTTTGCCCGTCGAGGCGTTGCCGCCGGTGACCGGATTCGGAGTGGCCGAGACGGAGACGAGGACCGGCGCGGGCGGCGTGCCGACGCATGACGCGCCGGCGCTATTCGGCGCAAGGTTCTGGGCGTTTCCGTTGACGGTCAGGACGTGGTGCGTCGAATTCGTCGCGAGCGATGCCGCACCGAACGGAACGCCCGAGACGCTTCCGACGGGCGAGCCGGTGCTCGTCTTGTACGCGCTCACGTCGAGGAACGAGACGCTCGTCTGTTGCACGAGCGCGATCACGTCGCCGCACGGGCTGAACTGCCAGAACCCCGAGATCTGAAAGAGGTTCTGGCTCTTGACCAGCAGCCTCGTGGCGAGGTTGACGACGTTCCACATTACGCTTCCCTGGCCGGACGTGTACGCGTAGACGAATGTGCGGTCGTCGGAGTCTGGGCTGAAGCCCCAGACGTTCGTGCCGAACGACGCGTCGACGTCGCCCGGCGGGATCGCGAACGAGAAAGAGCTCTCGTGTACGAGCGCCGAGCTCGTGGCGTCGGCGTCGACGACGTCGAGCGTCGTCATCGACGGCGTCACCAGGTGCGCGAACAGAAAGTACTTGCCGTGCGGGCTGAAGCGGAGCCGCGCGTTCTGTGTGGTCACCGCCGTCGTCCACACCTGCCGCGACGACGACCCGGAGATGTCGTACAGCGTCACGGTGAGCAGCGAGCCGAGGTTCCCTGACGTGTAGAAGACGACGAGCCGGTCGTCGTCCGGGCTGAAGCCGTACTTCGTCGTGAGCGGAAGCCCGGACGCCGAATAGACCGTGGTCGAGCCGCGCCTGATGGTGAGGTTGATCAGATTTCCGGTGATGGACTCCTGCACGGTGTAGCGGCTGCTCGTGAGCCGCAGCCCGGCCGATTCCGGGCTCTTGAAGGGGCCGGTCGTCGTGCAGCCGCAGTCGGCCGCCGCCGCCTTTCCGGTCCAGGTGGACGCCCCGGCGAGCGCGAGCAGAACCGCCAGGCTGGCAAGGACGATGCGCCTCGCGAACAGGCGACGACCCGAAGTGCACATGAAGCCCCCCTCCTCATGGCGTTCACGGCGCGAGACCGTGCTGCCAACACGACGGACCCGGCCCGACGGATCTTCCACCGTTGTGGGCTTGCCGGCGACCCGCACCGCCGAACGTCTCACGTTATGAACGCGTAGCTCACCGCCCGCGACGAGACGGTGGCGCCGCAGCTCGACCGTGGCGGAAAACCGAACCTGACGTTGGCGGTAGACCGCGCGACGGCGTCGGTCACGCTCCTGTTCGGCCGCTCGCTGCTTGGCCAGGCTGGTCGTGCCCAGTTCAACAGGAACACGACCGAAGGAGAGTCATGACCACCAGTTCGCACTCGAGGCCGGAGAGGGAGCGCTCGAACGCAGCGACATCCGTTTTCGGCCGCCACGTCCTCCTGCTGGCCTCGCTGCTCGCCTTCGGCGTGATCGGCTGGGAGCACACGTTCCATTCCGCAGTCCTCGGCGTGACCGATGAGCACGGCGCCGCAGGCCACTTCGAGCACCTGTTCCGCGACGCGTTGCTCGCGTTCCCGATGGCACTCGTCGCCGTCGCCGCCGGGCTTCGGCTCGGTCGCCGCTTCGGCCCGATCGTGCGTGCGGGATTCGTCTCGGCGGCTTTCGGGTTGCTGCTCGTGCCGTCCGTGCGGGTGCACGAGGCGATCGACGGCGCGCTCGACGGGGAGGCCGCGCACGCGCACCATCACCACCACGAAGCGCACGGCGGTCTCGAAGCGTCGACGAGCTTCTTCGGCTGGCTGGAGCACGGCGTGCGCGACGCCGCCGTTGCCGAGCTCGCCGCGGTGCCGCTCATGCTCACGGCTCTGTTGCTACTCGAGCGCAGCACGAGAAGTCGGCGCCGCCGTTCGACGCGCCCCGCGCTCGTTACCGCAGCCGTCGCTGTGGCCGCGTTCGCGTTCGGCGGCATCGGTCTCGCCGGCGACACGTTCGCCGGCAGCACGGCGACGACGCACACGTTCCAGCTGACCGACAACCCCGGGAACTGGTTCGACTCGGGCGTCAACCTCGCAGGAACGCGTTCGCTGATGGTCGCGGCACCCGGCGACACGATCCGCTTCGTGGTGGGCGCGCAGTCGAACACCGTCCACACGGCGACCAGCCTGCTCTGGCCCACCGGTGCGGCGAACATGCCCTTCGACCAGCCGCATGCATACCGCGGCTCCGTGGAGGTGCAGTTGACGACGCCGGGGCTCTACGTCTTCGTCTGCAAGTTGCACCCGTTCATGCTCGGTGGAGTGATCGTGGACGATCCGGCGACGCAGGGGCTCGATCTCGGCAAGACGACCACGTTGCTCAGCGGAGCCACGGTCCCGACCGCGTCGAATCTCGCGCTCCGGCTCGTGCGGTCGTTCATCAACATCACGAACCCGCAGAACTACCAGGTCTACACCAAGACGGGCTCGACCTGGGATCCCACGTATCCGGCCGTGCCGGTGCTTGCGTACGACCAGAACAGCAATCCCGTCTTCGTCCCCGACCTCGACGCGTTCTTCCAGAGCTACTTCCACGAGCCCGTTTCGCTGCCGGCGTCGATCCCGCCGACGGGCAAGGGCATCGGCCAGGTCTGGGTCGACACCGAGTACGAGCAGACCGCGGGCAAGACGAAGCCGGGAACCGCGACCGCGGTGAACGCCTCCGACTGGACCGTGACGCGGAAGGCGGCGCTGCCGTCCGTGAACATGAACAACCCGCACAACATGTGGACGGATCGCTCGCAGTCGCTCATCTACCAGACGGAGTGGTTCGACAAGAAGCTCGACGTCTTCAATCGCAGGACGGGCGCGCTGGTGCGGAGCCTGGAGCTCGGCGAGGCGCCGGCGCACGTGATGACGCGCGTCGACACCGATCAGGTGCACGTCTCGCTGAACGGCGAGGGCTCGATCGTCGAGCTCAGTCCCGGTGCGGCACACGTCGACCGCACGATCGAGGTTCAGGACTCCGGTAATCCGGGGCAGCCCCACGCCCACTGGATGTCGCACGACGGCCACACGATGGTGACTCCGAACTCGAACACGAACGACTCGACCGTCGTCCATCTCCTGCCGGGCACGATCGAGCCCAAGGTCGGTACCGGGACGCTGCCGATCGCGAGCAGCATGATGCCGGACGACAGCAAGTACTACGTGTCCAACTTCCTCTCGAGCACGATCAGCGTGATCGA
>JBJMJE010000360.1:0-11274 GCA_045806505.1 Gaiellaceae bacterium
TCGAGCGGCGGCGAGCGGCGCGGGAAGCCTCGGGCGGGGCAAGTACGCACTCCCCCGCGACCTCACTAGCTGAACAGATTGAGAAGATGCCCCGCGCAGGTAGCGCCTGGACTGGGCGCGTGTTCGTGACAGCACCCTGACCGTGCGTTCCGACGTCGCTTCGGACCCGTTATCCGCGCAGCCCGTAGCTGAGCCGCGCGAACTGCTTGTCCCGGGCGACGTCGACGAGTTCCAGGTCAGCTGCCGTCAACCGACCGGGAGGCAGCGGAGCTCACGATCGAGCGTCACCGGCGCGATGCTGACGCGAACCTCGTCCAGCAGCCCGCAGTCGGCGAACTGCCCCACCAGCTCGCCGCTGCCGACGAGCCAGACGTTTCTGTCCCCCGCCGCTTGCGCGATCTCCTGGTGGACCGGTGAAACGTCTCCCTGTACGAACGGGATGTCCGCTCCCGGACCGACGGCAGCGTCCTGTGCGTGAAGACCCAGCACGGCGTCTCCCCGTAGTAGGAATGCTACTTCTCAGGGTGATCGAGCAGGTGGTCAGGTCGAGCACCCATTCATAGATCGTCGCCCCCATCGCCATCGCACCTACGTCGGCGAAAAGCGCGTGAAGTCGTCGCCGCCTTGCGCGCGATCGACTTCGAAAATCGAGTCGAGAGAGCTGCGCTGCCATTTCTGCGACGTGAACGCGACAGCGCATGTTCCGAACCTTCAGGGGGAAACGGTCGCTTCGTCGTGGAGGGCGTAGTCGATGATCTCGTCGTAGCTCATCTGCTCTCCATGCTCGAAGGCTTCGGCGAGCTCCGCAGGATGGTTGGCCGCGCAGATATCGATCAGCTCGTCGTACAGCCTGCGCTCGAAGTCGAGAACGGGATACTTGAACTCTCGCTCAAGCGCCCGTCGGGCACCCCAGAGGACTCCCGCTCGCTCCGTTTCACCAGTGGCCGCGGCGACCCCTGCGAGTCCTGCGACACAGTAGGCTGCGTGGCGCCACACCTTGAGATCGTGGCTGAGGCGCAGGCCGTCGCGGTAGAACGCCGCTGCCTGAGCTCCATCTCGTTGAGTCAGCGCTAGGTCGCCGCGGCCGTGCAGAATGTAGATCAGCTCATGCAAGTCTCCGGCCTCGCGGGCCGACGTCGAGCTTCGTTCGAGCAGCTCTGATGCGCGGGGGATGTTTCCCTGCTGACGCTCGAGCTCGCCGAGCTCGTGCATGAACCGGTAGATCATCTTGGTGTCCGAGAGTCGAGTCGCGAGCCCGAGACCGTGGTCGAGGAGTGCTCTCGCTCGGTCGGCGTCACCGCTTCCGGCGGTCGCGTGGCCGAGGATAAGCGTCGCCACCAGCGAGCCGGCTTCATCGCCGATTTCACGGCGAAGGCGGAGGCACTGCTCGGCCGCCGCGATCGACTTGGCGAAGTCTCCGAGGCTGTAAGCGATGCCAGCGGCGGCCTGCAGAGCAAGCGCGCGCGCTTCCGGCGAGACGGCACCGGTGCCACGAAGGCCACGATCCAGCCATTCGCTCTGTTCCGGCGCGATTCCGCCGCCGCCCTCGACGAACCACCGTCCTCCCGACGCCAGCTTCAGCACGAGTTCGGTTTCGGAGGCCTCGACCGCCCAGGCGACTGCTCCGCGAAGGTTGTCGAGCTCGGCTTCCATCGGCTCGATGACGCGAGTGATGCCGTCCACTGTCACCGTCGACGGTTCCGCTTCCTTCAGAACGAGGAGATATTCGGCGAGCGCGCGCATCGTGGTGTCGCGCGCTGCCCGCTCCTCGAGCCGCTCGTCCGCGTATTCGTGAATCGTCTCAAGCATGGCGTAGCGGTCGCGGCGGCGTTGGAGCAGATTCGCGTCGACGAGCGCGGCAAGCGTCTCGACGGTCGCGTCGCAGACCTGTTCGGCGGCCTCGAGCGTGCAGCCGCCGGCGAAGACGCCGAGGCGAGCGAACAGCTGTTGTTCGTCGGGTTCGAGCAGCGCGTAGCTCCAGTCGATCGTCGCGCGGAGCGTGCGCTGGCGCTCGGGCAGGTCGCGGGGGCCGTGTGTGAGGAGCGGCAGTCGCTGCTCGAGTCGCTCCAGCAGCGCCTGCGGCGTGAGGGTCTTGCTGCGTGCGGCGGCCAACTCGAGCGCGAGCGGTAGACAGTCCAGTTTGCGGCAGATCTCCTCGAGCTCGAGCGAGGGCTCGAGCTGCGCACCAGCGGCGGTGGCGCGATCGCCGAAGAGCGTGGCCGCGTCCTTGAGGGGCAGCGGCTCGACGGCGTACTGGTGCTCGCCCGTGAGGTTGAGCGGCGTGCGGCTCGTCGCGAGCACTTGCAGCCCTGGGACGGCCGTAAGCAACTCGCTGATCAGAGACGTGGCCGCGAGCATGTGCTCGCAGTTGTCGACGACGAGCAGGAGCTCGCGCCTGCGTAGCCACTCGACGAGGTCCTCCGTTTCTCGGAGGCCGAGCGTTCGCGCGATCGTCGCGCGCACGAGCGCCGGGTCTCGCACCCGCCCGAGCGAAACAAACGCTGCCGGCGGCTGCGATGCCGCCGCTGCCAGGGCAAGCCTCGTCTTGCCGACGCCGCCGGGTCCGAGCAAGGTCAGCAGTCGCAACCCGGACCGACGCAACAGCCCTGCCAGCTCGGCCAGCTCGTCCAGGCGCCCGACCAACGGCGTCAAAGGCTCGGGAAGCGGCGGCAGCTCGCCGCTGCTCGCAACCTTCAGCGTCTCGTCTTGGACAAGGATCCGCCGCTCGAGCTCTCGCAAGCGCTCGCCGGGTCTGATGCCGATCTCCTTCAGCGCGTCACGCGCATCGCGGTACGCCCGAAGCGCGTCGGCTTGGCGGCCGGTGCGGTAGAGCGCGAGCATCAGCTGGCCGCGCAGCCGTTCCCGGTGCGGGTGCTCCGCGATCAGCGGCTCGAGCTCGTCGATCAATTCGCTGTCGCGGCCGAGCGCCTGATCGGCTTCGATGCACTGTTCGACCGCCTGAAGGCGGAGGTCTTCGAGCCTGCCGCGCTCGATTCGCGCAAACGGCTCATTGAGCTCGGCGAGCGGCGGGCCGCGCCAGAGGGCGAGCGCCTCTCGCAGCAGCGTTGCCGCGCGTTCAGGCTCCCTGCCACGTGCGTCGGTGATCGACCGCTCGAAACGCTGCTGGTCGAGCGCCTCCGGCTCGACCTCGAGCCGGTACCCGGGCGGCCGCGTCAGGAGCGTCCCCTCCGGCAGCAACTTGCGCAGCCGCGAAACGTAGACCTGCACGCTGGTCACCACGCTCTCGGGAGGGTCGTCAGGCCAGAGCTCGTCGATCAGGCGATCGCGCGACACAACCCGGTTCGCGTTCAGAAGCAGGAGCGCGAACAGCGCCCGCTGCTTTGCCCCTCCGAGCGAAAGCGACCCCTCGTCTCCGACAACTTCAAGCGGCCCGAGGATCCGGTACTCCATGCATGCCCTCCTGCAAGCGCACGTTCACAACACGCGACCGTCTTTGTAGCGCAGAAGCCGAGACTCGAGCCGATTGGCTGTGCCCGGGCTGCCGCATTCCCGTCGCGAGAGCACAGGTGAACGCAGGCGAGCTCTTCCTCCGGCGCAGGGAGGTCTTCCGGTTCGGCGTCGGGGTGAGCACAGGCGAGAGCGAATGAGCCGATCAAGATCGTCGCGAGCGCGTATCTCCTGTCGACATCGAAGACGGCTTGCCATCGAAGAGAATCCCGACATCCAACAGGGAGCGCGGGAATGCCCGACGAGGGCTTCCTCACTCGCGCGGTCGAGATAAGCAGGGTCGTCTGCAACCACCTGGCTCCGAGTTTGGAATAAGCGTCGATTCGACGCTGTCCGACCCTCCACGACTACTCAACGCCGGGACATCCGGAATCGCTGGATCGCGCGCCCTTCCCGAGGTCCCAGCACCTCGGGAGGACGCTCGATCCCGGCAATCGCGCGCGCGGCTACGCCGGCGGAACGAACGAGCAACCGCGGGCGACGAACTCGCCGCCCCTGGCCGTTGTGCAGCCCAGGTGCGGCGGGCCCGATCGAGCTCGACTCCCTCTCGATGTCGAGGAGCTGGGACGGATGGCCATCCTCTCACGCAGAACACTGGATGACAACAGGCGCAGCGGCCGTCCGACGGTCGCGGCCGTCCAGGCTTCTGACAGGCGGCGGTTGTCGGCGGCGAGTCGTCGTAGAACGCTCGGTCGCCGGAAAGGATCGCGGAGTCTGCGGTCAAATCCGCGACCGCGATCTCTAGCAGCCGAGATACGGATGCGGTTACCACCATTCCCGTGTACGTCCAGACCGCATACGGATCCGCGCCGTCAAGACGAGAGACACGCACCTCGACTTCACCGCGCCGGTCGTGCCATGCCTCAACAGCAAGCGCCTCGGACGCCAGCCGAACGTGGTGCTGATAGGACTCCGCGCGAGCGCGGCGTCGGCCCGTCCTCGGCTTCCAGAATTCATTCGTGCAGCCCCGTATAGTCACCCGGCGCTGACACTTCGCGTGCCCAAGAAATGAAGGGAGATGAACCGCGCATGGCCGACCGCAGAATCGGTGGGATTTCGCTTGGCGGAATCCTCGTCATCCTCGGAATCGTCCTGATCATCGTCTGGAGCTTCTGGATCGGGTTGATCGTCGCCCTCATCGGACTGATCGCGTTCGGCGGTTTTGCGAAAGGAAAGTGGTACTGAGAATTCGGGCGGACAAGCCGCACCCATCCGACCTCCCTAGCTTTCGCGGCCGGCGACGGCTTCAGGGTCGCGGCTACCTAGCGGGATACACGGCGTAGAGATAAATCCAAGCACCGCCTGAAAGGATTGCGGCGACGAGCCTGAGCCAGTCCGGAAGGTCGAAGACGTAGAACGCGATCGCGTAGACGACAATCGCGATAACGGCAAGCTCCAGTACGCGGTTTTCAGTGTCTCCCGCCGCATCAGACGGCCATGCTAGGCACCGCTGCCGTGGGCCAGTGTGTCCCAATGACCCCTGAGCGAGTTGTCACTCAATGTTGATCGTGATCCAGACATCCGGCGGCACTTGCGGCTTGCCGGGAACAGGCCGACGTTCCTCGCGAACCGCATCTCCCCCCGCGCCGGCCGCTACTCCTCGCCAGAACCGAGCTGCCGCAACGTTGTGTTCCTGAAACGGAATCTCCCACGCTCCCGGATGTCGAGCGAGCAACTTCTGCGCGGCCGCGCGCCCGACGCCCTGCCTGCGAGCACCTCGGACGACGAAAAATTCGGCAACAAGTCGAGGTTGAGAAGTCAAGCCGCACATGAATGCGAATCCCACAGGGCGCACGCCGATGTGAAAGACATATGCGGCTCGGTCCGCGTTCTCCTGAAGATACGGCAGCAGGCCTCCGGCGTTGAATGCCCCGTCCTCTTCCGGCAGCGTCCCCCGGAAGCCCGACGGATCATGCTCTCCGCGGAACTCCGACAAGTCGTGCCGATACAGCTGCCAGAAGCGCTCGACGACCGGTCGATCCTCAGCGACGATCGGACGCATAGCGAGGTCGGCCGTCACCGATCACCAGCCTAGAGAACCTTCACTGGCGCCGAACCTCTCGACTGCGCGAATAGGCTGGCGCACGAGAAACAAAATCCCTGCAAACGCAATGTTTGTGTCGGTCTCGAAAATCGCTAGGCGTCGCTAGTAGGCGCCTCGAGGGTTCAAATCCCTCCCCCTCCGCTCAACGAGCGGCACGCCCCGAAAACGCCGCAAGTCAGCCGTCGCGCGATCTAAGACGCCGATTCTCGCAGTCGACGGCAGGACGTGACCAGCGTTTGTCCGCGTGTCCGGCCGCATTGCTGGACATCGAAGATGCTTGCCATCGAAGAGAATCCCGACATCCAACAGGGAGGGCGAAGTGGATCCGTTCATCGGTGAGATCAGGCTCGTCGCGTTCAACTTTGCGCCCAAGGGTTGGGCGCTGTGTGCGGGACAACTGCTTCCGATCAACCAGAATCAAGCGCTGTTCGCGCTGCTCGGCACGACCTACGGCGGCAACGGCCAGACGACATTTGCGCTTCCCGACCTCCGCGGCCGCGTGGCCGTGGGCGCCGGTCAGGCAGCAACGGGAACGACCTACGACCTCGGTTCAAGCGGCGGCACCGAGACGGCGAAACTGACCGTCGGACAACTTCCGGCGCACGCGCATTCGGTCGCGGCCACGAGCAACGCCGCAACGAAGAAGAATCCCAGCAGCAACTTCCCCGCCGGAGGCGGCTCGTACGGCACGACGCACAACGTTCAGATGAACGCGTCGATGATCGGCAAGCGCGGCGGCGGCCAGGCGCACGAAAACCGCCAGCCCTACCTGAGCCTCGAGTACATCATCGCGCTCGAAGGCATCTTTCCGACTCAGCCATGACGCTCGTCCTCGCGAGATCGCTCGTAATTGCGGCCGGCTGCGTCAGCCGGCGGAGCTCGGATCGGGGACCGCGTGCGAGGCTGCGATCTTCGCGTCGCCGCGGATTCCTTCGTCGGCGGCGTGGGCGACTCCGGCGGCGGCGTACGCGTCGTCCTCGTCGAGCGTCTCGTGTTCGAGCAGTGCGTTTGCGAGCGAGTCGAGTCTGGCGCGGTTCTCGCGCAGCAGGGTCGCGACTTCCTCGTGCGCCGCGTCGACGATGCGGCGGACTTCCTGGTCGACGAGCTGCTGCGTGTGCTCGGATACTTCGGACGCTCCAGGGAGGAACGGGCCTCGCCCGTCCGCCGGGAGCACCGCCAGGGGCCCGACGGCGTCGCTCATGCCCCAGCGGCCGACCATCTGGCGCGCGATCTCCGTTAGCTGCTGAATGTCCGACTCCGCGCCCGTGGTCGGCTGCTCGTACACGATCTCCTCCGCCGCGCGTCCGCCCAAGGCGACCTTGATCTTCGCGATCAGCTCTCGGCGGTCGTAGCTGAAGCGGTCCGACTCGGGCGCCGAGAACGTTACTCCGAGCGCGAGGCCGCGCGGGATGATCGAAATCTTGCGTACCGGGTCGGCGCCCTCGGTCAGCATCCCGACGATCGCGTGGCCGCCCTCGTGGTACGCGGTCCGCCGGCGATCCTGCGGCGTCATCATCACCTGCCGCTCCGCGCCGAGGATGATCCGCTCGAGCGCATCGGTGAAGTCCGACTCCTGCACGACGTCGTGACCACGCCGCGCGGCCAACAAGGCCGCCTCGTTCACGAGGTTCGCGAGATCGGCGCCGACCATGCCGGGCGTGCTTGCGGCGATCCGGCTCAGGTCGACGTCGGAGCCCAGCGGCACGTTGCGGGTGTGGACTTTCAAGATCGCCTCGCGCCCGGCCCGGTCCGGTGGGCTGACCGTCACGCGCCGGTCGAACCGGCCCGGCCGCAGCAGTGCCTGGTCGAGCACGTCCGGACGGTTGGTCGCCGCGATCACGATCACGCTCACGCCTTTCGCCGCGTCGAAGCCGTCCATCTCCGTCAAGATCTGGTTCAGCGTCTGCTCGCGCTCGTCGTTGCCCCCGCTGAAGCCGGCGACACCCGACGTACGCGAGCGGCCGATCGCGTCCAGCTCGTCGATGAACACGATCGCCGGCGCCGCTGCCTTCGCCTGCTCGAACAGATCGCGCACCCGCGAAGCGCCCACGCCGACGATCGCCTCCACGAACTCCGACGCGGCCAGTGAGAAGAACGGCACGTTCGCCTCGCCGGCGACCGCCCGCGCGAGCAACGTCTTGCCCGTACCCGGCGCGCCCGCGAGCAGAACGCCGTGCGGGATCCGGCCGCCCAGCTTCTGGTACTTCGCGGGATGGCGCAGGAAATCGACAACCTCGGACAACTCCGCCTTCGCCTCCTCGATCCCGGCGACGTCGTCGAACGTGACCCGGTCGCCGGTCGGCTGATAGCGACTGGCCGACGACCGGCCGAACGAGCCGAGCACGTTCCGCACTTTCCCCGCCCGCCGCATCAGCCAGAACAGCAACACGAGGAACAGGATCGTCGGGCCGAACCCGAGCAACAGGTTCTGCCACCACGGACCCCCCTTGTCCAGCGGCTTCGCGTTCACGACGACGCCCTTGCTCTGCAACAGCTTCGCGAGCGCGTCCGTGTCCGCGAATGCAGGGATCTCCGTGCGGAAAAGCGCTGTCGGCTTCGAGCCGCGGTACCTCTCCGCCTTCCTGAACGTCCCCTGCACGTCGGTCCCCTTCGACGTGATCTCGTCGACGTGTCCCGCGCGCACCTCCTGCAGGAAGAACGGGCTGTACGGAACACGCACGCGCGACTGCGCCTGCGTCGCGCGCGAGCCCGCATAGAAGTTGACCGCGAGCAGCCCGACCACGAACACCATCCACCACCAGCTCATGCGGAAGCGCGGCGGCTGCGCCGGCGCCCCCGCAGACGGCGGCGGCTGCGGCTCCTGACGAGGCCTCACGAACCACCGATCGTAGCTCCGCGATCCACGAAGACTTCATCCAGCACATCGACTGCCAACGCACGCGTCGGGATCGTGGTCAGCGCCGAGGCCCTGCATGGCGGCGTGTCTCGCTTGGGCGAGGCGCGGCGCCGCGCAATAGTTCTCGGGTGAAGCGTCCGCGCGGCACCGTCAGCACCCTGTTCACCGATATCGACGGCTCGGCACGGTTGCTTCGCGGGCTAGGAACTGAGCGCGTCGAAACGCTGCTCGCCTCGTGATCCTCGCGATCGACCAGGGGACGACGGGAACGACCTGTCTCGTCGTCGACGAGGACCTCCGCGTGCGTGGCCGCGGCTATCGCGAGCTTCGACAGTACTTCCCCCAGCCCGGGTGGGTCGAGCACCACCCGGAGGAGATCTGGGCGACCGTGCTCGCGGCTGCGGCCGCGGCCGTGCGCGACGCGGGCGTGCGTGCGGCCGACCTGCGCGCGATCGGGATCACGAACCAGCGCGAGACGACGCTGCTCTGGGAGCGCGCCAGCGGAAGGCCGGTCAACCGCGCGATCGTCTGGCAGGACAGACGGACAGCAGCACGGTGCGACGAGCTGCCGGCCGACCTGATCCGCGCACGGACGGGGCTCGTGCCGGACCCGTACTTCTCAGCGACGAAGCTCGAGTGGCTGCTCGCGCAGACCGACGCCCCATCGCGCGAGCTCGCGTTCGGCACCGTCGACTCGTGGCTCGTCTGGAAGCTGACCAACGGCAGCGTCCACGCCACCGACCTGACGAACGCGTCACGGACGATGTTGCTCGATCTCGACTCGCTCGCCTGGGACGACGAACTGCTCGAGCTCTTCGGCATCGACCGGGCGCTTTTGCCTCGCCTCGTCCGCTCGTCCGAGGTGGTCGGCGAGGCGAAGCTCCTCGGCGCGACGGTACCGGTCGCGGGCATCGCCGGCGACCAGCAGGCGGCGCTGTTCGGGCACGGCTGCCACGAGCGCGGCGAGGCGAAGGCGACCTACGGGACGGGCAGCTTCGTCCTCGTCAACGCGGGTGCGACGCGCGAGCCGCCCGCGCCGGGCCTGCTGGAGACCACGGAGGCGTCCGGCGGCTACGCGCTCGAGGGCGCGATCCTCTCGAGCGGCGCCGCGATCCAGTGGCTGCGCGACGGCCTCGGCATCCTCAACGACCCCGCCGAGAGCGAGGCACTGGCGCGGCAGGTCGAGTCGACCGGCGGCGTCTACTTCGTGCCGGCACTGACCGGTCTCGGCTCGCCGCACTGGAACCCCGACGCGCGAGGTCTCCTCAGCGGCATCACGCGGGGCACGAGCGCCGCCCAGCTGGTCAGGGCAGCGCTCGAGGGGATCGCCTTCCAGGTGGCCGACGTGCTCGACGCCTTCCCGACCGGCGTGGGCGTGCTGCGCGCCGACGGCGGGGCGAGCGCCAACGGTTTCCTGATGCAGTTCCAGGCCGACCTGCTCGGCTGCCCCGTCGAAGTCGCAGCGGAAACAGAGACGACAGCACTCGGCGCCGCCGCCCTCGCCGGCCTCGCAATCGGCACCTGGCCGAACCCGGAGCACATCCGCTCCACCATCCGGCGCGGGGCTACCTACGAACCGTCACCCGACCGGGATTGGGTCGCCGGACGCCGCGCCGAGTGGCACGTCGCGGTTCGCCGCGCGGTCCTCACGTGAGCCCGAGCGCAGTCGTGCGAGGTCGCGGCGGCGAGACGACCAGCCTGTTGCCTGTCGGTCAGGTCGCAGAGGCGAGCGCGTAGTCGATCGCACGCTCGATCGCAAGATCGCGCCCGGTAGCACGGGCGGCCTCAAAGCGAGCGTCCGAGAGCACGGGTTCGAGGATGCGCTCGTAGGGTGCCCTGTCTTCGGCGGCCATCGACACGTCACGATCGGCCAGTCGCTCAGTGGCACCGCGGGGGACAAGGCGGCCGATGAAGCTCGCTCTCGATCAAGGGGAAAAGCGGGGTCGCGCCCTTGAGAAGAAGCGAAGTCGGGGCTTCCCTACCCGGGTCGTGCCAGGGCGGCCCGGACCTCCCCCGTGGTCCGGACCGCGAGCCTGGCCCTACTTGTTGTCGCAGGAGCCCGGCTTGAAGCCTGGGTGATTGTTGCCTTGCTGTCCCGGCTGGCACGGCGGCGGCGACGGATCACCAAATGCCGGCGCCGAAAGCGCGAGCGCAGCGAGCACTCCGCAGAACGCAACGACCTTCCGCATGTTTTCCCACCTTCCTCTCTGCCGCAGCAGCAGCAAGAACGACGCTAACCCATTCGGGCCTCTTGCGCTAGAGCGGGCTCCGATCACTGCGCGTCAGCGAGGTGCGAGATGCCCCGGACAGGCCCTGCTCGGTAGTCCGTCTTCTTCGCGCGTCGCCTCCGCTGAGGAACGAAGCTCGTCGCCTGGGCACGAACTGCGAAAAGGTGTCTTGCCGCAGCCGAGTTCTGAGTGCTCGACTGGCGCGGCTCATGACAGAGGATCGTCGTAGCGTTGTTCTGCGATTTCGCCCGCGACGTTGATCTTGTCGACCAACGTGTAGCTCGGAAGTCTTTTCGCCAGTCACAGGTGAACGGCACCCTCCCGGCGAGGTTCATCTGGTCGGCGGTCGACTCGATCCGCTCGTTGGCGTCACGGAACGTCGCCTGATTCTCGGCGATCCGTTCCTGGGTCAGCTCCGTTTCTGCCATGAGCGGCTGTTCCCGGCCATCAGATGCCGAATCTCCCGCTCGATGTAGGCGGGGCTCGTGCGGCTGGCGAGGATCTCCGCAGCGATCGCGTGCACCGTGCGGCGCGAACGACGCGCCGCCGAACGAAGCAACTCGAACGCCGCTTCCGGAGGCAGATCAAGCCGCTCGATCAGTACGCCCTTCGCCTGCTCGACCACGATCCGAGACGCGAGCGCAGTCCGCAGATTCGCGGTCTCAGCCTCCAGCTCC
>JBJMJE010000361.1:0-23239 GCA_045806505.1 Gaiellaceae bacterium
CCGTCGAGGTTGAAGAAGAAGCCGAACTCCACCTGGGTGCCGTTGATCGTGCCCGAGCTGTGCCACGCGCAGTAACCCGCGCTACCGCGCGGTTGATCCGAGTAGACGGGGTAGTACGCGCCGGCCTGCGGCTTGTTGCCCGTCACCTTCGCCACCTCGGCGAGCACCTGGCTCGTCGACGGCGCGCCCGAGGGCGTCGCGCTCGTGTCCGTGAGATCGGCTCCCTTCGAGATGCTCGAGGTGTTGACGTTCCCGGTGCCGTCGGTGTACTCGCCGTTCGTCCGCGCATACGCGGTGCCGCCGATGCGCGAATACAGCGTGTCCAGGCCCGTGACCTTGTCGCCCTTGAAGGACGAGCTCGCCCACTGCGAGCCCCAGAAGACCGGGATGACGTTCGTCGAGTGCATCACCGGGCCTCCGTACCACTGGAGCAGCGAAACGTGGCCGCCGCCTCTCGCCTTGTTCGCGTTGCTGACGTTGTGCGACGGGACGAACCCCGCCGCCGGGCCGGCAGAGGTGCTGGGCGGGGCGCCCACGGAGCCGGCGCTTGCCGCCGCGATTGCGGATGCAAGACCGAGCGTCGCCATGACGGCGGCCGTTCGCTTGAAGCTCATGTCGTTTCCCCCTTCGTAGCCTGGACTGACGGCCGCAGACCGCCCGATGATGACCGATCCGCTATCGAGGTTCAATAGCTCGATCGAGGATCGGCCGGTACGGTGTGGCATGTCCGAGGCCCGGCTGCTCTCGATGGTGGCGAGGTATCCCCACGTCAGAGCGCTCGCGCGCCGGGTCCCGGACGGATCCGCGTTCGTTCTGCTCCGCCGGCTGGAGGCGCGCGGGCTCGTGTCCGCGGCGGCAGGGGCTCTATCGGTTGACGTGGCGAGGTCGCCGCGAACTGGAAGCAGCGCGCGCTGTCGCCGGTCTCATGGTCCGCGCCACCCGGCCGACGTAACCCCGCCGCACAGTTCGGCGACCGGAGCGCTCCGCTAGCCTTGGCCGCCGTGGCGGACACCGTCTCGACGAACCAGTTCAAGAACGGGATGCACATCGAGCTCGACGGCGGCGTCTGGCGCATCGTCGAGTTCCAGCACGTGAAACCGGGCAAGGGCGGCGCGTTCGTCCGCACGAAGGTGAAGAACGCCGACACCGGGGCCGTCGTGGACCGCACGTTCCGCGCAGGCGAGAAGTTCTCCCGGATCTACACGGAGACGAAGAACGTGCAGTTCCTCTACGACGACGGTGACGCTGTGCACTTCATGGACGAGGAGACGTTCGAGCAGTTCTCGCTGCCGCATGCGGAGGTCGAGGACGCGCTGCCGTACATGCAGCCGTCGTCGAGCGTGCAGATCCTCGTCGTCGGCGAGAAGCCGTCAGGTGTGCAGCTTCCGGCGTCGGTCGAGCTCACCGTTTCGGAGACCGAGCCGGGCGTGAAGGGCGACACCGTCTCGAACGTGACGAAGCCGGCGACGCTCGAGACGGGCGCGATCGTGCAGGTGCCGCTGTTCGTCAACCCGGGCGAGCGGATCAAGGTCGATCCCCGAGAAGGCCGCTACATCTCGCGGGCGTAGCCCTGGGCAAGTACTTCACGTCGTTCGACGACGCGTGGCACGCGTTCCTCGCACGGAGCGAGCCGCTCGAGAGCTTCTACGACGAGTTCGCCGGCGGCGCGTTCGACGGCGAGGTCTGGGTGATCGAGCCTCCGGCGGAGGTCAAGCGCGCCGCGCTCCGCGTACAGGGCGAGCTCGAGCCGTTCGAGTTCCTCGAGCTCGTTCCGCACCACTTTCTGCACGTCGCCGTCCCGCCCGCGGCCGTACGTGGATTCGACGAGCCGATCGACCTCGAATACACGCGTGTCAACTGCTTTCACACCGCGGTCGTCGCCGAGGTCGACGCGCCGGCGCTGCGCGCGCTCGATCCCACACCGACGTTCCTGCCGCACATGACGCTCGCCGTCGTGCGCCGGCCCGAACCTCCGGACGAGCTGCGGCGCGCCCTCGAGCCGCTGCGCGACTCGTCGTTCGGGCGCCAGCGCGTCGACGAGATCCTGCGCATCCACGTCGAGCTGTCCCGCGAACGCGGGATTCAGCCGTGGGCCGTCGTGGATCGCGTGCGAGCGTAGGCGAGCGCGAGATCGATCCGGCGCTGTGCCTCGGCGCGGCCACCGACGCCGACGCGGTCCGCGACCAGCGGCGTCACCGCCGCGAGAAACAGCGTCACGTACACGAGTGCGCGTTCGACCGCCTCGGCGTCGTGCTCGCCGTACGCGGCGATCGCCGCATCGGCCTCCGGCGACGGACGGAACCGCAGGCACGCGAGGTCGAACTCTCGCGGGCCGCGACAGATGTTCTCCAGGTCCGACCACAGCGGCCCGTCGCGCGTCCACAACACGTTGCCGAGGTGCGCGTCGCCGTGGATCGGCCGGCCGTCGAGCGTCGGCAGCCGCTCCGCGAACGCACGAAGCTCCGGATCGTCCACCAGTCTTCGCACCTCGTCGAGACGGTCGCACGTCGGCAGGTCACCGTCGTACGCGGCAAACGCCTCGTGCAGCTCGTACAGCGAGCGGGCCGCAACCGCCGGATCGGCGAGCGCAGGATCGTGGTCGACGAACTGCCAGAACGTGACGAGCAGGCCGCCGATCTCGTGCGGGCCGGGGTCGACGACGCTCAGCGGCGGCGCAACGGGCGCACCCGCAGCCGCGAGGAACTGCGCCGCATCGATCTCGGCGCGAGCCCACGCGACGCCGCGCAACGCGGCGAGCGTCAACTGCACGCGCGCGACGACCGGCGCCGGTCGCAGGTGGACGATCAGGTTCGTCAGGTCGCGCAGAACCGCCGGATCCGACGTCGGCAGTCCGTGCGAACGCGCGGCGGTCAGGGCAGCGCGAAGCGGGTCGGTCACCCGGCGAAGCTATCGAGTTAAGGTCCTGCCGTGGCCGCGCTCGTCGACACGACGATTCGCCTGCTCGGGCAGGACCCGCTCGCGGAGAGCATCCCGACGTCGAATCTGCTGCGCGTCGCGGAAGTCCTCGACGATGCCGGCTTTCGCTATCTGGAGGTGTCGGGCGGAGGCGTGTTCGACACCGCCGTCCGCCGTGGGATCGAGAGCCCGTGGGAGCGGATCCATGCGCTGCGGGACCGGCTCGAGACGCCGCTCGCGATGGCGTTGCGCGGTCGCTTCCTCGTCGGCTCGCATCCGGTCGACGCCGACTTCGTGCGCCGATTCATCGCCTCGGCGGCGCAGAACGGCATCCAGGTCTTCCGGCTCAACGATCCGCTCAACGACGTCTCGAACCTGCGCGAGGCCGCCGAGGCGATCGCCGACGCCGGCGCGGAGCTTGCCGCCGGCCTCGTCTATAGCTCCGGCCCGACCGGTGAGACGGAGCCGCTCGTCGAGCAGGCGTCGCAGCTGCCGGAGCTCGGCGTGGCACGGGTGCTGCTCCACGACCCGGCGGGATCGCTGCAGCCCCATCGCGCCCGCGAGCTCGTCACGCAGCTTCACGCTGCGACGAACCTGCCCGTCGGCGTCTATTGCCAGGGCTCGGGCGGCAATGCGCTCGCGGTCGCACTGGAGGCGGCACGCGCCGGCGCCGACCTGATCGCCACCGCCATCTACCCGGTGGCGCTGACGCTGCACCGGGTGTCGGGCGAGAGCCTCGCGGAGGCGCTCGCGGGTCTCGGGCTCGCATCCGGCGTCGACGTGCAGAAGCTCTGGGAGGCGTCGGATCTCGTCGACGAGCACATCGGCGACGAGCCGGTCACTCCGCTCGCGCCGCGCGTCGCCGTGCGGGCCGCCGAGCACGACCTGCCCGCGGGTCTCGTCGCAGCGCTCGACGCGAACCTGCGCGGTCAGGCGGCGGGCGACCGGCTCGACGAGGTGCTGATGGAGGTCGTGCGCATCCGCGCGGAGGTGGGGTCGCCGCCGCTCGCCGCGCCGATCGGCCAGATCCTCGGCTCGCAGGCGCTGCTCAACGTCCTGGCCGCGAGCCGCTACTCGATCGTGGTCGACGAGATGCGCGCCCTCTTCGAGAAGCAGTGGGGCACGCCGCCGGGTCCCATCGACGAGGACATCCGTCGGGCCGTCGCGCGCACGGCCGATCCCGACTCGGACGATTTCCACCTGCCGGCACTGGATGAGCTGCGCGCGCAGGCGCAGGGACTCGCCTCGAGCGAAGAGGAGCTGCTGCTGCTGGGCCTGTTCGGCGAGGAGGCGGAACGGTTGCTCAAGGCGATTCGCGGCCGCGCGACCGGCGTCGAGAACCTCGAGACGGCGTTCGAGCGTGCGCGCGCGGAGCGGATCCGCGAGGTGGTGAGGATCGTCCAGGAGACGGGCGTCGGCGAGGTGACGATCGAGGAGGACGGCATGCGCGTCAGCGTGCGCCGTACCGCCGACACCGAACCTGCGCCTGCGGCTCTCGGTCCTTCCGAGCCTGTGGCGCCGTCCGAAGTTCCGGCGGCGCAGAACGGCCTCGTCACCGTCGAGTCGCCGATGATCGGCGTCTTCTACCGCCAGCCCGAGCCGGGAGCGCCGCCGTTCGTCGAGCTCGGCGATGCGGTCGCGGCAGGTCAGACGCTGTGCCTGCTCGAGGCGATGAAGCTGTTCAACGAGCTAAAGGCCGAGACGCCGGGCGTCGTGCGCGCGATCCACGCGGACAACGGAGACCCCGTGGAGTTCGGACAGGTGCTCTTCGAGCTCGAGCCGCTCGTCGCCGCACCGCTCGACGCGCTGTGAGTCACGTCACGCGTACGGCGCACGCCCGTGACGGTGGCAGCCACCAGACAGTGGCCCGAACGGACCTGCGGCATTTGGCTCAGCGAAGCCGGCTGCGCAAGTCTCGGCACATGCTCGTGACACTTCTGCGACGGTGGCTGCCACCAGACGTGGCGGCGAGGGACACGGCTGCGCTGGACGCTGCGGCGTGACCTTCTCGCGCGTCCTGGTGGCGAACCGAGGCGAGGTCGCGGTGCGCGTGATCCGCGCGCTGCACGAGCTCGGCATCGAGGCCGTCGCCGTCTACTCGACCGCGGACGAGGACGCGACCTTCGTCCGCATGGCCGACCGGGCGCTCCGCATCGGCCCGCCGGCCGCGGCGTCGAGCTACCTGAGCATCCCGTCGCTGATCGCCGCCGCGACGACGACAGGGTGCGAGGCGGTGCACCCGGGCTGGGGCTTCCTCGCGGAGAACCCGGCGTTCGCGCGCGCGTGCGAGGACAACGAGCTCGTCTTCATCGGGCCGACGCCGGACGTGATGGAGCGGATGGGAGACAAGGCGCGCGCGAAGCACGAGCTGCGCGCGGCCGGCGTGCCGCTCGTCCCCGGCACCGAAGGCACCGCGACCGTGGGTCAGGCGCGCGCGGCCGCCGACGAGCTCGGTTACCCGGTGCTGCTCAAGGCGGCCGCCGGCGGCGGCGGGAAGGGCATGCGGCTCGTCGATTCGCAGGAGGAGCTCGAGGACGCCTTCGGGGCGGCCGCTTCCGAGGCGCAGGCGGCGTTCGGCGATCCGCACCTGTACGTCGAGAAGGTGATCGATCCCGCCCGCCATGTCGAGATCCAGGTGCTCGGCGACGCGCACGGCGGCGTGCTCACCGTCGGCGAGCGCGAATGCTCGATCCAGCGACGGCACCAGAAGCTGATCGAGGAGTCGCCTTCACCGGCGCTCTCCCCTGAAGGGCGGGAGGAGATGGAGGCGGCGGCAGAGCACGCCGTACGCACGATCGGCTACACGAACGCCGGCACGTTCGAGTTCCTCGTCGGCGCCGACGGCTCGTTCTTCTTCATCGAGCTCAACGCGCGGCTTCAGGTCGAGCATCCGGTGTCGGAGCTCTGCACCGGCATCGACATCGTCCACGAGCAGCTGCGGATCGCGGCGGGCGAGCCGCTGTCGGTGACGGGCCGCGCGCCGCGACGTGGGCACGCGATCGAAATCCGCATCAACGCGGAGGATCCGTCGCGGAACTTTGCGCCGGCGCCCGGTGTCGTGCGCCGCTTCAAGCCGCCGCTCGGGCCCGGCGTGCGCGTCGACACCGCCGTCGAAGACGGCTCCGTCGTGCCGCCGTACTACGACTCGCTCATCGCGAAGGTGATCGTCTGGGATGCGAACCGTCCGGCGGCGATCGCACGTGCCGTGCGTGCGCTGGGCGAGCTCGAGGTCGACGGCGTTCCGACGACGCGCGACGTGGCCCTCGAGATCCTGCAGAGCACGCGCTTCGTCGAAGGCGATTACGACACGAAGTTCCTCGAGGAGCTGTACGTGGAGGCGGCGCCGTGAGCCGCCGCCAGGCCCGCCGGAGTGCATTGTTCGCGCTCTACAAGTGGGACCTCACCGGCAAGGTCGAGCTCGAGCCGGGCGCGGACGAATACACGCGCGAGACCGTGTCGGCGGTGCAGGCGGAGGCGCCCGAGCTCGACCGGCGGATCACCGAGAGTGCGGAAGGTTGGACCGCGGATCGCCTGGGCGTGGTGGAGCGGAACGTCCTGCGCATCGCGATCCACGAGCTCGAGGCGCGCGACGACGTGCCGCCGGAAGTGGCGATCGACGAGGCCGTCACGCTCGCGAAGCGCTACGCGTCCGAGGACGCGGGGCGGCTCGTCAACGGCATCCTCGGCCGCGTCGCCAGAGAGGAGGCCGCTTGAGCGCCGAGGACTCGCTCCACAAGGCGGAGGAGCTGCTCAAGCGGCTCGAGTCGACGCGCGCGAAGCTCGAGGCGACCGAAGACCCGCAGGAGGCAGTCGACGTCCTCGCCGAGCTGGCCGAGATCGCCAGAGAGGTGCAGCTGCAGGTCGAGCAGGCGAAGCGGGAGGCGGAGAATGCGTAACAGCGACGAGCTGAAGACGCTCGTCGAGGACTACCTCGAGGAACTCGAGCTCTGGCCGGAGCTGCACGGCCAGGCGCAATCCGTCCGCTACGCGTTCGTCGAGATGGGCGGCAAGCGCATTCGCCCCGTCATCTGCCTCGCGACCGGCGAAGCCGTCGGCGCCGAGCCCGAGGACGTTCTGCCCGCGGCGGCGGCGGTCGAGCTCGTCCACAACTTCTCGCTCGTCCACGACGACCTGCCCGCGCTGGACGACGATGCGGAGCGTCGCGGCAGGCCGAGCGTCTGGGCCGCATACGGCGAGGGTAAGGCGCTCCTCGCGGGCGACGCGCTTGTCGCAGAAGCGTTCCGCCTCGCGGCCTCGTACGACTCGTCGGCGGTGGCGCGCGAGCTCGCCGAGGCGACGCTCGGGATGATCGGCGGCCAGTACCTCGACACGATGGAGCCCGACAGCGACCTCGCCACGGTCCACCGCCTGAAGACTGGGCGGCTCTTCTACGCATCGGTCACGCTCGCGCTCGCCGCCGCCGACGTGCCGCCTGGCGAGCAGCGGCCCTGGCGCGCCTTCGCGGACGAGCTCGGGATGCTCTTCCAGGTCGTCGACGACATTCTCGACGGCGACGGCTTCGTCGCCACGCTCGGCGTCGACGGCGCCCGCCGGCTTGCCGACGACGCCGCCGAACGCGCGCGCAACGCGCTCGAGCGCGTCGACGCAGACACCTCAGTGCTCGCCGGCATCGTCGACGACCTCGCCGTCCGCACGGTTTGAGCGACATCCCGAGCGACTGGTTCGACGGGTACTTCGAGGAGGAGTGGCTCGACGAGATCGCGCTGAACATCCCGGAGGAGCGGACGCGCAAGGAAGTCGACTTCGTGCTCGAGCGGCTCGAGCTCGAGCCGCGCGCGCGCGTGCTCGACGTCGCATGCGGCCACGGACGCCACAGCCTCGAGCTCGCCCGGCGCGGCTTCCGTGTCACCGGTGTCGACCTCAGCCCACGCTCGATCGAGCTCGCGCGCGAGGCGGCCGCGAGCGAAGGTCTCGACGCGACATTCGTCGAGCGCGATGCGCGAGAGCTCGACTTCGACGCCGAGTTCGACGCCTCGATCAACCTCTTCACGAGCGTCCTGGGCTACTTCGACGAGGAGGCGGAGAACCGGCGCGTCGTCGAAGCGGTGGCACGGGCGCTTCGCCCCGGCGGCTCGTTCCTCGTCGACACGATCAACCTGCTCTCGCTCGCCCGCGGCTTCCAGGAGCTGCACTGGGAGGATTTCGCGTCGGGGACGCTCATGGTGGAGCACCGCGCGTTCGACTTCGAGCGAGGTCGCAGCGTGGCCGACTGGATGTTCGTGAGCCGCGACGGAAGCCGAAAGACGATCCGCCACTCGCTGCGCGTTTACGCCCCGCACGAGCTGATCGCGATGTTCGAGGCCGCGGGCCTGGACGTCGTCGGCCGCTGGGGCAGCTTCGACGGTGACGAGATCTCGTTCGACGCCTGGCGGCTGATTCTCCGCGGCGTCAAGCGCTGATGGAGTCGCCGGCGAAGCACACGATCGCGATCGCGAGCGGCAAGGGCGGCGTCGGCAAGTCGACGGTCACGCTCAACCTCGCGCTCGCACTGGCGCGCGACGCGTCCGTCGGCATCCTCGACGCAGACCTCTACGGCCCGGACATTCCGGCGATGCTCGGCCTGACGCGGTTGCGCGACGCGAAGCGCTGGACGGTGTGGAGCGAGGACAAGCGCCGGCTGCGCCCGGTCGAGGAGCGTGGCTTGAAGCTGATGTCGTCCGCGTTCCTGCTCGGCGAGACGCAGGTGATGCCGTGGTCGTCGCAGACGCTTCCGTTCGTGCTGCGCCAACTCGTCGACGACGTCGACTGGGGACCGCTCGACTACCTGCTCGTCGATCTGCCGCCCGGCACCGCGGACCTGCAGGATCAGGTCTTCAGAATGCTGCCGCTCGCGGGCGTGCTGCTCGTCGTCGGCCCGCAGGACGTCGCGCACCTCGATGCCAAGAAGGTGGTCACGCTCGTCCGCGATGCGAACGTGCCCTTGCTCGGCGCGGTGGAGAACATGAGCGGCTTCGTGTGCCCGCACTGCGGCGAGCGGCACGACGTCTTCCCACGCGTCGTCGAGGAGCGCTCGCTGTGGGGTGACGGAATCGAGCGGCTGGCGGAGATCCCGCTCGACCCGACGCTCGCGCGCGTGAACGGAGTGCCGCCGCCGTTCGTCGAGCTCGCGCGGACGCTCAAGGGCCGACTCGGCATCTGAGGGACGGAAGCAGCAGCGCTGCGACACCGTCCTGTAGTTGATGGCTTCCGCGTACGCCCTACCCGGCTTTGCTCACCCGCACCGCCAACCCTTCCGCCGCAGCGCGTCGACCGGAATGGCGTTCCGGATCGCTGCGCTCATCGCCTTTGCCTGCGCCGGTGCGGCGACCGCGCTCCTGCTCCTCCACAGCCCAACGCCCGCGGCTAGCCACACGACGATGCTGCCGTCGCCTACCACAGCGACCGCCCCGCGCTGAGCCCCACAATCGGGGCGTGAAGAAACGCCTCGACGTCTTGCTCGTGGAGCGGGGGCTCGCCGGGTCGCGCACTCAGGCGCAGGCGCTCGTGCTCGCCGGTCTCGTGCCGGGATTCGACAAGGCCGGCACGCAGGTCGACGACGACGCAGAGCTGACGGTCGAGAGCCCGCCGCCGTACGTCTCGCGCGCGGGGCACAAGCTCGCCAACGCGCTGGACGCATTCGGCGTCGACGTGACCGGGCTGAAATGCTGCGACGTCGGCGCCTCCACCGGCGGCTTCACCGACGTGCTCCTGCAGCGCGGCGCGGCACGCGTGATCGCGGTCGACGTCGGTTACGGACAGCTGCATCCGCGCCTGCGGAACGACCCGCGCGTCACCGTGCTGGAGCGGACGAACGCGCGCCACGTCACGGAGCTTCCGTTCGCGCCGCAGCTCGTGACGTGCGACGTGTCGTTCATCAGCGTGAAGCTCGCGCTGCCGCCGGTGCTCCGCCTGGCCGTGCCCGGCTGGCAGGCACTCGTCCTCGTCAAGCCGCAGTTCGAGGCAGGCCGCGCGGACGCGGAAAAGGGGGTCGTGCGCGACCCGGAGGTGCGCCGGCGCGTCGTGCGCGAAATCGCAGAGGCCGCCCTCGCGTGGGGAGGCGAGACGGCCGGGGTCGTAGACTCGGGCCTGCCCGGCCCGAAGGGGAACCGGGAGCTCGTCCTCCAGCTGATCCATCAAGAGGAGCCGCGCCTTCCCGACGACATCGACAGCCGGATCGCCGCCGCCGTCACGTGAGCCTGTCAAGCGCGTCGGGCTCCTGCTCCGCGAGCGCGACGGCTTCGACGAGGCGGTCGAGCGCGTGCGAGCGGTGGCGCGCGAAACCGGCGCGGAGGTGACCGACGACGATCCTGACCTCGTCGTCGTCCTCGGCGGCGACGGGACGATGCTGCGCGCGTTCCACGAGAATCTCGCCCGCGGAGTGCCCGTGATCGGCGTCAACTTCGGCCGGTTCGGGTTCCTCGCGTCGATGCAGCCGCCCCAGCTCGAGACGGGCCTGCGCCGCGTGTTCTCCGGCGACTACAGCGTGATCGAGCTGCCCACGCTCGACTTCGCGCACGGCGGCGGCCGTTCCGTGGCCGTCAACGACGTCGTCGCCGCGACCTCGGAGGTCGGGCGCGTGTCGGAGCTCGAATGGGCGATCGGCGGCGAGCCGCTCGGCACGGTGCTCGCCGACGGGATCATCCACGCGACGCCGTCGGGCTCCACCGCGTACAACCTGTCGAACAACGGGCCGGTGCTCATGTGGGGCGCGGATGCGATGACCGTCACGTTCATTGCTCCGCACTCGCTCGTGGCGCGGCCGCTCGTCGTCCCGCGAGGACGCGACGTCGTCGTGACCAACCGGAACCCGGACACGCCCCTGGCGCTCCTCGCGGACGGTCAGCGCGAAGGCGAGATCGAGCCGGGCGCCGCCGTCACCGTGCGCCTCGGCGAGGCGCGCAGCCTGCTGGCGACGCTTCCGGACGCGACCTTCCTGACCCGGTTCCGCTCGGCGTTCGGCTAAGCGACAATTTCGGAGTGCTGAGACGGCTGCGCATCGAGAACCTCGTCCTGATTCGCGAGGCCGAGCTTGACTTCGCGCCTGGCCTCAACGCGATCACGGGCGAGACGGGCGCCGGGAAGACGATCTTCGCGCAGTCGATCGGCCTGCTGCTCGGCGGCCGCGCGGACGCGGCCATGGTCGGGCCGGCCGGCGACGAGACGTACGTCGAGGCCGAGCTCGACGCCGATCCGGGCGCGACCCTCGCCGAGCTCAGGCCCGCCGGCGAGGATTCGCTGATCGTGGCGCGCCGGATCTTCGGCGACGGGCGAACGCGCGCCTACGCATGGGGCCGCTCGGCTGCGCGTGAGGACGTCGCCGCGGCTGCGGAAGGCGCGATCGCCATGTCGGGGCAATTCCAGCAGCGGCGGCTCGCACGGCCCTCGTTCCAGCTCGACGTCCTCGACGCGTTCGCGGGCGCCGCCGAGCTGCGCGGCGAGCTTCGGACGGCCTGGCGTGAGCTGACCGTTGCGAGGCGCCGTCACCAGGAGCTGCTCGACGGTGCCGCGCGCGCCGCAGAGCGGCTCGAGGAGCTGCACGCGCTCGTCGAGGCGACGGTCGGGCTCGAGGACGGGACGGAAGAGGACCTGCGCGCTCAACGCGAGCGGCTGCTGCGCCTCGAGGACCTCGTAACGGGCACGGCCGCCGCCGCCGACGCGCTTGCGCCCGAGGACGGCGACGGCGCCGCGGCTCTCGCGGCTCGCGCGGAGCGAGCGGTGGCGCCGCTCGAGTCCCTCGCGCCCGAGCTTGCTCGCGCCGGCGACGAGCTACGTGACGTCGAGCTCCGGCTGCGTGAGACCGCCTCGGAGCTGCGCTCGTTCCTCGCGACGCTCGGCGCGGAGCCGGGCCGGCTCGAGGAGATCGAAGCCGGGCTGCAGCGGATCGCCGACGCGAGGAGGCGCTTCGGGGCGCAGACGTACGACGAGCTACTCGCTCGTGCCCAGGACGCCAAGGCGGAGCTGGCGGCGCTCGACGCCGGCGTCGATCCCTCTGCGGTCGCCGCGCAGGCCGTCACCGAAGCCGACGCTCGCGTCCGCGCGTTGGCGCAACGGCTGCACGACCTGCGCACGGAGGCAGCGCCGCGCTTTGCGGAAGCCGTCGCGGCCGAGCTCGGCGGCCTCGGCCTCGGCGACGGCGAGTTCGCGGCGCGGCTGACCGGGCGCGAGCCCGGCGCCACCGGCGCCGACGAGGTCGAGTTCCTGATCCGTCCGAACGCCGGCCTGCCGCTCTCGCCGGTCGCGCAGACGGCGTCGGGCGGGGAGCTCTCGCGCATCGCCCTCGCCATCGCGGTCGTCGCCGGCGGCGACACCCTCGTCTTCGACGAGCTCGACGCCGGCATCGGCGGCGAGACGGCCAACGCGGTCGCGAGGGCGCTCGCCCGAGCCGCCGAGACGGCGCAGGTGATCACGATCACGCACCTGCCGCAGATCGCGAGCGTCGCCGAGCGGCACTTCCGCGTCGACAAGATCCCCGGCGACCCGACTCACACGCGCATCACCGAGCTCGACACGGCAGAGCGACGGCAGGAGCTCGAGCGGATGCTCGGCGGCGCGGAGTTCCTCGCGACGATCGGCGGAACCGAGAATGGCTAGTAACGGAGAGTTCACCGGGCCGGCGCGCCTCGACCGGACGACGAAGCGGCTCACGCGCCGGCTCAAGCCGGGCGATGTAGCGATCATCGACCACCGCGACATCGACCGCGTATCCGCGGAGGAGCTCGTCGAGTCGGGCGCGCGCGTCGTCGTCAACTGCTCGCCTTCACAGTCGGGCCGCTTCCCGAACCCGGGCCCGCTGCTGCTCGTCCGCGGCGGCGTCGAGCTCGTGGACGTCGAGGGGCAGGAGCTGTTCGACGCGATCAGCGAAGGCGAGATCGTCTCGGTCCGAGGCGGCAGCGTCTACCGGAACGGCGATTGCCTCGCGTCGGGGCGCACGCTCGCCGCCGAGGAGCTGGCACACGCGCTCGCCGAGCAGCGCGGCCGCGTGACGCAGGCGCTCGAGGAGTTCGCGGAGAACACGATGCGGCACCTGCGCGAGGAGGGAGGCGTGCTCTCGGGCGCCGTCGAGTTCCCGGCGCTACAGACGAGCTTCCGGGACCGGCACGCGCTCGTCGTCGCGCGCGGCCCCGGGATGAAGCGCGACCTGCGCATCGTCGCGGGCTACATCCGCGAGTTCAGACCCGTGCTCGTTGCCGTGGACGGCGGCGCGGATGCCCTCCTCGAGCTCGGCAAGAAGCCCGACGTGATCGTCGGTGACATGGACTCGGTCACGGACGAGGCGCTGCGATCGGGCGCGGAGCTCGTCGTCCACGCGTACAGCGGCAACGGCAACGCGCCCGGCGCGCCGCGCCTCGACGCGCTCGGGTTGCCGTACCACTCGGTTCCCGCGCCCGGCATCAGCGAGGACCTCGCACTGCTGCTCGCGTTCGAGAAGGGGGCGGAGCTGATCGTCGCCGTCGGCACGCACCTGAACCTGATCGAGTTCCTGGAGCGCGACCGGGCCGGGATGGCGTCCACGTTCGTCACGCGGCTGAAGGTCGGCGAGATCCTCGTCGACGCGAAGGGCGTGTCGCGCCTCGTCAGCAGGCGCGTCGGCGTGTGGCCGCTCTTCGTGCTCGCCCTCGCCGGCTTCGGCGCGATCGTCACGGCCGTACTCGTGTCACCGCAGCTGCGGCACGTGATCGAGCTCGTCAGCCTGCGCCTGCGCGACCTGCTGGGGCTGTAGGTGCCCACGTACGAGGCGACGCGCGAGCTGCTCGCGCCGCGCGCGGACGTCTGGCGCTTCCTCTCGGAGCCGTACAACCTCGCCGACTGGTGGCCCGGCATCTCGGGGCTGCAGCCGGACCGCCGCGGGCTCGCGCCGGGTGCGCGCTGGCAGATCGTCGGCGACAACCGGCCGTCGCTGCTCCGCAAGCCGAACATGAGCGGGACGCTGCTCGTGCTCGCGGTCCATCCCTTCGAGCGACTCGCGTTCCATCTCACGGGCGAGCGCCTCGACGCGGAGTTGACGCTCGCGGAGGCGGCGCCAGACCGCACGACCGCGCGGCTGGTGGTGTCGGGGCCGTTCCTCGTCGGGCTGAAGCGGTCGATGCCGACGAAGGCGCTCACACGGCTCCACGGGCTCGTGCAAACAGCGGCAGACTTGTAGCCGCCCCATGTTCGACCTCCGCTACCACGTGGCGTCCCTCGTCGCCGTCTTCGTCGCGCTGATCGTCGGCATCCTCGTCGGCGTCGGCCTCGCGGGCAGCGGCGTGACGAAGAAGGCAGACCTGAGGGCGGCGCAGCTGCAGCGGAAACAGGCCGAGAACGACGCGGCGCAGGCACAGGCGCAGGTGTTGCAACTGCAAAAGACGCAAAAGGCGTTCCAGGACGCGTATCCCGCGGTCATGGGGGAGCTCCTGACGGGCAAGCGCATCGGCGTGCTCTTCGTCGGCTCGGTCGACAGCGGCGTGAATCAGTCGATCGCCGAGACGCTCCAGGACGCGGGCGCCGAGCCCGCGACGCGCGTCCTCTCGCTGGCGGTTCCCGTGGACGCGCAGAACGTCGACAGCGCGCTATTCGACAAGGGCGGCACGAGATTCGTCAAGTACGTCGGGAACGACAAGCTCGAGACCCTCGGCGACGCGCTCGGGACCGAGTTCGCCGCCGGTGGGCCGACGCCGCTCTGGAAGACGCTCGGCCGCGAGCTGATCAGCGAACGGACGGGCAACGCGCGTCAGCCCGTCGACGGCGTGGTCGTCGTGCGGACGGCGAAGCCGCAGCAGGGCGACACGATGCGCTTCCTCCGCGGCCTGTACTCCGGCCTCGCGTCGGCGGGGGTGCCGGCAGTCGGCGTCGAGAACACGAACACCAAGCTTTCGGCGGCGAAGGTGTTTCGCGCACGCGGCCTCTCCGCCGTCGACGACATCGACGAGATGACGGGTCGCGCCGCACTCGCGCTGCTCCTCGCGGGCGCGCCCTCCGGCACCTACGGCACCGGCGACGACGCGGACGGGATCCTGCCGACGCCCGCGAGTGGTTGAGCTCGCCGCGATCCTCGTCGCCGCACGCGACGAGGAGGAGCGGATCGCGGAGACGGTTGCGGCCCTGCGGCGCTCGTTCTCGAACACCGAGGTGATCGTCGCCGACGACGGCTCCCGAGACGGGACCGCCGAGCGCGCCGAGGCCGCCGGCGCAATCGTGCTCCGGCTGCCGCGCCGGGGCAAGGGCCAGGCGCTCACCGCCGCCGAGCGGGCTGCGCCGGACGGGCCGGTGCTGCTCGTGGACGCAGACGTCCGCGGCGACCTCGCGCGGCTCTTGACGGCCGAGGGTGTCCGCATCGCGGCGTTCGCCGAGCGACACGGCGGCGGCTTCGGCCTCGCGAAGCGCACGGCGCGCGCGCTGATCCGGCTGCGGACGGGCTTCGTGCCGCGCGAGCCGCTCTCGGGGCAGCGCGGTCTCTCGGAACAGGCCCGCGCCGCCGTCTTCCCGCTCGCGCCCGGCTTCGGCGCCGAGACGCGAATGACGATCGACGCGTTGCTCGCCGGAGAGCGCGTGGAGGAGGTCGAGCTACCGCTCGAGCACCGGCCGACCGGGCGCGACGTGCGCGGCTTCGCCCACCGCGGCCGCCAGCTTCTCGACGCGGTGCTCGCGGCCGGTCCGCTGCGCGTCAACTACCGCGGTGCGCGCCTCCCGCTCGTCGGGTGGATGGTGGCTCTGCACGAGCCTTTCGTCACCGCGATCGGGCTCGCCGACGACCGGTGGAGCGGGTCGGAACGCGGCTTCGCAGCGCACCTCCGCGCGCGCCGCACGACCGGGGTGCTGAAGCTGGTCGGCATCCCGCTCGTCGCGCTCGTGCGGACGCGTTCGCCGTCGGGCGCGCTGCTCGTTTCGCTCTCCGCCAACGCGCTCAACCAGCTCGACACGCGGCCGGGGCGCGCGTTGAAGGCGTATATCGCGACCGCGCTCGTCGTCGACGCGCCGCTCGCGCTCGCCGTCCTGCTCGCTCCCTACGATCTCCGCGAGATGGCGAGGCTGGGCGCCGGAGGGGCCAACGGTCGCGGCGCGATGCTAGGGTCGAGTTCCGTGAATCGTGTCACGGGACGAGGCCGGTGGGTTGCGATCGGCGCCCTTGCAGGCCTCACGCTCCTCGGTGAACGTCGCTCGCTCGGCGAGCTGATCGAGCGCACGCCGGTGCTACGCGAGCTGGACGCGTGGGGGCGGCTGCCGTGAGCGCGCGGCCCGTCAAGTACATCTTCGTCACCGGCGGCGTCGTCTCCGCGCTCGGCAAGGGAATTGCGGCCGCCTCCCTCGGGCGGTTGCTCAAGGCGCGCGGCCTCGAGGTGCAGGCGCAGAAGTTCGATCCGTACCTCAACGTCGACCCGGGCACGATGAGCCCGTTCCAGCACGGCGAGGTCTTCGTCACCGAGGACGGCGCCGAGACCGACCTCGACATCGGCCACTACGAGCGCTTCATCGATGCGAACCTCTCGTCCGCATCGAGCCACACGGCCGGCGCGATCTGGGAGACGGTCCTGCGCAAGGAGCGCAAGGGCGAGTTCCTCGGCGCGACCGTGCAGGTGATCCCGCACATCACGAACGAGATCAAGCGGCGCATCCGCAGCGCGGCCGAGGCTTCGACCGCCGACGTCGTGATCAGCGAGATCGGCGGCACCGTCGGCGACATCGAGTCGTTGCCGTTCCTCGAGGCGATCCGCCAGTTCCGCCGCGAGGCCGGCGCGGAGAACGTCCTCTACCTGCACGTCACGCTCGTGCCGTTCATCAACGCGGCCGGCGAGCTGAAGACGAAGCCGACGCAACACTCCGTCAACGAGCTGCGGCGCATCGGGATCCACCCGGACATCGTCGTCGCGCGGTCGAGCGAGGAGCTGTCGCCGGACATCCGCGACAAGATCGCGCTCTTCGCCGACGTCGACCTCAAAGCGGTGATCGCGTGCCCTGACGTCCGCGACGTCTACCTCGTCCCGGACGTGCTCGAGGAGCAGGGGCTCGACCGTCTGGTCGTCGAGAAGCTCGGCATCTCCGCGCCGCGCGGCGCGGACGAGGAGTGGCGCTCGCTCGTCGAGCGCATCGACAACCTCGAAGGCGAGGTCGAGATCGCGCTCGTGGGCAAGTACGTGAAGCTGCACGACGCGTACCTGTCGGTTCACGAGGCGCTCAAGCACTCCGGCGTCCACCACGGGTGCCGCGTTCGCGTCCGCTGGTTCGACGCCGAGAACGTGACGCTCGAGGAGGCGACGCGCCAGCTCGACACGGCCGACGGAGTGCTCGTGCCGGGCGGCTTCGGCTCGCGCGGCTGGGAGGGCAAGGTGCTCGCGTGCCGCGTCGCGCGCGAGCGCGGCATCCCGTATCTCGGCATCTGCCTCGGCATGCACGTCGCCGTTTCCGAGTTCGCGCGGCATGTCGTCGGGCTCGACGGCGCCAACTCGACCGAGATGGATCCGGAGACGCCGTACCCGGTGATCGACCTGCTGCCGGAGCAGAAGGAGGTCGAGGACCTCGGCGGCACGATGCGGCTCGGCGCTCAGGCCGTCGAGCTGGCGGACGATTCACGCGCCGCCGAGATCTACGGCGACGCCGTCGTCTTCGAGCGCCATCGCCACCGGTACGAGGTGAACAACGCCTACCGGCCCGCGCTCGTCGACGCCGGCCTCACGGTTTCGGGGACGTTCCAGGAGGGCCGCCTCGTCGAGATCGTCGAGCTCGCGGACCATCCGTGGTTCGTCGCGTCGCAGTTCCACCCGGAATTCAAGTCGCGGCCGACGCGGCCGGCTCCGCTCTTCCGCGAGTTCGTCGGCGCTGCGCTCACACGAGCGCGCGAGCGCGGCACCGTCGCGGTCGCCGCGGCGCGCTAGTCCTCGGGGAGGCCGAAGCTGACGTAATACGTCAGCGCAGAGATCTTCGTCTCGCCGGCGACGAATCTGAACCCGAAGGTCGAGCCGTCCTTGCGGCGGAGCGTGACGGCGCCGCGCTCCCGCCGCTCGTTCACGAAGCGCGTGTAGTGCGCCTCGACGTCGTCGTCGACCGTCACGTCATGAACGCGCAGCGTGAGTAGCTCCTCACGGGCGTACCCGAGCAGCTCGCACGCGTAGCTGTTCGCGGCCACGTACGCGCCGGTCTCGTCTGCGACGAGGACCGCAACGCCTGCCCCGTCGACCGCCTCGCCGAGAAGCCCGATCTGCACGAGGCGCTCGGAGACGCTCACCATGCGAGCGTACTCCACTACTCCCACGTCTCAAAGACGGGGTACGCCGTGCGCCCCGCGAGGCAGTCGGCGGCATAGAGCGCGACGCCGAGATCGCCCGTCCAGAGCGAATACCGGCTACGGCCTCGCCGCTCGACCTGGTCGAGCGCGTGCATCGCGAACCGCCTCGCGCGTTCGAGCCACTCCGCGTCGCCGGTGCGCTCGAACGCCTTCAGGAACGCATAGCCGTTCCCCGCGGTGCCGTGGCAGATGCTCGAGCCCTTGTCCAGCCCGGGTGGCCCGGCCTCCCAGACGAGGCGCGCGCCGGCCAGGAGGAGCTCCTCGTCGAGGTACTCCGCAGCCCCGGCGACCATCCCCGGCGCGCCGCCGCACCACTGGACGCGGATCTCGCCGTCGCTCAGCTCGAGTGGCGCGCCGAGCCACAGCGGCCAGTTAGCGAGGCCGCCTTCGACGACCGCCGTCCGGTCGAGCAGCGCCGATGTCTCCTCGAGCAGCTGCGCGCGGCGGTCGTCGGCGATCGCGTCTCGCAGCGCGAGGACGTTCCCGACGAGCCCGTGCGCCGGGTTCAGTCGCCGCTCGGCCGTCCCGTGCAGGCGCTGGACCCAGAGCCCGTCGTCACCGCGACGCCGCCAGATGGAGTCGGCGCTGTCGCGGCAAGCGTCCTGCCACTCGTCGCCGCCTGTCCACTCGAGCATCGCGCGCGCTGCGATCAGCGTGCCCGGTGTGCCCCACATCACCTCATCGGCCGCGTTGTCGACATTCTGCCGCACCCGTTGGAGCAGGTCGCGCTCGAGCTCGGGGCTCGGCGACAGTCGCCAGGCGACGAGGAGGATCCCCGTCTCGCCTCTCAGGAGCGCCGATGCCGCAGGCGCCGGAGCGTTCTCGCCGCGCATGAAGTCGGGCGCCTCGCGAAAGGCGCCGAGCGCACGCGCGGCTGCGGACGGCAGGTCGAGCCGGCTGTCGGCGATGCCACGCCTGCGCAACACGTCGAGCGCATGGATCACTCCGGAAGCGCCGACGTACAGGTTCTTCATGGGCGTCGCCGCCTGCCAGCCGTCCCACTCGTCCGCGGGCCAGAGAGCGTCGGCGTCATACGCGGCGTCGACGTCGGCGACGATGCGCCGGATCGCGCCGCGGACGAGGGCATCGTCCCACGGCCTTTCGGTCAGCGGCTCGAACGCCTCCGGCCGGTACAGCACGAACGGCACTCTAAGCTCCTGCTCGTGCCCGATGTCCTCGACCTCTTCACCGAGCTGGCCGCCATTCCCAGCCCATCCGGAGAGGAACGCGCCGTCGCCGACGCGGTGATGCATTACCTGCGCGACTGCGCCGTCGAGGTCGAAGAGGACGACGTCGGCGAGCGGATCGAAGCAACGGCCGGCAATCTCTACGCGCGCCTCGAGGGAAGCGCACCCGGTACGCCGATCTTCCTCTGCGCGCACCTCGATACGGTGCCGCCGACGGGGAAGATCCACCCGGTCCTCGACGACGAGGGCTTCGTCCGCAACGCGGCGGGCACGATCCTCGGCGCGGACGACAAGGCTGCGGTCGCCGTCATGCTCGAGGCCGCGAGGCGCGTGCTCTCCGAGCGTCGGCCGCACGCGGGAATCGAGCTCCTGTTCACCCCGAAGGAGGAGGTCGGGCTGATCGGCGCGCGTGCGTTCGACGAGTCGAAGCTCGACGCCCGAATCGGGTTCGTCTACGACCAGGCGGCGCCGATCGGCGAGGTGATCCTCGGCGCACCGTACTCGCAGGTGCTGAACGTTGCATTCCACGGCCGCGCGTCGCACGCGGGCATGTATCCGGAGGAGGGCAGGAACGCGATCGCAGCCGCCGCGCGGGCGATCGCCGACTTCAGGCTCGGCCAGGTGGACGAGCAGTCGACCGCGAACGTGGGCGTAATCGACGGAGGCGTCGCGGTGAACATCGTCCCCGACCGCTGCAGCTTCGGCGCGGAGGCGCGCTCTCACGACGAGGGGCGCCTGGCGGAGCTCGTGCAGGAGATGCTCGAATCGATCTCGTTCGCGGCGGAGACGAGCGAGTGCCGGGCGGACGTCGACTCGCGCAGGTCATACCGCGGATACCGGTTCAAGCGGAGCGACGACGTCGTGCGTGTGGCGACGGAGGCTCTCGCGCAGACCGAGCATGAGCCTCACTTCATCCTGAGCGGCGGCGCGGCCGACGCGAACATCTTCAACGAGCGCGGCCTTCAGTGCCTCAATCTCGGGAACGGCATGATCGACATCCACACGCCCGACGAGCGGATCGCCGTCGACGATCTCGAGGCGATGGTCGACGTGACGCTGGCGCTGGTCGATGCCGCTCTCGCTTAGGCGGGGCACGGTCACCGCCATCGTCGAGCCGCTTGCGGAGCTCGTGCGGCTCGAGGTCGACGGCATCGCCTGCATCGCGTATCCGCGCGTGACGGGGCCGGTCGAGCTCGGCGACGACGTCGTCGTGAACGGGCAGGCGCGCGAGCTCGGGCTCGGGAGCGGCGGCTTCGACGTCCTGCACGTGAACCTCACGCGCGGCCTCGCGCTCGAGCCGGAAGCGGGCGCGCACGTGATGACGCTGCCGTATACGTCGCTGCAGCACGCCGTGCCGCACGGGGAGGAGGATGCGCTCGCCGAGTCGCTCGCCGGGATGCCCGTCGTGTGCTGCTCGCTGCACTCGCAGGTCGTTCCGGTGTGCGCGGCGCTGAGCGCTGTCCGAGTCGCCTACGTGCAGGTGGCGGGCGGGGCTCTACCGGTCTCGCTCTCGGACGCGGTGCGCGCGCTTCGTGGCCGGCGCCTGCTCGCGTTCACCGTCGCAGCCGCGCCGTGTCTCGACGCGGACGTGCAGGTAGTGAACGTCTACTCGGCGCTTGCGTACGCCGCCGCCGCAGGCGCAGAGGCAATCGTCTGTGCCATCGGGCCGGGCATCGTAGGCACCGGGACCGCGTTGGGGCATGGCGGCCTCGCGGCCGCCCAGGCCGTCGACGCGGTCGCTGCACTGGGCGGTCGAGCCGTGCTGGCGCCGAGGGTGTCGAGGAGCGACGCGCGGCCGCGGCATCGCGGGCTCTCGCATCACACGCAGGCGATCCTCCGCGTCTGTCTCGCGGCGCCTCTCGTCCCGGACGAGCTCGAGCCGGAGCGTTGGCGCGAGGAATGCGCAGGTCTTCCGCTCTCGCATATGGGTCGCGGGCCGGATGACGATCCTGACTTCTTCGCCGCCGCGTTTGCGGCGGGCCATCTCGCGAGAAGCCTTCTGACGTGATGGAGCAGCGGCGGCTCGGGCCCGTCATCGGCCTCGGAACGTGGCGGACCTTGGGCGGCGACGCCTCGCTGGCGCGTGACGTCGTCGCGGCGGCGCTGGACAGCGGCGCGCGGCTGATCGACTCGTCGCCGATGTACGGCGGCGCCGAGCGGTCGGTCGGAGCGGCGCTGAACGGTCGCCGTCCTGATGTCTCCGTCGCAACGAAGATCTGGGCGAGCACCGTCGAGGAAGGGCGCGAGCAGTTCGAGGCGCAGCTCGGCTGGTTCGGCGGCCGCGTCGAGATCGAGCAGGTGCACAACCTCGTGTCGTGGCGCGAGCATCTGGCCTGGCTCGAGGAGGAGCGGGATGCGGGAAAGGCCGTGCGGATCGGCGTGACGCACTATTCGCCGGGCGCCTTTGCGGAGCTCGCGGACGCGATGCGCACGCGGCGCTTCGACACTGTGCAGCTGCCGTACAACCCACACGAGCGGGAGAGCGAGCGCTTGCTGCTCCCGCTCGCGGAGGAGCTCGGACTGGCGGTGATCGTGATGCGGCCGCTCGGCGAAGGCTCGCTGCTGAGGCGCCCGCCTTCGCCGGCGGAGCTCGAGCCGCTGCGCGAGTTCGGCGTCGAGACGTGGCCGCAGGCGCTCCTCAAGTGGGTTCTGTCGGACGCGCGCGTGGACGTCGCGATCCCGGCGACGCGCGATCCAGCGCATGCGCGCGCGAACGCCGCAGCCGGTTCGCCTCCGTGGTTCGGGCCGGCGGAGCGAGCACTGGTGGAAAGGCTGGCCTGATGAAGCCCGACGTATCGCGCACCGTCTACGACGGAAAGCTCGTCGACGTCGTGCTCGAGCGGTGGGGCGAGCAGGAACGCGAGATCGTGGAGCATCCGGGCGCCGTGGCGATCGTCGCCGTGGATGCGGACGACCAGATCGTCCTCGTGCGACAGCTACGAGAGCCGGCGCGGAAGGAGTTGCTGGAGCTTCCCGCCGGAACGGTGGACGAGGGTGAGCAGCCGCTTGCGACGGCGCAACGCGAGCTCGCGGAGGAGACGGGTCTCCGCGGCGGCGAGTGGAGGCACGTCTCGTCGTTCTGGACGACGCCCGGCTTCTGCCGCGAGCTGATGCACCTGTTCTTCGCGGACGGCGTCGAGGAAGGCGAGCGGCATCCGGACGACGACGAGTCGATCGAGCTCGTGCGCATTCCGGTCGCGGACATCGTGTCGCGACTCGGCGAGCTGGAAGACGCGAAGACGCTGGCCGGGCTCTTGCTTTACCTGCGCAGCCGCGGGCTCTGAATCCCTGGCACTGAACTCCTGGGCCCAACGGGGCACCCCGAACCCACCACCCACTGCGATCGTATCCGCGAGCGTTTCACGGGACTGTGTCGAAATCGTGTCGACTTTCGCGCCGGTATAAGGTTCGCCCGCTGTGAAGATCGGCGTCGCGAAGGAGATCAAGACCGACGAGTACCGCGTTGCGCTGACGCCGGCGGGCGCGCTCGAACTGATCAGGCGCGGCCATGACGTCGCGATCGAAGCGGGTGCCGGCGTCGGAAGCGCATTCGCGGACGCCGCGTACGAACGCGTGGGCGCGCGCATCGGCTCGACCGACGACGTCTGGAGCGACGCGGAGCTCCTGCTCAAGGTGAAGGAACCGATCGCAGAGGAGTACCCGCGCCTGCGAGAAGGGCTCGTGCTCTTCACCTACCTGCACATTGCGGCCGACGAACCGCTGACGCGTGCGCTCGCCGACAGCGGCGTCACGGCTGTTGCCTACGAAACCGTCGAAACGGCCGACGGGCGGCTGCCCCTTCTCGCGCCGATGAGCGAGATCGCGGGACGTCTTGCGGCGCAGGCGGGGGCGTACTTCCTCGAGAAGCCGCTCGGCG
>JBJMJE010000362.1:0-22762 GCA_045806505.1 Gaiellaceae bacterium
GACAGAGACCGGAGGTGAAGGCTAATGCTTTGGCCCGTTACCTGGTCCGCCGCCTGGGCGGTTCGCAAGCCCCGCGGTTAGCTGTTTCACACTGCGATACCGGCCTTTCGACGCGTTCCGGAGTCGGCGATGCGCCTCGTATGCTCCCGTGATGGACGTCGTCGCGTATCAGGGAGAAGCCGGCGCGTACTCCGAGGAGGGCGCCCTCGCGCTCTTCCCCGACGCGGAACGGCGAGCGCTGCCGTCGATCCGCAAGGTGTTCGAGGCGGTCGAGGTCGGGCGCGTCGCAGCAGGCCTCGTCCCGCTCGACAACTCGCAGGCAGGCAGCATCAACGAGACGTACGACCTGTTCCTGCGGCACGGCCTGCACCTCGTCGGCGAGACGGTGGTGCGTGTCGATCATTGTCTGCTCGCGCTCCCCGGCTCGCAGATCGACGAGCTCCGGGAGGTGATGTCGCATCCGCAGGCGATCGCGCAGTGCGAGGAGTTCCTCAGCGCGCTCGAGGTGGTCGTTCGTGCGGAGTACAACACCGCGGGGGCGGCAAAGCAGATTGCGGAGGAGCGGCTCGAGGGGATCGCGGCGATCGCGTCGGCGCGCGCGGGCGAGCTGTACGGGCTCGAGGTGCTCGCGGAACGCATCCAGACCTACCCCGACAACTACACCCGCTTCGGCGTCCTGTCGCGGAGCCCCGTCCCGATCGGCGAGCCCGACAAGACGTCGCTCGTCTTCGGCGTCGGCCATGTGCCCGGCTCGTTGTTCCGCTGCCTCGGCGCCTTCGCGGAGCGGCACGTTAGCCTGACGAAGCTGGAGTCTCGGCCGCGTCCGGGGCGGCCATGGGAGTACGTCTTCTACGCCGACGTGGACGCCGCGGCGGCGCGCCCCGAGATGGTCGAAGCCCTCGCAGCGCTCAGCGAGCACGCGACGTTCACGCGCGTATTGGGGACGTACGCCGGGGCCATGCGGCGTCTCGGCCCCGGCGCGTAGTTCGTTTCAGTTCAGCGTCACGTCGTCGACGAGGAAGTACGTCGGATCGCCGGCGTAGCCGTCGTCGTGATCGTTGAACCAGAGGACGACGGCCTGGCCCGCGTACGCCGTCGTGTTGAACGTGACGTTCGTCCACACGCTCGTGGTCGGGCACACGTTCAGCACGGTCGCCAGTGTCGCGCCCGACGTATTTCGGATCTGCATCTGGATCTGGTCGTACGTGAGGGTGTCCGTGCAGTGCGGCTGGTACCAGAAGCTCAGCGTCGAACTGCCGCCCGGGACAGGCACCGTCTGCGTGAGCGTGCTGTTGCCGCTCACGGGGCTCGCGGATCCGATCTGTGCCGACGCGCCGCCGGTGTGCGCGGTCGTGCTGACGCGCGGCAGGAACGCGCCGGTCGCGTTCCACGACGCGAGGCTGCCCGTCTCGAAGCCGCCGTTCTGGACGACGTTCGCCGTCGGCGTGTAGCTCGCCACGGCGACGTCGTCGAGCAGGAAGTACGTCGGGTCGCCCGCGTAGCCGTCGTCGTGGTCGTTGAACCACAGCACGACGGACTGCCCCGCGTACGCGCTCGTGTCGAAGACGACCTGCGTCCACGCCGTCCCCGTCGGGCAGACGTTCAAGGCCGTCGCGAGCGTCGTGCCGGACGTGCTGCGGATCTGCGCCTGGATCTGGTCGTACGTGACCGTGTCGGTGCAGTGCGGCTGGTACCAGAACGTCAGCCGCGAGCTGCCGGCCGGGATCGCGACGGCCTGCGTGAGCGTGCTGTTGCCGTTCACGGGGCTCGCCGATCCGATCTGCGCGGACGAGCCGCCGGTGTGCGCGGTCGTGCTGATGCGCGGCAGGAAGGCGCCGCTTGCGGTCCAGCCGCTGAGCGTTCCCGTCTCGAAGCCGCCGTTGACGACGCCCTGCGGTGCGGTCGTCACCGTGAGGCTCACCGTTGTCGTGTGCGTCGTGGTCGTGCCCGTGCCGGTCACCGTGATCGTGTAGTCCCCGGTCGCCGTCGCGGCGCCGACGCTGACCGTCATCGTCGACGCTCCGCCCGCGGTCACCGAGGACGGGCTGAAGCTGACCGTGCCGGTCGGCTGGCCGCTCGCGCTGAGGCTCACCGCCTGCGCGCTGCCGCTCAGGACGGCGGTGCCGATCGTCGCCGTGCCGACCGTGCCCTGCGCGACCGTCAGGCTCGTCGGGTTCGCCGAGATGGAGAAGTCGGACGGCGGCGCGGGTGTCACCGTCAGGCTCACCGTGCTCGAGTGCGTGCCGGTCGATCCCGTCCCGGTGACCGTGATCGTGTAGGTCGCGGGAGTCGTGGCCGCCGCGACCGACGCGGTCATCGTCGACGATCCGCCCGCTGCGACCGACGCCGGATTGAAGGAGATCGTGACGCCGGGCGGCTGACCGCTCGCGCTGAGGCTCACTGTCTGCGCTGCGCCGCCGAGCACGGCGGTGCCGATCGTCGCCGTCCCGCCCGGCCCCTGCGCGATGCCGAGGCTGCTCGGGCTCGCGGAGATCGAGAAGTCCGACGCGACGACGTTCAGCGCGACGGTCGTCGAATGGCTGCCGCTCGCGGCGGTACCCGTAACGGTGAGCGTGTACGGACCGGGCGCGGTCGACGCGCCGACGTTCACGGTCATCGTCGACGAGCCGCCCGCGGACACCGACGCCGGGCTGAAGCCGACGGTCGTCCCGGCGGGCACGCCGGTCGCGCTGAGATCGACCGCCTGCGGCCCGCCGCTCGTCACGGAGGTGCTGCTCGTCGTCGTCGCGCTTCCCGCTTGCCCGATCGTCAGGCTCGCCGGGCTCGCCGAGATCGAGAAGTCGGACGGGCCGCTGCTGCAGTTCGGAAACTTGAACGAGCCGATCCGCGTGTGCCAGTTGAAGCTGCCGTTCGCGGCGACGTACTCGTCCGTGTACCAGAAGGTGCAGTCGTCCGACGGATCGACGCTCATGCTCGTGTAGTCGCCCCAGCGGTGGAGGCCGCCGGTCTGCGACCCGCCGCCGGTGATCACCGTCCCCTCGCCCTGCGTCATCGCGCCGAGCGCGTCGCCGGCGAGCCTCCCCGTGTAGCGGATACCGGGATGCGTCGTCGAGCTCGACACGCTGTAGCCGAGGCCGATGTTGCCGGCGTGGTCCATCGCGATCGAGCCCATCCAGCGGTACGCCGCGTCCGGCGCGTACGTGCCCTGCTGGAAGATCGTCGGGTTTCCGTTCGGGTTGCGCAGCTCGTACCAGCGCAGCCCGACCGAGCTGCCGGCGGTGACGCTGTGGTTGACGACGAGCGACTCGTGGTCGCCGAAGTTGCGGTAGGCGAGGCGGTACATGAGACGGTCGGCGAGCGAGTCGAGCCTGTTCGACGTTCCCGACTGCGGGATGCACGCGCCCCCGCCGCTGCACGCGGGTGAGAACGCGGCCGTCGTCAGGTTCGTCGGCCCCGTCATCGACGTGTTCGCCGGCGCCGCCCAGTCGACGTGGAACTTCCACACCTGCAACGCGTTCGTACCGAAGCTGAGCAGGTAGTTCGGCCGCCCGGCAGGCGGCGCGGTCGGCCCGTCGAGGTCGGACGGCACCAGGCTGCCGAACGTGCTGCTCAGCGTCACGCACTGCTGCGTCGCGGCCTGCGCCGCGATCATCTTCGCGCGGTCGTACGCGCACACCTGCGGCCCGAGGAACGTCGTGCCGCTCGCGTTGAACATGTTGAACGTCGTGTAGTACGCGTCCGGCCACACCCCGAGCTTCGGGTAGTCGGGAAAGCTCGCGTACGAGTACGAGTAGCGGGCGTACGAGCCGGTGGGGTCGCCCGTCCTCGACACGGCGACGCACTGCAGGAACGGCGTCGTACCCACCGAGAACTGGCTGATGATCCAGCGGTCCGCGAGCCGGTCGTAGGCGACCGTCGCGTCACCGTCGTCGTTCGACTGGCAGCCGCCGCCGAACCCGCTCCAGAGCGTGTTGGTCGCGACGGGTCCATAGACCGGCCCGCCTGACTTGTTGAAGACGGCCAGGCTCTCGTTGACGACCTCGACGAAGTGGTTCGGGCCGACGGCGCCGTTCGGGTCCGGCGGCGCCGAGTCGACGCTGAACGTGCCGGACGGACCGCTGAACCCCTGGCCGAGTCCTTCGACGCCGACACCCAACGCGGGAGCGGCCGCGACGCCCGGGCTCGACTGGACGACGGGATCCGGTCCGCCGGGCTCGGGCGCGGGTGGTCCGTGCTTCGGCTCCTTGTCCTTCTTCAGCTTTCCCGAGATCGGCGCCGGCGCGATGTCGCGGAGCGGCGGCGAGACGTCGTGGTGCAGAGCCGGGCTCTCCGTCTTCTTGCGCACGGCGCTCGAGCTCGCGCCGCCCTTGCTCTTCGCGTCGACCGCCGAGGCGGCGACGGGCAGGAGCACAGCGAGCGCGACGATGAACGCGACGGCGACGAACGGACGGCCAGAAGGTTTCCGGCTGAACCGGGCCCGGTCTCTCATGAGTCCCCCTAGGTTGACTGCGGCCCGACGACAATATGAGCCCGTGGCGCAACTTTCCAGTGCCGAAACTGAACTGATCGTGCGCGACGCTGCAGCGTGGCGCACGTGGCTCGCCGAACATCACGGCGAAACGGACGGCGTGTGGCTCGTCCTCGCGAAGCAGGGAACGGTCGAGCCGACGAGCCTCGGCTACGACGATGCACTCGAGGAAGCGTTGTGCCACGGCTGGATCGACGGCCAGGTGCGCACGCGCGACGAGGCGACGTACAAGCAGCGGTTCACGCCGCGCCGCAAGCGCAGCCCGTGGTCGAAGCGGAACGTCGGCATCGCGGAGCGCCTCGTCGCGGAGGGGCGAATGCATCCGGCCGGCCACGCCGAGATCGAGCGCGCGAAGGCGGACGGCCGCTGGGACGCCGCGTATGCGGGCCCGGCGACGATCGAGGTGCCCGAGGATCTCGCGGCCGCGCTCGCAGCGGAGCCGCAGGCGCAGGACACGTTCGAGCGGCTCACGAGCCAGAACCGCTACGCGGTGCTCTATCGCGTGACGACGTGCAAGCGCGCCGAGACGCGGCGCCGCCGCATCGACGAGTTCGTCGCGATGCTGGCTCGCGGCGAAACGCCGTATCCGCAGAAGCGCCGCGCCGACGCGTGACGACGCTCAGCGAACGGTGAAGTCCTGGAACATCGTCGACTCGTGCGGCTCGCAGTAGACCTTGTACTCGCCGCGCGTGAGCTTGACGCGGAACGTCTTCGTCCCGACGAAGTCAACGTCGGTGAGGTCGCGTGACCGGCCGTGGTGCTCGCGCTCGAGCTCGAAGTTGTGAAGCGTCGAGTAGTCGCGGACGACGATCGTGTACGTGCCGGCGGGAAGCGTTCTGACGACCTTGCCGCGCGCGTTCTTGAGCGTGATCGTGAATGAGCCGTTCTTGCCGACGGCGCCGATCAGCTTCGGCGTCCGCGCGGCGCCGGCGCCCTGGGCGACGACGAGAGCGACGACGGTTGCGACGACGGCGAGTGCTGCACTGAATCGCATTGGAGACCTCCTTGGACGGTTCAAAGATCCTGAGAGGCCACCCTGCGCGAGGTGCGGTCCGGGCCGCAATCGGACGATGGTCTTAAGACCCGCCCGGTGTCGTCAGCGGCGTGCTTCTTCCTCGGTCGTGCGCTCGGCCGTCGGGAACGCTTCGAGACGCTCGTCCGGGATCGGCTGCCCGCTCTCGACCGAGATGCCGTACGTGCCCGCCGCGAGGCGGGCTTCGGCGCGCTCGACCGCCGCCAGTTGCTCGCGCAGGTCGTCGGAAAAGCCCTCGTCGAGCTCGTCCTGGTAGAGGTCCGACGCGAGGTCAGCCGGTCCTTCGTCGTCGGCGAGGCCGCCGGTGCCCGCGTGGCGGTGCCGAGCGAGCGCATGCTCGATCCGCTCGCGCTCGGCGCTCAGAAGGTCGCGCGCGCGGTCAGCGTCCATCGCGGCGATCGTAGCGCTCCGTCCTGCGGGCGTGGGACACTTGCCGCAGTGAGTTTCCTCGATCGCATTCGAAGCTGGTGGAGCAAGGACGAGGTCGCGCGGGCGGAGGAGGAGACGCGGATGACGCCGACCGAGCGCGACGAGGCGGAGGAGGACTACCAGGGGCGGAAGGACGACGCGTTCATCCGCGGGCGCCTCGGCACGGAGGGCGTCGACTTCGAGCGCGACTCCGAGCCGCCGCACCCGTAGCGGCGGTCACGCAAGCAACATGCGGCGGTAGTAGCCGCGGAGCCAGCGCTCGAACTGGTCGACGGTCAGGCCGTGCTGGTCGGTCAACGACCGGAAGGTGCCCCACTCGAGCGCGACCCAGAAGGTGTTCTCGATTTCGGTGCGCTTGATGCTCCGATCTGCACCGGCCTTCGACATGTAGGTGCGTGTCGCCCAGCGCACACCGCTGAGGCGGTTCGCCGTCATCTGGTTCCAGAGCTCTGCGACGTGCGAGTCCGTCGGCGCCGCGACCTCGACGGACCAGGCGATCCGTGCGGTGCGGGCCTGGATCGCCCGAACGTGCGAGGCGTGGAGATCGAGCATCGACGTCGCGTCGGCGGCCGCGTCGATCGCCGCGGCTCGCTCGCGTTGGTTCACCGTGACGTCGAGCAGGTCGCCGCGGATCGCGAAGTCGACGACCGTCTTCAACAGAGCCGCCTTCGTTCCGAACAGGGCCTCGACCGTCTTCGGCGATACGGACGCGGACGCAGCCACGGACTGAATCGTCGTCGCCGCCCAGCCGCGCTCTTCGAACGCGTGCTTCGCCGCCTGGACGATCGTCTGTCTGGTCTCCGCGGCGGCGGCGGCACGCCGCGGAGCGTTGTAGGCGCGGCGCTGCTGTTGGCGGTGCTCCTTCATATCTGTTAGGGTCGAACCCTAGTGAATCCTGGCATCGTCTGCGGGCCGGGTCAGGGCAACAACCTGCGCGTTACTGCAAGGAGGATCGATGAAGAGGACAATGCTCGGCTTCGCTGCGGCTGCGATCGCGGCATGTGCGTTCGTCGGCGGTGCGCTCGCCGACACGGGGAAGACGGTCGCTCAGGTCGTCGGCGCCGTCCGGATCGACCCGACAGACCCGAGTGTCGGCTACGTGCTGACCCGGTACTCGTGCCAGCCGGGCGCACCCGGCTCGACCGCCGCGGCGCATCTGTTCGTCTCGGTGAAGCAGACGGCCGACGCGTCGGCGGATCCTGCGCTGACGACGGAAGGCGGAGGCTTCGGCCATCTCGCTGCGGCATGGTCGCAGAGTCATCCGACCGACCAGGTGGTCTGTGACGGGAAGGTTCACGTCCAGACGTTCACGGTGCATCAGGGGCTCGACGAGGACTCGGGCGAGGCGACCGGGTACGGCGAGCTCGCGCGCGGCTGGGGCTACGTCCAGTTCTGCCTGTTCGGCGGCGACGGGACCTACGCGGCGAGCCAGATCTTCCAGCGGGTCCAGTAGCAGCGGCCTCACGGTGGGTGGGCGGCGACATCTCCGCCTGCCCGCCGTGGTGCGTTGTGTAGCGTCGGCTGCATGAGCGAGGACGAACGGGCCGACCCGAAGCTCGACCACGAGCCGCCGCGCGGCGCCGCATCCACGGGGACCTGGAACGACCTCTCGTACACGGCGACCGCGAAATGGCTCGTCCTCCGGAAGAAGGAGAAGCCGTCGGCGGAGATCTTCTCCGTCTCGTACGTCGCCGAGAGCAGCGACCTCGGCCGACCGGTCACGTTCGTGTTCAACGGCGGCCCCGGAGCGTCGTCCGCGTACCTGCACGTCGGCGCCGTGGGGCCACAGCGCGTGGACTTTCCTGCGGACGGCACGCTGCCGCCGATGCCGCCGCGGCTCGTCCGAAACGACGAGTCCTGGCTGGCGTTCTCCGATCTCGTCTTCGTGGACCCCGTGGGAACCGGCTTCAGCAGGATCATCGACAAGGACGGCAAGAAGCAGGCCGAGGAGAAGAAAGATGCGGGCGGCGAGCCTTCCGGCGCCGGCGCGGAGCCGGACCCCAACGAGTACTTCGGCTACAAGCGCGACCTCGAGTCGCTGTCGGAGTTCATCGGCCGCTGGCTCTCGAGTAACGGCCGCTGGGGGTCGCCGGTGTTCATCGCGGGCGAGAGCTACGGCGGCTACCGCGTCGGCCGCCTCGTACGTCTCCTCCAGGAGAGCGCGGGAATCGGGCTGAACGGCGCGATCCTCATCTCGCCGGCGCTCGAGTTCGAGGGACTCTCGTCGGGGGACTACGGCGTACTGGAGTGGGTCGACCGGCTGCCGACGATGGCCGGCGCGGCCGCGTACCACGGCCGCTCGCGCGCCTTCGGCGGCGACACGGCGCTGGACGACGTGCGGAGCGAGGCCGAGGCGTTCGCGACGGCCGACTACACGCACTTCCTGACGCGCGGGGCGTCGATGCCCGCCGGCGAGCGCGAGGGCGTCCTGTCGCGGCTGGCGGATCTGACGGGTCTTCCGGTCGAGCTGGTCACCCGGGCCGAAGGGCGCATTCCGATCAATGTCTTCGCCCGCGAGCTTCTGCGTGACGAGCGGAAGGTGCTCGGGCTTTACGACGCCACGATCACCGCGACCGACCCGTTCCCGGACCGCGAGCCGTTCGGCGGTCCTGACCCGACGCTCGCAGGGATCGGTCCCGCGTACACGGTGGCGATCAACCGGGTGCTGCGCTCCGAGATCGGCGTCGAGACGGACCGCGAGTACACGCTGCTCAACTACGAGGTCAACCAGGAGTGGAAGGACGACGACAAGCGCCACTTCTTCATTCCTCCGGTCGGTGCGACCGACGACTTTCGCTACGGCATGGCGCTCAACCCGCACGTGAGGGCGTTCATCACGCACGGTCAGTTCGACCTCGTCACGCCGTATTACGCCAGCGACCGCTTGCGCAACCTGATGCGGCTGGAGCCGACGATTGCCGACCGCGTCACCGTGCGCCACTTCGGCGGCGGCCACATGTTCTACGCGTGGGAGGCGAGCAGGCGGGCGTTCACGGCCGCGATCTCGGAGTTCGTGGCCGGCGCGATGAGCCCGGCCGCTTGACTCTCGGCCAGCCGCAAACGCCTGGCGGAGCGGCGCCGAATCGAACGACCGAGCCGTGGTTCGCCCGGGGACATCAACACTCCGCCTCTCACGGTTCCGGGTTTGGAGTAATGCGAACACGGTAGGACAGTTGCACCACCTCCACCTGTAAGCCATCTGCGGAAACGCAAGGAGGACTTCGATGAAGCGCAAGTTCGGGGCTTTTGCCCTGCTCACAGCCATGCTCTCCGTGGCCGTCGCACTGACCATCGCACCGGCGGCGAGCTCGGCGCCGGCTGCGCCGACGGCCACGCTGGCGCCGCTCGCGCCGATCACCGGCACCGTCGGCACCCTCAACTACAGCGTGACGCCGACGATCACCAGGTTCGTGAACCAGAACGGCGCACTCACGGCCGTCGGCACTCTCGTCGGCACCGTCACCGACACGGCCACCGGGATCACGACCCCGATCAACCAGGCGTTCACGGCGCCGATCACCGCTGCGCAGGCGGCCGGATCGTGCACGATCCTCGACCTGACGCTCGGGCCGCTGCATCTGAACCTGCTCGGCCTGGTCGTCGACCTGAATCAGGTGCACCTGACGATCACCGGCCAGACCGGCCCCGGCAACCTGCTCGGGAACCTGCTCTGCGGTCTTGCCAATGCCTTGAACGGCGGCGGCGGCGGCCTCGGCGGTCTCGCCGGCCTGCTGAACCGGCTGCTCGGCCTCTAGGGCGGCTTACACACGCAGTCATCAGGGGCGGACATCATGTCCGCCCCTGCGGCCGCTTGGCCGAGCAAGAGCGCGGGCGGGGCTATCGCAGGTTCAGCGACTTAGCAGTCGTACGCGCGGTCTGCGCGTCGGCGCCAGGCTTCTTGCGAATGAGGAGGTAGCCGTCCGCTCGTTCGACGACCGTCTCATGATCGAGGTCTTCGTGGCCCGTCAGCACGAGGAACGTCGTCGGGTCGTCGCGGAGACGGCGATACGCCGCCGCCGGGAGCTGTAACAACTCCGTGCACCCGAGCTGCGAGCACTCGCAGACGAACGCCCGCGGCCCACTCGCCACCTCGAAATGAGCGGCCAGCTCGGCGATCCGCTCGTTCACCTCCCGATACAGAGCCTGGTTTCGTGCCTTGCGCGCAACCTGAGGCACATCGAATCCTTCGCCGCCGCTGGTTTACATCAGGTGGAACGCCTGAGGAGATTCCGCTTCCGCACGAAGGAAGATGCCATGCAGCCGAAAAACTTGTCCGGCGCTCCGGGCGGGTCGGTTGCGCAATGCAACGTCGCCGAATCATCGCTTCCTCCGCGATCCGAGTCGATGGCCGCACGCAGCCGCATCGCGGCGCGAACCGCTCCACGAACGCGTAGCCGGATCGGCTGCTGCTTCGTTGCCTCTAGGACGACCGCAGTCCCCAACCGGAGGAGGTCGAGCCGATGCCTCGCACCGAACGCCGTAAGCAGCTACCGACGGAGCGCAACGCTCGCGAAAGGCGGTACGGTCGTCCTCTTCCGGATGAGGCGCCGCTCGACGATTCCGGCGATGCCGCACCGAGCGGCTCTTCGCGGCAGGAATGGTTCGCGCTCGTGAAGCGCGCGGGCAAGCGGACGATCGACGACAACATGCCGATGATCGCGCAGGCGCTCGCCTACAGCACGTTCATGGCGATCCCGGCCGTAATGCTCGTCGCGCTCGGCGTCTTCACGCTCTTCGCGGGCCCGCAGACGATCACGAGCCTGATGCACCACTTCGGATCGGTGATGCCGCAGCAGGCGACACAGTTGCTCGGTGACAGCGTGACTCGGCTCAGTAGCCATCGCGGCGCCGGTGTCACGATGACGTTGCTCGGCCTGCTGCTCGCGCTCTGGTCGACGACGGGCGCGATGACGGCGTACATGGCGGGGCTGAACATCGCCTACGGCCGAGACGAATCGCGGGGCTTCGTGCGCAAGCGGCTGGTGGCGCTCGCGATGGTCGCCTGTATCGGCGCCGCGTTCCTGCTCGTCGCCGTGCTGCTGATCCTCGGGCCGCCGATCGAGCACTACCTCGGCCAGGCCCTCGGGATCGAGGGCGCGTTCGGCTACATCTGGTGGGCCGCACAATGGCCGATCCTGATGCTCGGCCTCCTCGCGGCATTCGCGACGCTTCTCTACCTGGGGCCCGACCACGAGCATCGGCGCTGGACGTTCCTCAGCGTCGGTACCGCGGTCGCCGTCGTCGTCTGGCTTGCGGTCTCCGGCCTGTTCGCCCTCTACACGTCCCACTTCGGCTCCTACAACAAGACCTGGGGGTCTCTTGCGGCCGTGATCATCATGTTGACCTGGCTCTGGCTTACGGGTCTCGCGCTCCTTTTCGGCGGGGAACTGAACGCCGAAGCAGAACGCAGCCGGGAGGGACGCGCGCGCTAGGCGAACGGGCTGGGCTCATGCGTCGAGTCGGAGGACGACCTCGTCCGTTTCCTCGTTCCGCCCATGCGCGAACCCGCGTCCCTCGCCCACGACGACGAAACCGCATTTCGTCAACACACGAATCGACGCGGCGTTGTCGCGTGCAGCGCGAGCGTGAAGCGGACGCGTCGGCTCCAGCCGCAGGAACTCTTGTAGGGCACGCGACGCAATGCCGCGGCCCCAATCTTCGCGGCCGATCCAGTAGGTCACTTCGCGGTGACCCTCCAAGTTGAAGCTCGCAATGTGACCGACGACGCGACCGTCCATCTCGATGACCCGGTTCGTCGTCGAGGCGTCGCTCCTCAGCCGCGCCCAGCGTCGATCGAAGCTCGCGCGATCGTGGGTCTCCGGCGAGGTGAACGCGGCCATCCGGATGGCCTCGGGGTCTCTCGAGTGCTCGAACAACACGCTGAGATCGCGATCGTCGATCTCGCGAAGGACGAGCTGTTCCGCGTCCGCCGGCAACTCGGCTAGTCGGCCCACCAGTCGCGCCGGCCGTCGACGTCTCCGCGCGGATCCTCGCCGAGGTTCGGCGCGCCGACGACGAGGAGCTCGAGCCCGTCCGGCCCGGCCTCGTAGCCTCGCCACGTGCCGGCCGGAACGCGTACCGCGTCCCATTCCTCGAGCTCGACGATCTCGTCGTCGACTTTCATCCGCCCGCTCCCGCGCAGCACCACGTACACCTCCTCTTGCGTCACGTGCGTGTGGCCGTACGGAAAGCGGTGGCCGGGCGGGACGCGCTGGTAGCTCAGCGCGCATCTCTCGAGCTCGAGCGCTTTGGTCGCCGCGCGGAACTCGAGGTCGGGCGCGCCGTCGAACCTCGGGCCGAGGTCCTCCAGATCCGCCTTGATGTTCGTGAGCGTGAACGGCACGGCGCAATCCTATGACGGGCACCGATGACTTCCGGGCTGCAGTGGCGTCTGAAGGCAAAAGCAAACGAAGGAGGTCTGAGCATGCGGAAGCTGATCGCGACCGTGTTCAACTACTCGCTCGACGGCCTGCTCGCCGACGAGGACACCGAGTTCTGGGAGTTCTGCTTCGGCCTGCCCGAAAACCGCGAGCCCGACGACCCGGCGCAACTCGAGTTTCTCGAGAGCGCTTACGCGCACATCTTCGGCCGCAGCGCCTACGAGGGCATCTCCGTCTCCATGGCGAAAACGTCCACCGATCACCCGTTCTCTCCGATCCTGAACGCCGCGCGCAAGGTCGTCTTCTCCCGGACCCTGAAGACCGCCGACTGGGCCAACACCACGATCGCCTCCGGCGACACGGCAAAAGAGATCGACAAGCTCAGACAAGGCGGCGACGGCCACATCGTCGTCTGGGGCGGCGTCAGCCTCTGGCGGTCGCTCATGCGACTCGACCTGATCGACGAGCTCCAGGTGAGCCTGTTCCCGTACGTGGCGGGCGAGGGCACGCGGCTGTTCGACGGCGTCCCCAGGTCGTATGCGCTCGACCTGATCTCCAGCACCCCCTCCAGCAACGGGATCGTGGAGCTGGTGTACCGGCGGCACCGCTGACGCGCGTTTCTTGGGACGAAGCGGCGCCGGAGTCGAACCGACCGAGCCGTGGGCTACACGGCCGCACTGGTTTTGAAGAGGAGCGGCGGTTCGCCGGAACTCGCATGGTTAAGCGGATCTTGTGGGCCGTCCGAACTCGTGGTTCAGTCCGCGGGACAGTCACCGCGCTGAAAGGACGCTCAACCTCGCGGCCCGCGGTCTACCTCGACGCCCGGACGACAGCGCTCGTGAACCGCGATGCGCGTCAGGCGTGAGGACCTTTCGCACAGACGGCAGTTGGCGCATCAGATCCATCGGCCCGAACTCAGTGACACCAGGCGGGCTGAGCCAGTCGCTCAGCTTCATCGCCACTGCCCGATCCTGTTCCGGGCTTGGGGAAGACCGATTCGCCCGTCCTCCACTCGTTGAGTTGCGCCGCAACGTCTTCCTCCCTGAGGCATTCGCCCGGTCTCCACTCCGTTTTGCTCAGCGTCAGATCGTTCGTCTTAGCCTGGTGGCTCGCGACGCCGAGATGCACCACGCCCTGCTCGCGATCGGCACCTGGCTCATCTGCTTCCGCCGCCGCAGGAGCTAAATGTGAAATGACTTCTTAGAGCGGCCGCCTCGACGCGTGGACGCGCGCGCCCGCGGCGGCCGCCAGCGCCCCGCCGACGAGCCCGATGAAGCCGGCCGCCGCGATCGACGCTCCTCCGGCGGCCGCGGCCACGATAACCCCGAGCCCGTGCAGCGCGGTAAGCGCACCGACCGCCAGCAGCAACCCGGCCGCGACGAGCGCGCGCCGGAGAACGATGAGGACGATGAGGCCGACCGCCGTCGAGCAGGCGGCCACGGCCGGCTCCAGGGCGTAGCCTGACCCGACGCCGGCCATCGACGCACCGGTTTCGTAGTCGACGAAGATCGAGACGAGGCTCAGTACGACGCTGGCGGCCCCGAGCGCGACGGCGGCCGCATCGCCGCGGGCGTCCGTGTCGCGGGCGTGTGACGAGCGCACGAAGAGGAGGCCGGACGCGACGAGCAGAGCGCCGCCGATCAGCGGAACGACGGCGGACGCCCCGCGGAGCCCGAAGAACTGAATGAGCGCCACGGCTGACGCCACCACGAGCACGCCGCCGAGCAGGAGGCCGCCGGCGAGGGCCGCACGGATCCTCCCTCGGAGCGCCGCGACCCCGACCGCTGCGGCGCCGAGCGCAGCCGGGATGAGCTCGATCGGGGAGTAGACGAAGAACGGCGCCCACTCGGTGTCAATCAGTTCCCGAAACACGAGCTTGCCGTTCGCGATCGGCAACACGAACGAGAGGAGCACGACCGCGGCGCCGATCAGCGCGAGCACTGGTGGAACAGCGGCGAACGGCGCGGACGCTGCCGCGCCGGCCTCGTCGCCTCCCGACGGGCGTGGTGAGCTCGCCACGGACAGCGCGCCTGCAGGCTCGATCGACCACGGTTCGATCAGCGCCGCCGCCGCACGCTCCGAGACGCGCCTGCTGTCGTCGTCGGCGAGCGTTTGGAGCGCCTCTCGCGCCGCCTCCGCCAATCCCGCCTCCGGCCCGCGGACGAGAGCGGCCAGTTCCTCGACGGCGCCGGCGCGGATGTGCGAAAACGGGCTGTGTGCCGCGCTCTGCAGCTCCGCCGGCAGCTCGGCTCGCTCCGCGGACACGACCGTGCTGTGAGCGAGGTAGAGGTCGCCCTGGACGTCGAACGTCCACTTGCCGGGCGTCTGCGACGGGGTGACCTTCCGCACCTCGTCGAACGCGTAATCGTAGAGCTCGTCGACCGACACCCACCCGTCGCGATTGCGGTCGGCTTCGCCCGTCTCCAGACCGCGGACGAGCGCAGACGTGAACACAGAAGGGTTCGGGGTGCCCGACAGCTCATCGCCCTCAAAGGCGTACTCCATCGCGCTCGAGGCCGTCAGCACGACCCTTCCCCGTCCGTCGAACCGCTCCCGGAGGTCGACCCCGTCGCCGCCCCGCGCCATGAGGCCGCTGGCGAAGGCGCCGCTGTAGCAGCAGTCGAGCAGGAGGACGATCCTGCGCGAGCGGCTCCGACTCATCTGCCGGTTGACGAAGTCGGACGGGATCGCGGTGGCATCGAGGTGCGCGAGTTCCGTGTCCGCGGTTGCGAAGTACAGGCGCCCGTCGTCGTCCTTGACGCCGTGGCACGAGAGGTGGAGGAGGAGCAGGTCGTCGAGGCCGCGGTCCTGGAAGAACGCGGCCAGCTTCCTGCGGACGACGTGCTCCGGCTCGTTCGCCGATACCTCGACCCGAAAGTCGCCGATCCCGGGGTCGCGGAGGACGCGCGCCAGCTCCTCGGCGTCCCGGGCGGGCGCGCGGAGCCGGCGGAGCTGGGGGTCGGCGTAGTCGTCGCTCGCGATCACGAGCGCGCTTCGGGCCCTGTTGCTCACGGTTCGACCGCGTGGCGGCGGACCCACAGATCGATGAGGCGCTCCTGGTCGCGCGAGGTGGCGCCGATGAGCTCGATCGTGTCGCCGTCGAGCTCCAGCTTGACGGTGCGGGCATGCTGCCCTTTCAGCCAGCCCTGCACCGTCTTGACCACCGACGCCAGCGTGCCTGCGCTGCGAGCGAGCGTGACGACGACGGTCCCGAGGGCGAGCGGGTCGACTCCCTTGGCTCCAACCGGCGTCTCGCCGGTTGCCGGCCGATCCACACGGTTGACGTCGAGCTCCAGGAGCTGTCGACGCAAGCGCGCCGTCAACTCGGCGAGCTCCTCGTCGTCGCCGCCGGCATCGACTGCGAGCTGGAGCACGACAGAGGCCTCCTGCCGGTCTGCCATCGACTTTACATGTTACGACTCCCACTTGACAGTGGCGCCGCGCGGGGTCGCGGCTGCTAGTAGTCATCTCGTGGAGATCACGAGAGAATGTTTCGGGCTTCGGGGGTGTGAGAGTCGTTGAGTCGGTCCGTCAGGGGCCGTTGCCAGGCTGGTGTCGCCCGGTGTCGTTCGTGACTCCTCACGCGTACACGTGCACAAACTCTGACGCGTTTTGCATCCGGGATGCATCTGTGTCTCGCCTGCTATCCCGGTGAGTAGTTGCTGTACGCGAAGGCCCGCGAGGGGGCGTCGTCAGCGGTCGATGCTGAGACCGCGGCTGAGGCGGCGTTCGCGGACGAGCTCGCGCTCGACGTCGAGCATGCGCTGCAGGCGGTGGAGGCGGGTGACGTCTTCCGGGCGGGGGCTAGCGTCGAGCATTCGCGCCAGGTCGACGACGGAGGCGATCGGTACGCGCATGCCGCGGCCAAGGTTCTCGCGGTTGGTGCGGATCCGCAGGTCGTCGTAGCCGCGCGTTCCCCACGGCGTCGGAACGATGCTCAACTCGCCGGCCCGAGTCTGCAACCGCGTCCGCCCGTCGGCGGCGATGCGCTCGGGTCGGGCCGGCTTCCCGTCGGCAGTCTTGGCCTCGAGGTCATCGAGTACGCGGCCGAGCCGACGCAGGTTCTCGTCGCGCATCGAGGGCGCGATGTCGAGGCCGCGGGTCGTCTCGGCGCTGCCGTGGACGACGCGGGCGAAGGCGCCGATCACGACGTAGCCGAAACGCTCGCGGTCGAGCGCCTCGAAGAGGGCGTAGGGGTCGAACGGCTGCGGGGTCATCGTGTGTCGCCGAGGCGGTCGAGCAGGCCGTGCACGCGCTGCTGCGGCGCTTCCAGGAGGCTCGCCTCGAGCTCCGCGTCCAGCTTCGCGTCGACCTCCCGCTCTGCGATCTCGAGCTTCAGCACGAACCCACAGGCCTCGACCGCAGCGCGCAGGTTTTCGAAGCTCGGCTCCTGTCCTCCGAGCTCCCAGCGCGCCACCTGCGCCCGATCGCGTCCCAGGCGCTGCGCGAGCTCCGCCTGCGTGAGGCCGGCCTTCACCCGGGCCGCCCGGATGATCTGCGCGCTCGTCACGCCGATGAAGTCTACGCTCGTGTTGACTAACGCGCGAGTGCCTGATAAGTTACGCGACTTCCAAATGGCGCAACAGGCCGACCAGCTCTCGCTTCAGTTCGTCCCCGCCGACGACAGCGGACGTCGGCGGACGAACGCGCCGACGAGCCGCAGTCTCCGCCGGTTATCGATCAGCCCGCGCGAGGCTCGCAGATGCTCGGCGTCAGTCGCGACTTCTTCGACGAGCACATCAAGCCAGAGTTGCGGATCATCCGGCGGGGCTCGAAGACGATCCTCATTCCTGTCGCCGAGCTCGAGCGCTGGGTCGACGAGAGCGCGGCGCGCTGGGAGCTACGACGGGGCGCGCCCTAAACTGATTCGGGATGGCGCACACACGCACTCCTGAGCTCGGCCCGGCGACGCGGCCGGTTGCGGTTCCCGACGACCTTGGCTCAGAACCAAAGGCAAGAGGTCGCGTCGAGCTTCCGCTCCACATTCGCTGGAGCGGGCCAGCGCTCACGTACGACCTCGACGACCGACGCGACCGCGCTCGAGTCTACGAGCAGGTGCTCCGCGAGGGAACTCAAGACGACGTGCGCTTCTACGTCGACGCCGACCACCTCCTCGAGCTCTGGGACGAGCTCGTGCTGCCGCCGGCGGTTCGCCAGGCGTGGGCGGGGTGGATCGCGCGACATCCACGCGCGTAGGTGCTGAGCCCGCTTCAGGAGCAGGTCGCGAGGATCGTCGCTGGCCTGGAGGAGGCCGAAGGCTTCGCCCTCGCGGGTGGCGCTGCATTGATCGCGAGGGGTGAAGTTCACCGGCAGACGCGCGACCTCGACTTCTTCGGCCCGACGACCGATGCCGTAGACCGCCTGGTTCCGGCGCTCGATCGAGCGCTCCGCGATGCCGGTCTCGTCGTACACCACGTTCAGGAGAACCCGGGATTCGCGCGCCTGATCGTCGAGAGCGGCGACGATCGCACCGAGTTAGACCTCGGCGCCGACGCGCGGCTCTTTCCGGTGGAGCCCGGCGAGCCTGCGCCGATGCTCAGCGGCGAGGAGCTGGCGGTCGACAAGGTGCTCGCGCTGTTCGGTCGAGCCGAAGCGCGAGACTTCGTGGACCTGATGGCGGTCGAGCCGCGCTACGGCCTCGACCGACTGTGTGATCTCGCGGTCGAGAAGGACCGCGGGTTCGATCTCGGCGTGTTCGCCGGCATCTCGCGCGGTTCGATCGACTCCGGCGGGACGAGTTCGACCTCGACGATGCGCACTACGAGCGGCTGCGGAGTCGATCGGCGCAGTGGCGCGCGCGGGTGGTCGAGCTCGCGCGCCTTCAGGAACGCGGCCGAGATCTCGGTGAGCGACGAGGGCCCGATCTCGGTCGCGAACTTTGACTGCGAGCGGTCAGCTGTCGAGCATGAGCGCGAGCGCGTCCATGACGTTCTCGCGCGCCTCTTCGCGTGTGCGGCCCTGACTGATCGCGCCCGGGACCTCGACGACTCGCGCGACGATCCAACCGTTCTCGTCCGGCTCGTCGTAGGCGATCGTCACCTGCTGCTTCTCGTCCATCGTCAGCGCCTCAGCTTGTCGGATCGAGGAGCTGCGCGAGCCGCGCTTGGGTGTCCGCGCGCGCGAGATACGCGTCGAGCAGCGCCGCGGCTTCGCTCTCGCTGCCGGGCATCAGGTGGCCGTAGCGGTCGTACGTAATCGTCACGGAGGCGTGACCCATGTACGTCGCGAGTGCCTTGGCGTTGACGCCGGCGGCGATCATCAGGCTCGCGAACGTGTGCCGCGCCTCATGCAGCGTGATCGGCTCGAGAGCCGCGCGACGCCATGCGCTCTTCGACCGTTCGCCGATCGTGACGGCGTCGAAAGGCTTGCCGTTCGCGCGCGCGAAGACGTGACCGCGACCGCCTGTACGCTGCTTGTGCTCGACGAGGTAGTCGCGCAGCACCACGGGGATTGGGACCGTGCGGCGCCCGGCGCGCGACTTCGGCTCGATGTGTGCCTCGCGCACGTCCCACGCGCGCTCGACTTTGATCACGCCCTTCGCCAGGTCGACGTCCTCCCAGCGCAGCGCCTGCAGCTCGCCGCGGCGCAAACCTCCGTAGAGCGCCGTCGCCCACATTGCTCGATCGCCTTCGGGTAGCGCGTCGAGAAGCTTCGCCGCCTGCTCCGGCGAGACGATGCGATCACGGCGGCCGCGAACCGCAGGCAGCTCGAGCCCGGTCGTCGGGTTGACCGCGACGTCACCGCGCGCCACTGCGCGACGGAAGATGGCACGCAGCGGCATGAGCGTGTTGCGGATCGTCGACGCCTCTTCGCCACGCGCGAGCAGGCGGTCAACGAAGTCCTGCACGTCCGCGCGGCGGATCTCCGATACGCGCCGGCCGCCCAGCTCGGGAAGGAGACGCAACCGCAACGCGATCTCGTAGCTGCGCAGGACGCTCGGCTTGTAGCGGTCGCCCGAGCGGTTGCGGATGCTTCCTTCGCGCGCGCCCGCCAGCCACGTCTGCGCCGCTTCACGGAGTGTGACCTGACTCGGCGCGCGCATCGTGCCGCGGCGGATCGCCGTCTGCGCCTCCGCGCGCCACGCCTTCGCGGCCGCGACGGTCGGGAACGACTTCTTGATCCGCTTCTGATCGCGCGGGCTCCAGACGCTCGCCTGGTAGCTCGGCCGGCAGTTGCAGCGGCCTCCCCGAGTGCGCCGCGCAGGCTTTCACGTGGCGAACGAGGATGCCGACGTGCTGGGCCACGAGCCGAGTGTAGAGGTCCCGTGGGACAGTCGCGGGACAGTCGACTGTCCCACGAGGCGGATCTGAGCCGACGAGAGCGGATGTCGCCGGACGCGTCCAGATCGGGCCGGACACTCACAAACTGCCTGCAAAGACGACACTTTTCGTCTTACGGAGCGGCGCCGGAGTCGAACCGACCGAGCCGTGGGCTACACGGCCGCACTGGTTTTGAAGACCAGCTGGGCCACCGGGCCCGTGCCGCTCCGCGCATTACAGTAGTGCCATGACCGAGACGCACGAGTTCGTCGCCCTCGGACACGCCGGCTCGGAGGCGTACGCGGGGCTCGAGTCGTTTCCGAACCCCGGCGTCGCGCGCGTCGAGATGACGAGCGACGAGCTGACGGCGACGTGTCCGATCACTGCGCAGCCGGACTTCTACGTCGCGACGATCGAGTACGAGCCGCAGGCTCTCTGCCTCGAGTCGAAGTCGCTGAAGATCTACCTCAGCCGCTTTCGCACCGAAGGCGCGTTCTGCGAGGCGCTGACCGTGCAGATCCGCGACGACGTCGCCGAGGCGCTCGAGCTTCCGCGCGACCGGGTGCGCGTGACGCTGAGACAGAAGGCGCGCGGCGGGATCACGATCGCCGCCTCCGCCTAGAACTCATCCGCCTCGCAGGCACTCGCCTCCCCGATGAAGCGGCTGTCGACGTAGGCGGCGACGTGCGTGCACCACGTCTGGTCGCCCGCCACGTCGGGCGCTGACGAATCGATGTCGAGGTAGCAGACGCTCGTGTTGCGGCAGTCGCGCCGCGCGCTTGCGGTCTCGGCGCCGTCGCGCGTGAGCGTCGTGGCAACCCGAATCCGCCGCTGCGGCGAGTCGCACTGAACCGACGTGACCGGAATCACGACGTCGACGTAGAGAAACGGACCTTCGGCGACGACGCGGCAGGCGCCGGCGGAGCTGCGGCCGGTGGCGGGTGCGGACAGAAGCGCGAATGCGCCGAGGGCGAGGACGAAGGGGACGAGGACGCGGGCCAGCGTTGTCACGACGACCTCCTTGTCGCTACGAATTGACGTCAGGTGCTACGCGTGAAGCGGCCGCCGCGGATTCACTCTCGAACTGATTAACCGATTAGAGTCATGGATGTGGGCTACGCGTTCGGCACGATCGACGGACTCGGCGAGGGCTTTGGCTTCCGCAAGGTGCGGCGCGCACTCGGGATCACCGCGTTCGGCGTCAACGCGGTCGTCTATCCGCCGCAGTACGAGGGCTTCCACCACTTCCACGACACGCAGGACGAGCTGTACTTCGTCCACAGCGGCACGGCGCGCGTCGAGGTCGGCGAAGAGACGCGCGAGCTCGGGCCGGGCGGGATGGTGCACGTCGAGTCGACGACGCCGCGACGGATCTCGAATGCGGGCGACGAACCGCTCGTCATGCTCGTCGTCGGCGGCAAAGGCGGCTACGTCGAGCGTGACGGCCACATGCTCGACGATGCGGACGTCGCGCGCCGCGTCGCGTTCGGCAAGTCCTCTTAAGGGAGGAAGTCGAGCACGAGCTCGGTGAACGCGTCCGGGTCCTGGAGCATGAGGTTGTGCCCGCGGCCCGGCAACTCGACGTAGCGCGCGTTCGGCAACCGTCTGGCCAGCTCGCGACCGTTCTCGGTTGGCACGATCAGGTCCTCGGTGCCGTGCATGACGAGTGCGGGCACTTCGATTTGCTCGACGTCGATGCCGTCCTCGTAGAAGCGATAGCAGGCGGCCGTGTGCACGGCGATCGTGCGCGTCGGGGTCGGGTGCTCCAGCGCCGCGGCGACGATCTCGTCCACGCGCTCGGCGTTCGCCTCGGCCCAGCCGGGGGCGAAGGTGTACGGCAGCGTCGCGCGCCGCTGCTCCTCGGGCGGCAGGCTCATCGCCGCGTCGAACGCCTCGCGCACGTGCGCCGGTCGCGGCACGCGCGTCGACCCACCCGCTCCGGTGCCGGCAAGGACGAGCGAGCGCACCAGCTCGGGATGTGCGAGCGCGAGCGTCAGCGCGACGTACCCGCCCATCGAGAAGCCGATGACGTGCGCCGCTCTCCCGTCGAGCACTTCAGCCGCGTCATCGGCGAGGTCGGCGATTCCGTACGGCGCGTCCGGCACGTACGAGCGGCCGGTGCCGCGCGTGTCGAACAGGATCGTGCGGAAGCGCTGCGCGAGCACCGGCGCCGCATACCGCCAGGCCCACGATCCCTGTCCCAGGCCCTGGTGGAGGAGCAGCGTCTCGCCGTCGCCGTGCTCCTCGATGTGAAGCCTCACTCCGGAACCCAGCTGCGCGTGAGCAGCAGCCAGAAAGCCAGGCCCGCGTAGTCGCCGTAGCGGCGGAACCTGCGCTCGATCGTCTTGTCGGCGGTCTTGCGGCCGGCGAGCTTCGCGTACGTCGGCCGCGTCCACGAGTCGAGCACGAGGCGCGAGTAGCGCCCGAGGGACGTCAGCATCACGTGCGCCGCGGCGTACGGCCCGACGCCGGGCAGCGCGAGCAGCCGAGCCTCGATCTCTTCGACCGGCAACTCCGGGTCGTTCAACTCCTCGAGGTCGAGCACGCCGGACGCGACGTCGTCGGCGAGTTTGCGCAGGTACGCGCCGCGGTAGCCGGCGCGCGCGATGTCGCGGTAGAAGTCGTCGCCCGCCTCGGCCATCGCGGCGGGAGTGGGGAACGTGCGCTTGCCGGAACGCGCCGCGAGGCCGAGGTGATCGACGAGCGCCGTCACCATGCGGATCGTCCCGCTCCACGCGCAGTTCGTCGTGCAGATCGTCTTGACGACGTCCTCGAACACCGTAGGGCTGCGCAGCATCCGGCCCGCTCCTGCGGCGGCCCACGCAAGATCGCGATCCTCGCGCGCGACGGCGTAGAACGGCGACAGGTCTTCGTCGAGCCGCAGCATGTGCCTCAGCTGCACGAGGATCGGCTTCGTCGCGCCTTCGACCCGGGCGTGCCCGGTGCGGCGTTGCGAGACGCGGACGGTTCGCGCGCCGCGGCCGCTCGGCAGCGTCGTCTCGAGCGTCCACGTCTCCTCGTCGATCGACGACGGCGGCAATGACGCGACGCCGTGCGACGCGAGCGTGCGTTTCAGATCGACGGGCTCGCCGCCCGCGCCGAAGAGCGACAACTCCGCGATCATGCGCGACGTGCGCGTCCTCGGCATCGATGTAGGAGGAACGTTCACCGA
>JBJMJE010000363.1:0-22533 GCA_045806505.1 Gaiellaceae bacterium
GCGGGGAACGTCGAGCGCGTCGTGCCCGACGGCCTCCGCGCGACGATCGACTGGGATGCCTGGCCGCGGCCGCCGGTCTTCGACTGGCTTGCGCGACACGTCGACGAGGAGGAGCTGCGCCGGGTCTTCAACCTCGGCATCGGGTTCTGCGCCGTCGTCCGGGACCCGGGCGAGGATCTGGTGATCGGACGGATCGAGCCGGAATGATCGGGGTGCTCGTCTCGGGAGCGGGAACGAACCTTCAAGCCCTGATCGACGCGGGGCTGCCCGTTGTCGCGGTCGCATCGAACCGGAAGGACGCCGCGGCACTCGAGCGTGCGCGCGCCGCGAACATCCCGACCGCGACGTTTGCGCTCGACTGCTACGCGCGGCGTCAGGAGCGCGACCTCGTCATGGCGTCGTGGCTCGAGGAGCACGGCGTCGAGCTGGTCGTGCTCGCCGGCTACATGCACCTGTTGACGCCGCCGTTCCTCGACCGCTTCCCGAACCGGATCGTCAACGTGCATCCGTCGCTGTTGCCAGATTTTCCCGGGATGCATGCGATAGACGATGCACTCGCGGCCGGTGTCGAAGAGACGGGCGTTACCGTCCACTTCGTGGACGAAGGCATCGACAGCGGCCACGTCATCCGTCAACAAATCGTCGCGGTCGAGCCGCGCGAGACGCTGGTCGAGCGGATCCACGAGGTCGAGCACCGGCTGCTGCCGAACGCCGTGCGGGAGCTGATCGCATGCGCGCATTGATCTCGGTCCACGACAAGACCGGTCTCGACAACTTCGCGCGCGGCCTCGACGAGCTCGGCTTCGAGCTCGTCGCCAGCGGCGGGACGGCCGCGTACCTCGAAGAGCACGGCGTCCACGTGACGCAGGTCGAGGAGGTGACGCGCGCGCCCGAGATGCTGGGCGGCCGCGTGAAGACGCTGCATCCGCGCATCCACGGCGGCATCCTTGCGCGCCGCGACTCGAGAGACGATCTCGCCGCGCTCGACGAGCAGGAGATCGAGCCGTTCGACGTCGTGTGCGTCAACTTCTATCCCTTCAGCTCGATCACCGCGCGCCGCGGCGCCCGCATGGCCGACGCCGTCGAGATGATCGACATCGGGGGTCCTTCGATGCTGCGCGCCGCGGCGAAGAACTTCGCGCACGTCGCGCCGGTTTCGGGCCCCGAGCAGTACGCACGCGTGCTCGCCGACCTGCGTGACACGGGCGCGGTCTCGCAATCCACGCGGCGGGAGCTCGCCGCTGTCGCGTTCGCGAAGAGCGCGGCCTACGAAGCCGCCATCGCGCGCTGGTTCGCTGAGGGCGAAGGCCTGCCGGACACGCTCTCGCTCGCGTTCGAGAAGGTGCAGGACCTCGCGTACGGCGAGAACCCGCACCAGCGCGCGGCGTACTACCGCGAGGTCGGCGCCCGCCGGCCGCTGCTCTCGCACGTCGAGCAGCTGCACGGCCGGGAGCTCTCTTTCAACAACCTGCACGACCTCTCCGGAGCGTTGATGCTGCTGCGCGAGTTCACGTTGCCTGCATGCGTGATCGTCAAGCACGCGAACGCGTGCGGCGTCGCGGTCGCGGCGACGATCCAGGAGGCGTACGAGCGCGCGCTCGCGTCCGATCCGCTCTCGGCCTTCGGCATGGTCTGCGTGCTCAACCGGCCGGTCACGCCGGCGCTGGCGTCAACGATCGCGCAGCAGTTCGTCGACGTGCTCTTCGCGCCCGAGTACGAGGCCGACGCGCTGAATGCATGGAGCGCGAAGCCGCAGACGCGCATCCTCGCCGACCGCGAGCGCCGCGCTTTCCCGGCGGACGAGCTCGACTACAAGCGGATCCCCGGCGGACTCCTCGTGCAGGACCGTGACTGGGACATCGAGACGCGCGAGACGATGACCGTCGTCGCGGGCTCCATCACGGAGGAGCAGTGGGGCAACCTGCTCTTCGCGTGGCGCGTGTGCAAGCACGTCGCTTCCAACGCGATCGTGATCGCCAAGGACCTGCAGACGATCGGCATCGGCGCGGGCCAGCAAAGTCGCGTCGACGCCGTCCGCATCGCGCTCGAGAAGGCGCAGAAGTTCGACCACAGCGTCGACGGATCGGTACTCGCGTCGGACGCCTTCTTCCCGTTCGCGGACGGGCCGGAACAGGCGCTCGCGCGCGGTGTGACCGCGCTGATCCAGCCGGGAGGCTCGAAGCGCGACGCAGAGGTCGTCGAGGCTGTGACGCGTTCCGGAGGCGCTATGGTCTTCACCGGTCGTCGGCACTTTCGTCACTGAGGGGGACAGGGGATGGCGAACACGTCTAAGAACAAGTGGCTCGTTCTCGCGGTCGTCGGCGCGGCGTTCTTCATGACGATCCTCGACGTCGCGATCGTCAACGTCGCGATTCCGTCGATCCAGAAGGACCTGAACATCGCGGAGTCGACGGTGCAGTGGGTCATCACGGCGTACGCGATCACGTTCGGTGGCTTTCTCCTGCTCGGCGGCCGCATGTCCGACTTGCTCGGCCGGCGAAGGATCTTCCTCGTCGGCCTCGTGCTCTTCACGCTCGCCTCCCTGGCCTGCGGTTTCGCGTGGAGCGCGGGCGTGCTGATCCTCTCGCGTGCAGTGCAGGGGCTCGGCGCGGCGATCATCTCCCCCGCCGCACTCTCGATCGTCACGACGACGTTCGACGAGGGCTCGGAGCGGAACAAGGCGCTGGGCATCTGGGGCGCACTCGGCGGGTCGGGCGCGGCGGTCGGTGTGCTCCTCGGCGGCATCCTCACGAAGTACCTGGGCTGGGAGTGGATCTTCTTCGTCAACGTCCCGGTCGGCGCGCTCGTGCTCGCGCTCACGCGGCCGATCGTTCCCGAGAGCCACGCCGATCTCGGGCATCGGCGCTTCGATCTCATCGGCGCCCTGAGCGTGACTGGCGGGCTCGCGCTGTTCGTGTACGCGATCTCGAAGGCGCCCGACGTCGGCTGGGGCACGGCTCGCACGATCGGGCTGCTCGTCGCCTCGATCGTCATCCTCGGCTTCTTCGTCGTCTGGGAGCTGCGCGCGACTGCGCCGCTCGTCCCGTTCGGGATCTTCCGCATCAGGACGCTCACGGGCGCCAACGTCGTGGGGTTCCTGCTCGGCGCTTCGATCTACGCGAACTTCTTCATCCTCACGCTGTACGTCCAGCAGGTCCTGGGGTGGTCGGCGCTGAAGACGGGAGTCACGTTCCTCGCCACGGCGGGCACGACCGTGATCTGGGCCGGCGTCGCGCAAGCGCTTGTGACCAGGGTGGGCCCCCGGTGGGTCACGACGGTCGGCATGTCTGTTCTCGCGCTGACGATGCTCGGCTACACGCGACTGCCCGTGGACGGAAGCTACTGGCCGGACCTCCTCCCGCTGTATCTCATCTTCGCACTCGGGCTCGCGTTCGGATTCATCCCGGTCACGATCGCCGCATTCATCGGCGTCCCGCCCGAGCAGGCGGGGCTCGCGTCGGGGTTGCTCAACACGAGCCAGCAGATCGGCGGTGCGTTCGGCGTCGCGATCGCGTCGACGATCTTCATCTCGAAGGCGAAGTCGGGGCACTTCACGCCGCAGGCGTTCACGACGGGCTACCACTGGGCGTTCGCCGCGCTCGTCGCGTTCGCGGCCGTCGGCGCCGTACTCGCATTCGTGTTCTTCCGCGGCGCACACGTGCCGCAGGAGGGGCTCGAAGAAGCGCCCGTGATCGTCTAGCTACGGCAGCGGCACGCCCGGCAGCGACACGACGCCGAGCCGCTCGAGGATCTCGGCGGCCTCGCCGTCGAGGTCGTCAATGGTCGGGCAGCACGTCGCGGCCATCGCGCGGAGCGTGAGCGCCACCTCGAACTGCACCTTGAGCTCGCGCGCGATCCGCAGGCTCTCGCCGAAATGCGGCCGCCCCTCCTCGGGCTGCCGTGCCTGATGGTGCGCGTAGCCGATCGAGCGCTCGATCAGAGCTTCCACGCCGCCTACCGGTGACTTCGCCGCGGCCTCCCGGCACTCGTTCGCGACTGTGAGCGCCTCCTGGTGACGACCCTCGAACACGAGACACTCGGCGAGACGTGCGTTTGCTTCGACTTTGAACCGCTCCGCGGATAGCTCCTCGAAGATGCCCAGCGCATCGTCGAAAAGCGTGTGTGCCTCTTCGAAGTGTCCCGCGCGTGCGTTGGCCCGGCCGAGGTTCGACATCGCCACGCCGACGCCGAACGCCCATCCGGAAGCGCGGGCGACGCGCAGCAGCTCGTCGAACAGCGGAAGCGCCTCGCCGATCCGCCCCTGATCCGAGAGGATCTCCGCTTCGTTGTTCACCACGATGACCGCGCCGACCACGTCGCCTGAACGCTCCTTCGCCGCGCGGCTTTCGCGGTAGTACGCGAGCGACTCGGTCCAGCGACCTTCGTAGTAGGCGTGAATGCCGAGGTTCGACAGCACAACGCCGAGCCCACGGACGTCACCGAGCTCCTCATAAATCGGCCGCGCGAGCTCGAGGTACCTGAGGCCATCCGCGGAACCGAAGTCGCTGTGCGCCGCGTCGAGCAGGTAGTACGCGTGCGCGAGCGTTCTTCGATCGCCCGCCCGATCGGCGTGCTCGGCGGCAGCCTCGAGCCAGCGAATTGCCTCCTGGTTGTTGGTCTGCCGGTAGTGGATCGCGCCTGTGCTCAACTCGATCGTGGCGCGAGTTGCGTCCCGGTCGAAGCTTTCCTCCGCCTCTTCGAGCCTCGCCAGCCCCCGCGCAGATGCCTCGAACGCGTCGGCAAAGCCGCCTATGTGCTCGTGCAGCAGCACCTCCTTGCCGAGGAGTCGCGCGTCCGCCAGCGCCGATTCGGCACCTACGAGCGCGCGCGCCGCCTCGATCGCGACGAGCGAGCGGTCGTAGGCGGCGAACAGCTCGCACACGTCGCCGAGATTCTCGTAGACACGTGCGAGATCGCGAGCGTCGAGCTCGGGAAGGTTCGCTCCCGCCGCGATCGCACGCTCATACAGCTCGGCGGCGACGACGTTGGCGAACGTCGCCTGCGCACGTTCTCCGGCTGCCTGCGCGTATGTCGACGCCTTGTCGTAGACCTGCGCCTCGAAGTAGTGGAGCGAGAGCAACGCGTCGTTCTCGCCTCCGCGCCCTTCGAGCGCGCTCGCTACGCGGCAATGGATGTCGCGGCGCCGCGCGAAGGATAGACCCTCGTACGCCGTAGCGCGGACGAGGTCGTGCCGGAACGCGTACGTCATGTCGCCCGCATAGCCGACAAACTCACGCAGCCATTCCCATCTCGAGGGATCGCCGGCGTCGGGAATCTCGTCCTCGAGGATCTCGGCGATGAAGTCGAGCTCGAACGTCGGACCGACGACAGCCGCGTAGCGAAGGAGCATCCGGTTCTCGGGGTCTAGCGTGTCGATGCGCGTCGTGAGGAGGCTCTCGATCGACTCGGGCAGCGTCTCCAGGCGGTCACCCGCTCGCGCCGCGTTGACGAGCTCGCGCACGAACAGCGGGTTGCCTCCCGAGCGCTCGGTGAGCGCGGCAAGCATCTCGCTCGAGAGGGCGACCTCGTCGGCCATGCTCAGCGCGAGCGCCGCGGCGCGGTCGGCTCCGAGGGGCTCGAGGGAGATCCGCTGCGCAGGCCCGGCCAGATGCACGCTCGTCTCGACGCCCGGCCGTGTGGTGACGCAAACGAGCCACGGGCGCGGGGCGCTCCTCTGCGTGAGCCGAAGCATCAGCGAGCGCGACGAATCGTCGAGCCAGTGCGCGTCCTCGAAGACGAGCAGCGTCGGCATCATCAAGATGCGCTCCAGGAAGTTCTCGACCGTCTCGAGGGTCTTCTCGCGACTTGCCGCGGGATCGAGCGCGTCGGCTTCCGGGGTCGCCATGACCTCGGCGTCGAAGGGGATCGCAAGGAGTGGCAGCCACGGCGCCAGATCGGGCATGACGCCGGTGACGAAGGGGCTCAACAGGGCGCCCGCCTGCTCGCGCGTGCTGTCCGGCGTGATGCCTGCGAGCTGGCGCAGGAGGTTGCGCCATGCGTAGAACGGCGTCGAAGACGCGTACTGCTCGGCCGCCGCGCTCAGCTGTGTGAAGCCGAGCGCGAGCGTGTGCAGCTCCTGCACGAGCCGTGACTTGCCGATGCCGGGCTCGCCGACGAGCTCGACCACCTGGAGCTGTCGCATGCGCGCCGCATTGACGGCGGCGTGGAGCAGCTCGAGCTCGTGCTCGCGTCCGACGATCGGCGTCGCGTCGGCGCCCGCCTCCTCGCGCGACCCGATCGGCGCGCCGACGTGATGCGCCGTGACCGCGCGCTCCTTGCCCTTGACGAGCAGCGGCTCCTTCTCGGTCGCGTAGATCGTGCGGGCACGGTCGAGAACGTCGCCCGTCGCGAGGATCTCGCCGGCTTGCGCGCGCGCGGTGAGGCGAGCCGCGAGGTTGACGGCGTCGCCCATCACGGCATACGTGCGACGAGCGGCGTTGCCGATGTCGCCCGTGAAGACGTGCCCGCGGTTGACGCCCGCGCGAAGCGGCAGCCCGACGTCCGTCGTGACGATGTCGCGGAGCGCGCGCAGCATTCCCTCCTCGTCCTGGCCCGAGCTCGCCGGAGCGCCGCCGGTGAGGTAGAGCTTCACGGCGTTCACGTCGATATCGGACTCGAGCCACGTGACGCCGTAGGTCGCACACGCGTCGCCAACGGCGCCGGCGAGCGCGTCGATCCGTTCGAGCAAGCCGCTCGGGCCCTCGGCTTTCACGACGTCATCGGTCTGCGAGAGCTTCACGAACGCGACGGTCGCCTGCCGGTGCTCTGCCTCGCCGCTCGACACCGCGAGATGGGCGCGCAGCGGCTCCGGCACGAAGCTCGCGAGTTGCGTGCCGGCGATATCGGGCGGCGGCGGGATCGTGCTCGCGCCGGGCTCGAGCCGCCGCATGACGAAGGCGCCCTCCCGTTCGTCGCCGATCCAGTCGGGATCCACCGCGGCGGCGGTCTCCGCGCTGAGCACGATCTCGCCCGCGGTTGCGAGGTCTTCCAGCTCGAAGACGCGTGTCGCTCCTGGGCCGCCGACGAGGAGCTCACGGTGCGGCGACGAGGCGAGGAAGAAATGGCACTCGCCGGAGTGGACGCCGGCGGACATCCGCAGCTCGACGTCCTCGGTGATCATCGACTCGATCGTCCACTGCATGTCCGAGGCGGCCCCGGCCGCTCGCTGCGGGTGGCGGTCCTCGCGAAAGAGGAGCAGGAGGGCGTCGCCGCGGAACTTGAGGACGTCGCCGCCGTGCCCCTCTGCGACGTCGATCAGCCCGTCGAAGCAGGCGGAGATCCGCTGGACGAGCTCCTCGGCCCCGGCCTTTCCCTTGGCCGACAGCCGCTCCGCCAACGCCGTGAACCCGGAGATGTCGACGGAGACCAGCGAGCCGTCGATCGTCCTCGCCCGCGGGAGACCCGGCTCGGCGCTCCAGGCTCGCACGAGCCGCGGCAGGTACGGCGTGAGGAGCTCGTCGGAACGCGCCGCGTCCTCCCCGTGAACCCTGGTCGTGACGCCCATGGATCCATTATGCGCCGAAAACCGGAAAGTGCTCTTTGAAAATCTGAAGTTCTGTGACACATTGCTGTCAATGGGGATTGACCGGGGGGCCTGCGGCGGGGCCACACGGGGGCTCTGTCTGGCGCTGCTCGTTATCGCGCTGCTGGTCGTCGTGCTTTCCGCGGCGCCGGGCGCGCTGGCAGCGTCATTCACGGTCAATTCGGCGTCGGACACCGACAACGGCACCTGCGACGCCTCCGACTGCACTCTCCGCGAGGCGATCGAGGCGGCCAATGGGAATCTCGGCGCCGACACGATCGACTTCGGCATCGGAGTCGGCGGCTCCTACACGATCATGCCGTTCAGCGCGCTGCCGATCATCGACGACAGCGTCACCATCGACGCGACGACGCAGCGCGGGTACGTCGGCGCACCGCAGATCACGATCGACGGCGCCTTCCTTCCGCCGAGCGACGACGGCCTCACCGTCAGTGCAAGCGCAACGACGATTCGCGGGCTCGCGATCACGCGCTTCAACCACGGGATCGTCCTCAGCGGGCCGGGCAACGACACCGTCGTAGGGAACTACCTCGGGTACAGCGGCGCAGTTGTCGCGAACACGATCGGCATCGGCGTGTACTCGCCCAACAACCACATCGGCGGTCCGGCTGCCGGCGACGCGAACGTCATCTCGGGGAACTCGCAGGCAGGTGTCGACATTGCCGTTGCCGGCGGCAACCGGGTGCTCGGCAACTTCATCGGCACCGACCCGTCGGGAACGTCTGCTGCGCCGAACGGGACGGGCGTTTCCGTGGCGTCCGATTCCAACACGATCGGCGACGTCGCCAACGGGAGGCGGAACGTCATCTCCGGAAATGCGGGCGACGGCGTCGCGATCGACGGCGTAAAGAGCACCACCGTCGACTTCAACTACATCGGCACAGACGTCTACGGCACGAGCGCCTTGCCAAACGGAGGGGCGGGCCTCCACATCCACGGCGGCACCGATCCCGCGAGCGGAACCGAGGGAAGCTCCAACGTCATCTCGGGCAATGACGGCGCCGGCGTCCTGATCGACACGACGGTCCCGGGCAACGCGCAAGGCCTCGACTTCTTCCAGAACCGCGTCGGCACGGACGCGTCCGGGCAGCGCCGGCTCGGGAACACCGGGCCGGGGATTCTGATCGCGGCGAACGGCGGCGCCGGCATCCATTCGATCCGCCAGAACACGATCGCCCACAACTCGAAGGGGATCGTCGTGGGCGCGAACAACCGCCAGAACGAGTTCTTCCAGAACCAGATCTACCTCAACGCGGGCCTCGGCATCGACCTCGGCGACGACGGCCCCACCGGCAACGATCCCAATGACGCCGACTCGGGCGCCAACGACCTGATCAACAGCCCCGTGATCACGTCGGTGGTGAAGAACGGCGACGGCTCGGTCGAGGTGGTCGGGACCTACGACGGCATTCCGACGCCCGGGCTCTCGTACCGGCTCGAATTCTTCTCCACCCCGTCCTGCGACGCGAGCGGCTTCGGAGAGGGACCGCAGTTCCTCGGCACGACGAATCTCACAAGCGACGCGAACGGCGACTTCGCTTTCGACCTCTTCTACGCACCGGACCCGGGTGTCGCCGCGCCGGGCTCGTGGATCACCGCCACCGCGGACGATCAATCGCTGCAGGACGAGACGTCCGAATTCTCGCCCTGCAAGCAGATACCGACTTCCGCCGCTTCGCCGCTGATCGTCACGACGACTGCCGCGAGCGGCCCCGGCTCGCTACACGACGCGATCGAGGCCGCAAACGCCGTGCCCGGCACTGACACGATCACGTTCAACCTGGCGGACCCGCCGTTCGTGATCCAGCCGACGGACGCCTCGCCGCTGCCCGCGATCGCCGACCCGGTCATCATCGACGGCAACACGCAGCCGGGGACGACGCCCGGATCGCCGAAGGTTCAGATCGACGGCTCGCTCGCGCCGACGCAGGGCATCGGGCTCGACGTCGCCGGGGCGCTCGACCCCAGCACGATCCGCGGCCTGTCGATCACCGGCTTCAGCAGGGCAGGCATCGAGCTCGAAGGCGGGCCCTCGGTCGTCGAGGGGAACTACCTCGGGGTCACGCCGGTGGGCCTCGCGGCGGCGAACGGCAATGACGGCTTCAGCGACGGCGGCATCGTGATCCGCTCAGGCGCGAACACGGTCGGCGGCACGACGGCCGCCACGCGCAACGTGATCTCCGGCAACAAGGGCTCGGGCATCGAGTTCGGCAACGAGGCGGACAACGTCGTCATCGGCAACCGCATCGGCACGGATCCCGCCGGCACCGCCGCAGTGCCGAACACGGCGAGCGGGATCAGGTTCGAGGACGTCAGCTTCCAGACGATCGGAAGCACCGCGGCCGGGGCCGGCAACCTCATCTCCGGAAACGGCGGCGACGGCATCTTCCTGAACTCGGGCTACGAGTTCCAGAACGCGCGGTTCGAGGGGAACACGATCGGCCTCGCCGCCGACGGGAAGACGCCGCTCCCGAACGCGGGCTCGGGCATCAACGCCGACTCCGTCGAGGACGTCCGAATCGGCGGCGCGGTCGCCGGGGCCGGAAACGTGATCTCCGGCAACAGCGGCCCTGGCATCAAGTTGACGGGCGCCACCCGCGCCGTCGTCCAGGGCAACCTGATCGGCGTCAGCGCGGACGGCTCCTCCGCAGCGCCCAACGCATCAGAGAGCGGCAGCGCCGAGGTGCTCGTCCAGAGCTCCGACGATGTGCTGATCGGAGGCACCACGGCGAAAGCGCGCAACGTCGTTTCCGGCCCCGGCTCGGGCCCGGTCGGTGTCTGGGTCACGGCGAGCGCGGGCGCCACGATCTCGGGTAACTACATCGGCACCGACGCGGCAGGGCAGAACGCGCTCGGGAACGCCGAGGGAGTCCGGATCGACGCGGACTCTGCGGACAACACCGTCGGCGGCGCGACACCCGGCGCCGGGAATGTGATCAGCGGCAGCAACGGCGCGGGCATACTCCTTTCGAACGCGGGCACGGGAAACCGGATCGTGGGGAACAGCATCGGAACCGACGCCGGCGAGACGGCGACGATCCCCAATGACATCGGCGTCGAGCTCGACAACACCGCGGGCACGCAGGTGGGAAGCACCTCGCCGGGCGCAGGCAATGTCATCGCCGGGAGCTTCGACGCAGGGATTCTGATGTTCCTCGGCAGCAACCAGAACACGATCTCGGGGAACTTCATCGGAACGGATCGCGGCGACGGGGCCGACTTCGGCAACGCGACGGGCATGCGCTTCGTCAACGGTTTGAACGACGACAACCTCGTCGGGCCAAACAACTTCATCGTGCACAGCGGTGACTTCGGCATCGAGTTGGACGCCGGTGCACGCAACCGCATTTCCGCGAACTCGATCCACGACAACGGCAGCGAGGGAATCCACCTCGCCGGCGGCGGCGCGAACAACGACCAGGAAGCGCCCGTGCTGACATCCGCCTCGCAGGTCGGCTCGACGACCGACATCAGCGGGACGCTGCACAGCACGGCCTTGACCACCTTCTTCATCGAGTACTTCGACACGTCGAACTGCACCGGCGCGCCTCAGGGTCAGGCCTATCTCGGCTTCAACACGGTGACGACCGATGCCTCGGGCGATGCGGTGCTCGACCTCACTACGAGCCAGGTCATTTCGGGTGACGCAATCACCGCGACCGCCACGAACCAGGCGACGCTCGACACGTCGGAGTTCTCGAACTGCGCGACCGTCAACACGCCCGGCACGTTCGTCGTCACGACCGCCGACGATCACGACGGCGGCATCTGCGACTCGGACTGCACGCTCCGCGAGGCGATCAACGCCGCGAACGGCGCGGGCATCGCACTCGCGCACATCGACTTCGGGATCCCGGGCGGCGGACCGCAGCAGATCGCGCTTGGCTCCGCACTCCCGCCGATCACGACGCCCGTCGTTATCGACGGAACGACAGAGGGCGCGCCGGCCGGTGACGTCGGCATCGTTCTCAACGGCGACGGCGCGGCCCTCGCCGACGGGCTCGTCCTCGCTGCCGGCTCCGGCGGCTCGACGGTCGAGGGCATTGCAATTCGCGACTTCGCACAGGCCGACGAGGCGGCGATCCGCGTCCGGTCGGACGGCAACCTCCTGATCGGCAACTACATCGGCACCGACGGGACGGGCACCGGCGCCAACGGCAACACCTTCGGGATCGTCGTCGAGAACAGCAACGACAACGTAATCGGCGGGACGGGCGCCGGCGAACGCAACGTGATCGTGGACAGCGCCAACGAGGGCATCCTCATCGACGGCACGCTGACCGGCGCCGACTCCAACACGGTGGCGGGCAACTACATCGGCGTCGACGCCACGGGACAGATCGCCGACGGCAACCACGGCCCGGGCGTGCGGGTCGTCAACGCATCCAGCAACGTGGTCGGTGGGCCGGCGGCCGCGGACGGCAACGTCATCTCGGCCAACTTCGTCGAGGTCTTCCTCGGCGCCGCGGACGTCACCTCGAGCGGCAACTCGAACATCGTCCAGAACAACCTGCTCGGCCTCAGCGCCGATCAGACGGTCTCGTTCCCGGATTCGTCGAGCAACGGCGTCGAGGTCATGGACGCGGGCTCGGACATCGTCTCCGACAACACGATCGCGTCCCAGTACCAGGGCATCGACATCTGCGGAGCCAGCAACAACATCGTCTCGTCGAACACGATCGGGACGAACGCTTCCCTCGCACCTGACTTCGGCGTCATCAACCAGGGCATCTCCACCTTCGGCGCCGCTTGTCTCACCGGCGGCGGAAACAACGGGCCGGGCCGGCGCAACATCATCAGCGGAAACCTCGTCGTCAACTCGTCGCTGAACGGGATCGCCGTGGACAGCATCGAGAACAACGTCGCCGGCAACACCGTCACGAAGACGAAGGACGGCGCGGCCATCGAGTCAATGAGCTTCGGGAACACGATCGGCCCGAACAACTCCGTGCACGACAACCTCGACGACGGCGTCCAGATCAACCTCACCGACAGCAACACGATCACGCGGAACTCGATCGACGCGAACGGCGGCAAGGGCATCGCTCTGAACGGCGGCGCGAACGACGGCCAGAGCTCGCCGGTCCTCGCCGGCGCGGCGTCGATCGGCAACGGCAGCGTGCGCATCCAGGGCACGCTCACGAGCAACCCGGGCAGGGATTACACGATCGAGTACTTCGCGTCGCCGTCGTGCGATGCGTCCGGCAGCGGCGAGGGCGGAAACTTCATCGGCTTCTCGCAGCAGCAGGCCAACGCCGCCGGCGTGGTCACGATCGATACCGGCAACGGCCTCTCCGCTCTCGTCTCACCGGGCGAAGCGGTAACAGCGACGGCGACCGACTCGTTCAGCGGCAGCACGTCCGAGTTCTCGGCCTGCGTCACGGCCACCGATCCGACACAGACGAGCCCGTTCCTCGTCAACTCGACCGCCGACCCGGGCGACGGTGCGTGCACGGTCACGCACTGCACGCTGCGCGAGGCGATCAACGCAGCCGTCGCCGCTCCGGGCAGCGAGATCCACTTCGACCTGCCTGCGGATCAGGAGACGATCGCACCGGACGCGAACCTGCCGGCGATCAGCGCGGCGACGACCATCGACGCGACGACGCAGCCTGGCTACGCGGGGGCGCCGCTCGTCACGCTCGACGGCACGGGCTCGACCGGCACCGACGGCTTCGTCATCACGGCCGACAACGCGACGATCCGCGGCTTCTCGATCATCGGCTGGACGAACGACGGGATTCGCGTCGCAAACAGCGACGGCAACACGATCGCGGGCAACTACATCGGCGTGGACACGGCAGGCGCCAATTCGCTGAACAACAACGACGCCGTCGAGCTGTTCGGCGACAGCAACAACAACACGGTCGGCGGCACCGGAGCGGACGACCGCAACGTGCTCTCCGCGAACGGCGGCTACGGCGTCGCCCTGAACGGCGACGAGACGTTCACGCCGAACGACAACACCGTCGCGGGCAATTACATCGGCCTCACGCCGCTCGGCACCGGCCAACAGGGAGTGACCGGCAACAGCGCCGGCGGCATCCTCGTCGAAGGCGACCACAACACGATCGGCGGCACGACATCGAGCGCGCGGAACTACGTCGCCGCCAACGACGACGACGGAATCATCCTCAGGGGCGACGGCAACCTCGTGAAGGGCAACACCGTGGGCCTCGCGGTGGACGACTCTCCGGTCGCGAACTCGAGCAACGGCATCCGCGTCGACCCGATCGAGGCCTTCGGCGAGCCGAACGTCATCGGCGACACCTCGGGCGGCGGCAACGTGATCTCGGGGAACTCCGAGGACGGCGTCTTCGTGTCGTCGCCGACGGGCGAATCGCAGTCCGCGACCATCCAGGGGAACCTGATCGGCACCGACCCGAGCGGGACGGCTGCGATCGGCAACGGCCTCGCCGGCATCGAGACGAACGACGCGTCGTTCAACCAGATCGACCACAACACGATCTCCGGCAACCTCGGCGACGGCGTCTACTCGTTCGGCTTCGACTCCCACGACAACACGATCGAGCAGAACAGGATCGGAACCAACTCCGCAGGCACCGGTCCGCTCGACAACAACTCCAACGGCATCCACTTCGACGAGTCCTCGGGCATCGTCAAGGACAACCTGATCTCGGGGAACGACGACGCGGGCGTGCGGATCACCGCTCCCGAGCCGCCCGGCACGTCGTCCACGCTGACCGGGAATTCCATCGGCACCAACGCGGTCGGAAGTCAGGAGGTCGCCAACGGCTCCGGCGTCGTCGTCGACGGCTCCGTCAACGACACGATCGGCGGTGTCGCTCCCGGCGACGGAAACGTCATCTCGGGCAACCATGGCGAGGGCGTGCTGATCGACGGCGCGAACTTCACGAGCGTCGAGGGCAACACGATCGGGCTCAACGCGGCCGGCACCGCTGCGCTCCCGAACTCGTCCGGCGTCTCGATCATGAACAACGCCGACACGACCACGATCGGCGGCTCGATCGCGGGGGCCCGTAACGTCATCTCCGGTAACACCGGCGACGGCGTCCTGATCAACAGCGCAGGCGGGGACGGCGGCATCCTCGTCGTCGGCAACCTGATCGGGACGAACGCGGCCGGGACCCAGAAGATCGCCAACGCCATGGGCGTCCACGTGAACAACTCGTTCGAAGTCACGATCGGCCTGAACTCTCCCAACGCCGGCAATGTGATCGCGGGCAGCACCGGCGCAGGCGTCGAGCTGTCGAGTGACAACGCGAACATCCTTGTCGAGGGGAACTCGATCGGCACCGACAGCGCCGGGACGCTCGACCTCGGGAACGCGGAGGAAGGCGTGCTGGCCGCGGGGCTCGCCGGCGGGGCGACGATCCGGAACAACACGATCAAGCACAACGGCGGAGCAGGCGTCGCGTCGCCGAACGCATCCGGCCACAACACGATCACCGCGAACTCGATCGACCTCAACGGCGGCCTCGGCATCGACGTCGGCGGCGGCGGCGTCACGCCGAACGACAGCCCGGACGGCGACGGGTACCAGAACTTCCCGACCGTCACGGGCGTCTCGACGACGATCGTCAACGGCTCGCTCTCGAGCACCGGCTCGCAGACGTTCAACATCGACCTGTATGTGACGCCGGCCTGCGACGGATCCGGGAGCGGCGAGGGAGCGACGTTGCTCGGCACGACGACGGTGACTACGAACGGCACAGGGACCGGCACGTTCACGGCGAACGTCGCGGCGCTTCCCGCCGGCCAGTTCGTCACGGCGACGGCGACGAGCCCGGCCGGCGACACGTCCGAGTTCTCCGCATGCCGGTCGACGGTTCCGCCGCCGATCGCGGCGAACCTCACGCTGACGCCCGCCTCGCCAAGCACACCTGCAGGTGCCGCACGCGTGCAGCTCTCGAACGTGCCGCCGAGCATCTTCCTCAGACCGCAGTCCACCAACCAGACGGCGCCGATCAACGACACCCCGATCAACGACACCCCGATCAACGACCTGCCGATCAACGATCTCCCGATCAACGACCTGCCGATCAACGACATCGGCTTCGACACGCTCGCGGGGGACGTGCCCGCGCTCGGAAACATCGCGCTGTCGTCGGTCCCGCTCCTCCGGACCGGCGGCTGGGCGAAGGTGCTGTCTGATCCGATACCGGGGACGACGCAGCCGGGAACGCCTTTGGCGGGCCTCCCGCTGCAGAGCCTCACGCTGCGCGACTACTACGCACTGGGGAAGCTCACCCCGAGCGTCAACCCGGAGACGCGGCCGAACAGTCCGATTCCGGCGATCACGCTCCCGGATCTCGACCTCGCCCACAGCCCGCTTGGATCGTTGCCGGCGGACGCGCTCGTGCTCGCGAACGTGAAGCTCTCCGACCTGCGGTCGCTCGACACGTGGTGCGGGCTCTTCGGGCCGACGTACTGCACGGGCGCCGGCTCCTTGCTCGACCAGACGGTGATGTCGGCGGCGCTCAACGGCGCGCCGATCAACGACACGCCCATCAACGATCTCCCGATCAACGACCTCCCGATCAACGACATCCCGATCAACGACCTCCCGATCAACGACACGCCGATCAACGACACGCCCATCAACGACCTCCCGATCAACGACACGCCGATCAACGACATCCCGATCAACGACCTGCCGATCAACGACCTGCCGATCAACGACCTGCCGATCAACGATCTGGCGACGGCGAACGCCGTGGTCTTCTGCGCGGCCCAGAACCCGACTGCGCCGCACACCGTCGACTGCTCCAACAACGTGACGCTCAAACAGGCGTTCGACGCGCAGGCGATCCGCCCGGGCATGACCTTTGGCGACCTGCGCGACGCCGCCGGCCCGCGTCCGAACGCGTTCGACGGCATGACGCTCGCCGACGTGTTCGGCGACTGGCACGCCTTCGACGGCATCGACATCCGCGACCTCATCGAGAGCCTCGCGCCGGGGACGATGACGCTCGGCGACTACTTCCTGCTCCTCCTGCAATCGCCGACGGCGTCGCAGGGGCTCGCGTGGGAGCGGCTGAACCTCTCGAGCGGGCTCGCGCAGTATTCGACCGACGGCAGCACGATCGCCTACCGCGCACACTTCAGCGTCCAGGCGAACGGCGGTCCGACGGCCGTGCCGAGCCCGCTGTCGATAACGTCGACGCTCGGCGACGGCTTCCTGTACGTCCCCGGCACCTCGAAGCTGATCCAGGATCCGCGGACGTGCCCGAGCGCAACGGCCGCGGACGCCATCCCGGATCCGTCCGTCACGACGCTGAACGACGGCAGGCTTCGGCTCGACTGGAACGTCAACACGACCGTCGGCTCGAGCTACTCGATCTGCTTCACAGCGCGGCCCGGGATCGAACTCGGCCCGCAGGCGTCGTCGATCGACGCGACACCCGGCGCCGGTGCGACCGCGAGTGCGACGGGCGGCACGCTCGACGTCGGCGACACGAAGGAGCCGAACAACAATGCCGACGCGACCGCGCCGGAGATCGTCAACGACTCCTTCTATCTCTCCTATCTGACGAGCTCTGACGACGTCGACTACTACCGCTTCAAGGCGCCGGCCGCGGGCACGATCCTGACGTTCCACCTCAGCCACCTGCCAACCGACTACGACCTCGTCGTCTACGGCCCGCCGGAGACCCAGCTCAGGCCGCCGATCGCGGGGACCATGCCGCTCGACGAGCCGCCGGTGACCGACTCCGGCGCCGACCTCACGCACCAGACGGACGCGGTGCCGTCGCAGACGCTCGACGACCTCGCGCTGCAGCCGGGCATGCCGCTCGTCGGCGTCTCCGCGAGCCGCGGCACCGATCCCGAGGATGTCGTCACCGTCTCGCCGGGCGGAAGCGGCTTCTACACCGTCCAGATCACCGGCTACAACGGCGCAACCAGTCCCGAGCCGTACATGCTGCGCGTCGCGACCGCGCCGCCGCGTCCGACGTCGACGGTCCCGGCGCGCACGATCACGGGAACGGCCGGTCCGGCGCTGCCGACGACGCTGCCGTCGGGCCTCAACACTGTCTTCATCGTCAACCGCCGCCAGCTCCAGAGCATGTACAACTCGACGCGCGCGACGAACGTGATGACCGCGCTGCAGAACGACAGCGCGGCGTTCACGAGCCTCGGCTTCCCGAACGTCACGCTGTCCGTCGACAACGCGACGAACGACTCGACCGGCGCGGTCGCGGCCGCGTACACGCGCTGGAACGCAAATCCGGGTGACCCGGTCGCCGCAAATGCGGTCGTGCAGTCGATCAACGCCATGGTGGACAGCAAGATCAGATCGCGGCCGAACGGTGCGGGCCTGAAGTACATCGTCATCGTCGGCGGCGACCAGATCATCCCGTTCGCGCGGCTCGACGACTTCAGCGTCACGTCCGCAAACGAGAGCAGCTACGCGAACACGTTCGCCGAGGGCACCGATCTCTTCTCGTCGCTGAACCTTTCGCAGATGCTGTCCGACGATCCGTACGGGACGACGGCGCCCGTCCCGTACCTGACACGGCAGCTGTACCTGCCGAGCCTTTCCGTCGGCCGCCTCGTCGAGACGCCCGAGGACATCGTCGGCACGCTGAACCGCTTCGTCAGTTCGACCGTGAACGGGCGCCTCAACCCATCGACGTCGCTCACGACCGGCTACGACTTCCTCTACGACTCCGGGACGACGATCAACGGCTACATGCGCTCGCGCTTCCCGTCCGGGGGCGCTGCGGGCTCACTGCTCGACAGCCCGGCGGCGACGGGCGACTCGTGGACACTGTCGCTGCTCGTCGGCGCGTTCCTGCCGACGACCGCGGCGGCCCCGTCGATCACGTCGCTGAACGGCCACGCGTCGCACTACCAGTTCCAGGGGCCGAGGAACGACCTCAGTGGCGCGCGCGGCGACATCCTCACGACGACGACGGTGACGGCGTCCGGCGCGGCGCTGACGAACCGCGTCGTCTTCAGCATGGGCTGCCACGCGGGCCTCTCGGTTGCGGACGCAGTCGCGACCACCGGAGGCGCGAGCACGCTCGACTGGGCGCAGGCGTTCGCGCAGAAGGGCACCGGAGTGTTCCTCGGCAACACGGGCTACGGCTACGGCGACACACTCGTGACGGCGTACTCGGAGGAGCTCAACCGGCTGTTCGCGCAGAACATCCTCGCGGGCGCGAAGGTCGGCAGCGCGCTCGTGGCTGCAAAGCAGGCGTACTTCGCCGGTCTCGGCGTCTTCGGGGTCTACGACGAGAAGGCGATGGCGGAGTTCACGCTCTACGGCTTGCCGATGTGGGGCGTCGCCAACGCGTCCGCCGGCACCGGCGCTGCCGCGGCGCTTACCGCCGACTCCGCGACCCTGGCGCCCGAGAGCACAACGGCGGCGGTTGCCGCACCGTCGGCTCCCTCGCAGGCGCCGACGGCGAACGCGCTCATCACCGATCCGGCAACCGGCCTCGACGCCGAGACGTTCAGCGTCGATCCGACCAGCACACCTGTTCCGGGCGGCGCGCCGGCGCTGAACGTCCCGACCTACTGGAAGGGATCCGACCCGGACAACAACGTCCAGGTGACGCATCTGCGCCCGATCCAGCCGAAGCAGGTCGTCGGCCTGACCGGGACGAGCGCCCACGGCGCGCTGATCACCGAGCTGTCGTCGTCCGATAAGAACTGCGTCACGCCGGCGTTCGACCGTCCGGTCTTCGACCTCAGCGCCCACGAGCCGGCGCTCACCTTCGCCGACGTGGCGTTCCCGTCGAAGGTCCAGACGATTCGGACGTACGAGACGCCTTCGGGACGCAAGCAACAACTCGTCGTCGTGACCGGCCAGTTCTTCTCGCAGCCGTGCACGACGGATCCGACGCCGCCCGTTGGCGTGCAGCGCCTTTTCACGCATGTCGCCGGCCGTGTCTTCCGCTCGTCGAGCAACGACTTCTCGCCGCCGGCGTTCCAGCGGATCAGCGCCACGCAGGTCGGCAGCAACGCGGCATTCACGGTCGACGTCAGCGATCGCACGCCCGGTGCCGACTCGGTCAAGCAAGTCATCGTCGGCGTCCGCAGCGGCAGCAGTTCCAACTGGAATTTCGTGACGCTCGCACAGTCCGTCGCGCAGACGGCGACGAAGCCGGCACACTTCACGGGCGGCGCTCCCGTCAGCGGCATTGACGCGTTCGAGTACTTCGTGCAGGCCGTCGACGCCAACGGCAATGTTGCGGTGAGCACGAACAAGGGCTTCTACTTCGTCGGCGCGCCGGCGCCCCCGCCGCCCACCGGCGGTATCGAAACACAGCTCACCGGGCCGAAGACGAACGGCTGGTTCACTCAGGGCGCCGGATTGAACATCGACGTCCCCGACGGTGTGACGGTTCAGGTCAGCGTCGACGGCGGCGACTTCGCGCCGTACAACCCGAACCTGCCGCCGTCGATCACCGGCGACGGCGTCCATACGGTCGACATCCGGGCGTCGAACGGTGGCACGGCCGAGCTGTTCGTTCCGGTCGACACAAGCCCGCCCGAGGTCGTCGTGAATTCGCCGACGAACGGCGGCCAGTACGTGCTCAACTCCATCGTGAAGGCGGACTACTTCTGCCGCGACTCCGGGTCCGGTGTCGTCACTCCCTGCACGGGCAGCGTGGCGAACGGCAACAACCTCGACACGAGCAGTGTCGGCCAGCACTCGATCACGATCGACGCCATCAGGGACGCCGCCGGCCACGCGACCGGCCCGAAGACGGTGACCTACACCGTCGCCTACCGGAAGATCCTCTTCTCGAGCGCGCGCACCGGCAGCGGCGACATCTACGCGATGAATCCCGACGGCGGCGGCATCGTGCGCCTCACGACGGCGTCGGCGCTCGATGAGCAGCCCGCATGGTCGCCCGACGCGTCCAGGATCGTGTTCGCCAGCGCTCGGAACGCGACGAAAACGAACACGCTCGACCTCTACGTGATGGACGCCGACGGGAGCAACGTCAAGCGTCTGACATCGACGAACGGCGACGACACGGCCCCGTCGTGGTCGCCGGACGGCACGAAGATCGCGTTCCAGAGCACGCGCGACGGCAATCTCGAGATCTACACGATGAACGCGGACGGCTCGGCGCAGACACGCCGCACGACGAACACGAATGTCGACAGCGAGCCGGCGTGGTCTCCCGACGGAACCCGGATCGCTTTCGTGAGCGACCGGAACATCGGGCTCAACGTCTGGACGATGAATACGGACGGCACGTCGGTCGTGCAACTCACAGCCACGAAGCAGGCCGAGATCGATCCCGACTGGTCGCCCGACTCGAGCAAGATCGTGCTGGCGAGCAACCGGGCCGGGGCGTCGGGTCATGACCTGTGGATCGTCAACTCGACCGACGGCTCGAACCCCGTGCGCCTGACGTCCGCCATGGGTGACGACAACGACCCGACGTTCTCGGGCGACGGCCGCAAGATCGCCTTCACGAGCAACCGCCTCAGCTCGACGAACCCGGACATCTTCATCGCGAACGCCGACGGAACCAGCGCGGCGCGGGTGACGACGACCTCGGGCTTCGACCGTCAGCCCGACTGGTAGCCGGCAAGCTCGTCCCAGATCCGCGGTAACACGTCGTCCAGCGGGTCCGACGCGTGCTCTCCGAGCCGGAGGCGCTCGGCGAGCGCGACGAGCTCCGGCCGCCGCTCCCGGAACGTGAGCGCGACCGGATGGTCGTCCGGGCGGTCGACGAAGAACACGACGTGCAGAAGCTCCGAGAAGACCGCCAGCGGTCCTCCGAGCGGCCCGACAACGTCCATGTGGAAGTCGCGCACGCTGTCGGCGGCCTCGATCTGGCGCTCGATCAGCTTCGACGCGCCGCCGTAGAGATCCGTGGCGGCGTACGCGACGCGGCCGATCGTGGACAGCCACGCAGCGCCGATGCACTGTGCGCACGGCTCCAGCGTCGTCCAGAGCGTGCAGTCGAAGTACCGTCGCTCCATCCCGAGCTGCACAAGCGCGTTGATTTCGGCGTGCGCCACTCGCGAGCCGAAGATCTGCCCGCCGGGAGCCGACGCGTCGAGGATGCGGTTGCGCCCTCGCGCGAGCAGCGCGCCGTCCGCGTCGGTTACGACCGCGCCGACGGGAATCGTGCCGGCTGCGAACGCCTCCCACGCGAGCTCGAACGCCGCGCGCCACGCGGGTTCGAGCTCGCGCCACGCGTCCACGCCCGGAGGCTAAAGCTCCCCGGGCGCGCTGAACCGGTAGAACGTCCGGCCGGCCTCGAGCTTCCCGAAGAGGTTCGGGACGAAATCCTCGAGGGCGCGGGCATTCTCGAGCCCGCCGGCGGACACGGGCTCGTAGCCCGCGTCGCGGATCAGCTGCTCCGTGACCTCGCGCGCCTCCGGATCCGCCGCGAAGAGGCAGCCCGGTCGCACGCGCTCGTCGTCGACCTGGTCGAAGAGTGCCGCGAAGTTCGCGTTGAACGCCTTCGCGACCGGCCCGTTCGTGTGCGCCTTCACCTCGTGCGCGAGCGACTCGTACCGATCGTTCCGGTCGCTGAAGATGTTCGTCGCATCGATTACGAGCTTGCCGTCGAGCCCGCTGACCTTGCCGAGCGCATCGGAGATCGCGCCGCCCGGGACCGCGAGGAGCAGGACGTCCGCGCCGGAGGCATCGCCTCCCTCCTTGCCGAGCGCCGTCACGTCGTGACCCGCCCGCTCCCAGCGCCGGGCAAGCCCGCCGCCGATGTTGCCTTTGCCGATCGTTGTGATGTTCATGCCGCTCGCAAACGCCCGGCAGCACCGTACGATTCCCACATGCCCCGCGAATACCCGAGCCTCCTGGATCTCGTCGGCCGCACGCCGATCGTGCGCCTGCAGACGATCGGCCGCGATACGGGCTGCACGCACCTCGCGAAGCTCGAGTACGTGAACCCCGGCGGCTCGGTGAAGGACCGGATCGGGCTCGCCATGATCGAGGCGGCCGAGCGGGAGGGGAAGCTGAAGCCGGGCGGGACGATCGTGGAGCCCACGTCCGGCAACACGGGGGTCGGCCT
>JBJMJE010000364.1:0-11420 GCA_045806505.1 Gaiellaceae bacterium
GCCTGGGCGACCTTCCAGTACCTCGTCCGCGAGCGGCTTCTGGCCGAGGGGGCCGAAGTCACGAGCGACGGCCGGCTCGTCTGACTCACGGCCGGTACTGCTGATCGACCGACAGAACCGGCGTCGGGTACTTGTTCCCGATCAGCAGCCAGAACCCGACGCTCTTCTCCTGTCCGGTCCGCACGCGGCGCGCGAGCGCGGCCACCGGGATCGACGTCGTGTTCGTCCCGTGCGTCAGCACGGTGACCGGCGTGCCGGCGGGGACGACATACGAGAGCAGCCGATGCGTCTCGTCGACGACGTACAAGTCGTTCGGGACCTCGCCCGAGCCGGTGTCCTCGAGCTTCGCGCGCTGCGCCGGGTAACCACTGAGCAACCACGCCGCGTCGAACCGCATGATGTACCTCGCGCCGACGCGGTTCAGAGAGCTGATACGGCCGAACTGGGTCTGCTGCCCGGCGGTGGCCGCGCGCGGCAGCGTGAGGAGCGGGGCCTGGCGCTGTGCGGCCGCCGCCGAGGCGAGCGCGGCGACGGACAGGGCCGCGGCCGAAATCGTCAATGCGAGCGTGCGGGACATGGTGCCCTCCTTTTCGCGTTGTAGCCTAGGTCCAACGAGTATCGGCGGCGCGGATTGGGCGATCCATGGACGCGAGATAGGCGGGAGATGGAATTTCGAGGGCCGGCGGCAGAAGTCGACGTCTCGGGCCCGATCGGCGCCGAGCCGGTGACGGTCGCACTCACCGGCAGCCGCGCGACGGTCGGACGCCTGGCCGACCTCAACGACATCGGCCTCCAGCCGGACCCGCAGCGCGTCGTGTCCCGCGCGGGCCACTGCACCTTCGAGCGCGAGGGACGCGTCTGGTTCCTCGTCGACGGTGGCAGTGTCAACGGAACCTTCCTCCGGCGCAGGAGCGAGCTGCAACGGATCGCCGGACGGACGGCACTGCGCGACGGCGATGTCGTGTGCGTCCTCGCCTCGGTGGACGCGAGGGGCGAACGGCGCTTCTTCGAGCTCGCCTTCCACTCGGAGGCCGACTCGCAGGCGACGGTCGCAGCCCCGGGCGCCGCCGGAGCGTGTCTCAGCTACGACCCTGCCGAGGCGCGGCTCGTCCTGGTGCAGGGCGGCGAGCGGCACGAGCTGACGATTCGCGCACAGGCGCACCGGCTCGTGCGGTTCATGGTGGAACGCGCGCCCGGTCTCTGCACGCACGACGAGTTGATGCGCGCAGTGTGGGCGGACGAGCCGATGCATTCGCGAGAGGAGCTCGCGAAGCTCGTCTGGGAGCTGCGCAAGAAGCTCGAGCCGTTCGGCGCGGAGCACCTGATCGAGAACGAGCGCCGCCTGGGCTACCGCTTGCGCGCCTGCCGTGACTGAGCGCGTCGCACCCGGCGTGGGGGAGGCCTTCGGCGGGTACACCATCGAGTCGTCTCTGGGCCGCGGAGGGATGGGCGCCGTCTACCTCGCGACGCAAGGGCGCCTCGCGCGGAAGGTCGCGCTCAAGGTCATCGCTCCCGAGTTCGCGCACGACGACGCGTTCCGGTCGCGGTTCCTGCGGGAAACGCAGCTTGCGGCGTCGCTCGACCATCCGAACGTGATTCCGATCTACGACGCCGGCGAGGTCGACGGCGTCCTCTACCTCGCGATGCGCTACGTCGAGGGACCGAGCTTGCGCACGCGCCTCCGGCAGCGCGGCTCGCTCACCGTGGAACAGACCCTGGCGATCGCGGAGCAGATCGGCAGCGCACTCGACGCGGCTCACGCTGCCGGACTCGTCCACCGCGACGTGAAACCCGCGAACGTGCTGCTCTCGGAGCCCGATGAGCGCACGTTCCTCTGCGACTTCGGCCTCGCCAAGCGCCGCGACGCGGACGGACCGACGCAGACCGGCTCCTTCCTCGGCAGCGTCGACTATGCGGCTCCCGAGCAGATCGAGGGCCGGCGCGTCGACGGCCGTGCAGACGTCTACTCGCTCGGCTGCGTCCTCTTCCAGTGCCTCACCGGGCGTCCACCGTTCGCGCGGGACACGGAGTACGCGGTGCTGCACGCGCACGTCTCCGAGCCGCCGCCGCTTCTTTCGAACGTGCGCCCCGATCTGCCGCGGGCGCTCGACGCGGTGCTGCTCCAAGCCATGGCGAAGGATCCGGATGCGCGGCACGCGACAGCCGGGGCGCTCACGGCGGCGTTTGCCGACGCGGTCGAGGCGACGCGCGCGGCGCCGGCGGAGGCATCGACGTTCCAGCGCAAGCGGCTGAACGACCGCCGACGGCTTGCCGTGGCCGCAGCCGTCGTCGCACTCCTCGTCCTCGGCATCGTCGCTGCGGTGATCGCGAGCCGGGATTCCTCGACCGGGCCTGAGAAGTCGGCGCCGACGCTCGCGGCGGTCGTCCGACGAATCGAGCACGTTCTCGGGGACTCGGCCGCGTCGCGCCATAACGCCGGCCAAGTGCTCGCGGCCGGCTTCGCCTGCCGCATCCGCGGGAGCGACGCCCGCGGCAGGATGCAAGACGTGATCAACGGACGCAGGCGAGACCTCGCCCGGGTGAGGAGCATCATCGCGCCGCCGGCGGCCGCGACCCGCGCCGTCTCCCTCCTCGACTCGGCGCTGGACAACTCGATCCGCGCCGACCTCGCGTACCGGAACGGCTTTCGCTACGCGCGCGGCTGTCCCCCGACGAGCGACTACTTCGCCGCCGCGGCGCGCGCGGACCACGCGGCGACCGCGGCCAAGGTGCGATTCGTGGACGCGTTCAATCCGTTGGCGATGAGCGTGGGTGCGCGAACGTGGCAGGCCTCGGCGCTTTGAGACGAGCCGCGACTGCGCTGGTCGTGCTGGCGGTCGCGCTCGTCGCGGACTCGAGCAGCGCCGCGAGTGCCCCGCGCCCGCGGATCGTGGTGAAGCCGATTCCGTTGAGCCCGGCGCGGCTCGCCGAGACGCGCGCGTACGCGAAGCGGCACTACGGCGTCGACAGCTGGCGGCTCCGGCACCCGCACGTGATCGTGGAGCACTACACGGCGTCTGACACCTTTGCCTCGGCCTACGCGACGTTCGCCTCGAACGCGTCGAACCTCGGCGAGCTGCCCGGCGTCTGCGCGCACTTCGTGATCGACCGCGACGGGACGATCTATCGGCTCGTCCCGCCGAACATCATCTGCAGGCACACCGTCGGGCTCAACTACACCGCGATCGGCATCGAGCACGTGGGAACGAGCGACGCGGAAGTCCTCGCGGACAGGCGCCAGCTCGACGCGTCGCTCAGGCTGACGCTGTGGCTGATGAGCCGCTTCGGCATCCGGCTGCGGAACGTGATCGGCCACAACGAGAGCCTCACCAGCCCGTACCACCGCGAGCGCTACCCCGCATGGAGGTGCCAGACGCACGGCGACTGGGCGCGCGCCGACATGCAGGTCTACCGAGCGGCTCTCGCGCGCCGGGCCCGCCGCTACGCCGTGCCACTGGGGCCTCCGGCGCGTTCTGTCGCCTCCGGCTGCTGAGTCTTAGGCGGCGGCGAGCAGGGCGAGCGTACGGAGGCAGGCCTCGCGCTGGCCAGGTGCGCGGACGGCAGGGAGCTCCACTTCCTCGACGAACTCGTGATCCGGGCGGAAGCGCTCCTTCCGCACGACCTCGCCGTCCTTGACCGCTGCGAACGTGCCCTCCCGCACCTCGTCCTTCCGCAGCTTGACGCCCGCGTAGCGCTCGAACACCTCGAGCGCGTGCTTCGTCGACGCGAACACGAACTCGCGCCGTCCGCGTCCGATCCAGAGCGGGCGGTGGGCGCCGCGGGCGAGGTAGAGGACGTCGGGCGCACGCTCGTCGAACCAGGCGGTCGCCATCGCGCCCTGCAGGTCCTCGAACGCATGAGCGTCGGCGTGGGAGTGGGCGGCGAGGGCGAGGATCGCCTCGCTGTCGACGGACATCTTCGGCTCTGCGCGGGAGCATTCGAAGCAGTCGAGGATCTCGTCGTCGTTCACGATGATCCCGTTGTGGATCCCGACGACCGGCCCGTGCCTGACGGGATGGTTGTTCGCGGGGATCGACGGATGGCCCTTCGTGTAGTCGCGGACGTGGATCAGGGCCTGGCCCGCGGTGCTCGGCACTTCGAGGCGCTCGAGCAGCTGGCTGGCCGGCGTGCGCTGCTTGACAACCGTCGAGAAAGCCTCTCCCGGCGCGCGGTACGCATAGCCGACCGCATCGGCGCCCCGGTCGGCGATGCCGGCGAGCAGGGCCTGAGCCGCGAGCGTCCGATCGACGCTCGAATCAGGGCTCAGGCTGTAGCCAGCTATACCGCACATAAGGAAGAAACCGTATGGACCCCTTCGGATGACCTACTACGTTGTCTATCCCTCTGACTCCTGACGCTAACCGAAGTTCGTAAACGAATTCTGAAGCTTTGCGCAGGCTCCTTCCATCCCTCGTGCGGGGTACCTCGAATGCTCAAGCTCCAGCGGGGCGCAGCCGATGAGTAGGACGTGGAGATGCCGCACCCGCTTCCCGAGCCCGTCGAGGACGAGCCGCGCGAGCAGAACGACGCTGCGGCCGCCCGGCAGAAGTCGACGAGCGACCCGCTCCGGCTCTACGTTCGCCAGATCGGCGACGGCCCGCTGCTGACGCGCGAGGAAGAACGCGAGCTGGCCCGCCGCAAGGACGCGGGCGACGAAGCCGCGAAGCGCAAGCTGATCGAGTCGAACCTCCGCCTCGTCATGTCGATCACACGCCACTACACGCGAGCCGGCGTGCCGCTCCTGGACCTGATCCAGGAAGGCAACCTCGGCCTGATCCGCGCGGTCGAGAAGTTCGACTACCGAATGGGTTACAAGCTTTCGACCTACGCGACGTGGTGGATCCGGCAGTCGATCACGCGCGCGCTGGCCGACCAGGGCCGCACCATCCGCCTGCCGGTCCACGTCGCGGAGCAGGTGCGCCGCATGATGCGGTCGCGCCGGCAGCTGGCACAGAAGCTCAACCGTGATCCGTCGGTGAAGGAGCTGGCGGCGGAGAGCGGCTTCCCGGAGAGCCGCATCGAAGAACTGCTCGATCTCGTCGAGGATCCGGTCAGCCTCGAGACGCCCGTCGGAGACGGCGAGTCGCTCTACGGCGACCTGATCGAGGACACGAAGAGCGACCGCCCCGACCAGGAGACCGCGGTCAACCTCCGCCAGAAGGAGCTCGCCCGCGCGCTGCAGAGCCTCAACCCGCGCATGCAGCACGTGCTCGAGCTGCGCTTCGGCCTCTCCGGCTCGGATCCGAAGACGCTCGAGGAGGTGGGAGAGGGGCTCGGCATCACGCGAGAACGCGTGCGTCAGCTCGAAGCCCGCGCGCTGCGCGAACTGCGCCTCTTCGCACCGGACCTCGAGCTGTATCTAGCCGCCGACTGACGCGTCGTCCGAGCTAGAGACGCTCCATCTCCTGGAGCTTGCTGAGGCGGCGCAGCGACTCGACCTCGACCTGGCGCACGCGCTCGCGCGTGAGGCCGAGGCGGCGGCCGATCTCCTCGAGCGTCTTCGGCTCCGAATCGACGAGGCCGTAGCGCAGGATGATCACCTGGCGTTCGCGCCACGGCAGCGCGGACAGCGCCTGCTTCAGCGCCTCGCTCCGCAGGGTGACCTCGACCTGTTCGTCCGGCAGCGGACCGTCGCCCGCCACGAAGTCGCCGAAGACCGCGTCCTCCTGGTCGCCGACGGGCTGGTCGAGGCTCGTCGACGCGCGCGCCGCGGCCTTGACCTCCTTCGCCTGCTGAAGCGTGAGATTCGCCTCTTCGGCGATCTCGTCCAGTGTCGGCTCGCGGCCGAGCTGCGTCCAGAGGATGCGCTCGGCGCGATTCATCTTCTGCAGCCGCTCGACGATGTGCACGGGCATCCGGATCGTCCGTGCCTTGTCGGCCAGCGCCCGCGCGACTGCCTGGCGAATCCACCAGGTCGCGTACGTCGAGAACTTGTAGCCGCGGCGCCAGTCGAACTTCTCGACGGCCCTGATCAGGCCGAGCGTCCCTTCCTGGATCAGGTCGAGAAACGGCAGTCCCTGGTTGCGGTAGTTCTTCGCGATCGAGACGACGAGGCGCAGGTTCGACTGGATCATCCGCTGCTTGGCCTGCATGTCGCCCCGCTCGATCTTCTTCGCGAGCTCGACTTCCTGCGCGGCCGTGAGCAGCTGGTGGCGCCCGGCCTCACGCAAAAAGAGCTGCAGTGCGTCGGTCGTGGTCTCCGCCGGCGCCGGCGGTGGAGGCGGCGGAGGCGGGGCCTTCTCGACTTCCTTCGTGTCGTCGACGATCTCGACGCCCCGCGTCTCGAGCTCGCGGTACAGGAGGTCGAGGTCGAAGACGTCGAACTCGTGCAATTCCGCGAGGTCGTTCAGCTCGGACTGCCGGGCGCTGCTCGACGCCTCGCTCGTCTCGAGGAAGAGCAAGACGTCTTCGTGCTGGATGATGGACTCGATTTCGACCGGCATCAGGGGCTGAGAGCGCGTCTACCCGTCATTGCTGTTAATCGAAACACGTTTCTAACATTTGCGTTGGCCCTACCGTCTGGTCCCGTCGTCTACGTCACCGAAACAGGCAGCGAAAGCCGAGAATCGGGTGCAGCTCGATGCCGTACCCGGGCGCCATTCGGCCCCTCCCGCCAATGCACGTTAAGCGGTGTTATGTCAAGTCGGCGGGGAAACGGCTCTCCGTATGCTCCGGGCAGTGCGCCGGCTCGTCCTCCCTCTCCTGTTGCTCGTGTTCTGGGCCGGAGACGCTGCCGGCGAGGAGGTCTATCGCGGAACGCCCGTTTCCGACGCTCGGCTGGCGCTCGGGCCCGGTGACGTTCCCGTCGTCGCGTACGTCGCCGACGGCGCGCTGACGGTCGCGGTTCGGCGAGCTGCCGGTTGGGACGCCCGATCGCGGTTCGTGCTGCCGGCGCGCGAGGTCGAGATCGACGGGCTCGCCGTCTCGACGGCCGGGCTTCCGAGCGTGCTCCTCCGTGCCCGCGACGGCCGCTGGCTCGGCGTCGCCCGCAGCGCCGGCTCCGGCAACTGGCGGTGGCAGGCGATCCGGCCCGACGGGCCGCGCGACCTGATCGGCCCCGCCGGCCTCGCCCTCGATCTGCACGGACGGCCGGTCGTCGCCTATGCGCTCTGGCATCGGTCGCACCGAACCGTGCTGCGGCTCGTCCGGACCGACGCCCGCGGAGCCTTTCGCACGCAGGCGGTGACGCGGAACGGCTTTCCGGAGACGCCGACGCTCGCGGGCGCGGCGCCGGTGGTCATGCCGAACGGCCAGATCCGCGTCATCGAGACGTTCACACCCGCTGCGATCGAGTGGAGCCCGATTCCGCGCGACTGGATCGGCCAGTTCCTGCACTCGTCCGCGCTCGGCTTTCCAACCGGCGCCGTTGCAACCGCTGTCGCCGGCTCGACCGTCTACGCGGCCTGGACGGACGCCTTTCCGACGCTCGGGCCGCCTGCGGTCGTCCTCGCGTCGCACGGCTCGCACGCGCAGGGCGCCGTGGCGATCGAGACCGCCGTGCTCGCGGCGCTCGTCGTGACACCGGCCGGGCCGGAACTCGCTGCGAATCGCTGTGCAGGCGAGTCCTGCCTCGGGCTCGTCGGCAACGTCGGCCTCGACGGCGTCGTCGCCGGCTACGCGGCCGAGCGCGGCGGCGCGCGCGAGCTGCTGCTTGCGACGGATGCCGGTCTCGACTGGCTGCGCACGCCCCTCCCGCTCGCGGCGCACGTATCGCTCGGTAAGGATTTGACGGGCCGCGTCCAGGGCGCAACCTCCGGAGCCGTTGCGCTCTACCGCGAGACCGCCGACGGCTCGCGCACGTTCGTCGGCAGCTTTCCGCTCGCGGCCGACGGCTCGTTCGCTGCCTCGGACACCGGCGCGACACCGGCGGCCGCGTATCGCGCGGTCTGGGTCGAGCCGTCGACGTCGATCCCCTACGCGGCGCTGCTCTCGACGGGAACGTAGTTGTCCCCAGCCTCCGGGTGTCCGCGGCGGAGGGTGTGAAAGCCGCGTCTTCCGCGTGTGCAGCGAGTTCGCCGCAGGAACGCGGAGGCGGGCCCGCGGGCTGTGGAAAGCTCCGATTCGGTTCTCCACAGGTTGGACGAATCGCTGTGGAAATGTTGATAAAAGAAAAATTCGCAAAATGCGGCAGGTCCGTCTTCGAGGCTCTTGCGTCCTGACGGGGCAGGTCTTACTGTGCCCCTTGCGTCGAGTACGGGACGTGAGTAGGTCGAAGCCCCGCGCGAAGGCCGTAGGCGGAAGCCGAAAGTCAGTGGGCGAGGTGGACGGAAGCGAGACCGGCTCGACGAATGAAACAGCCTCCTTCGGGAGGCTGTTTCATTTACCGGCGAAAGTGGTCTGCACTTTGGCCGGGGATAGACCGCAGGCGCGGCTTTGGTGCGCGTGCTGTCGCCGCTGTTGGCGGCGCGCTTCTTCGATGGGTGTTCGTGAGCACCGCGGCCGAGCCGCGTTCCCGGCGGAGTGGCTTTATAGAGTGCTCGCGTGCACCTGCGTCCGCCTTCGGTCGATCACGGCGTTCAGGCGTTCATCTGGGCTGTCGTCTTCTTCCTCTTCCTCTGGCTCGGGATGCTCGCGATCGGCATTTCCGGCGGGGCTGCGTTCATGCTCGCGCTCATCTGCGGCGCGCTGATCTTCCTGTTCGTTCGCGTCCTCGGTGAGGACGAGCTCGCACGGCCACGCGACCGCGTGCCGCGGCGCTGGCGGCCCTGAGCTAGAGGCGCAAGGAGCGTCGCGGCGCCGCCTGCTGCATCTGGAGCGCGCGCGCCAGCAGCGCGGCGAGCGCCGGCTCGACGCGCTCGGCTACACGACGCTCCGGTGAGCCGCCGGGCGCCTCGGCCGACAGCAGCCGGACGTGCGCGAGCAGAAGGTCTAGACCGGTGCTCTCGGGGCGGGACAATGTGCCTAAAGGAATCGGCGCGACTGTGCGCCGCGCCGATCCCTCGAACTGAGTGAACCCGACGGCTACGAGCGGACCGTCTCCCGCTCGCGCATCCGCTCGCGCGCGATCGGGTCGTCCGCATCCGCATCGGCCGGCACGCGCCGCGTGGTCGCGCCGGTCGGCATGGCGCCGCGCCGGAACGCCGGCGTCGTGTCGAAGCAGAAGCCGAATACCAGGCCGAGCCCGAACGACAGCATGGTCAGCAGCGGGCCGCCCATGTCCTTGACGAAGCCCGCGATGCCGACGTCGCCGGACCAGTTGGTCACGTTGCCGCGCCACAGCGTCGAGTGCGGCTGGTGGAAGACGAGGATCCAGCCGACCGCGATCGCCGTCGGCACGAAGGCGAGCAGGAAGACCGTGGGCGAGAACGTCGGCCTCCCCCACTTCGTCCAGCCGCCGATGAGCTGCGAGAGCGCCATCACGAGCCCCGCCCCGGCGAGGATCCCGTAGACGGCCCAGTAGCCGCCGGTCGTGTTGTGCCCGATCGTCGTCGTCGTCCAGGCGAGGAGCCCCGCGACGGCCACGGCGAGGAGCGTCACGATCGCCCGCGTCGGGCCGTGATGCCACCGGCGTCCGTCGTCGACCGGCGCCGTCGTTTCCGTTGTCTCCAGCCGTCTCGGAGCGGTCGCCGCGGTAGTCGCTGGTGCGTGCCCGTCCGCGTAGGCACGCTGGATCGCCGCCGACGGCGGCGTGGTCGAAGCCGTAGTGGTCGTGCCGTCCCCGTCGGTGCGGCGGTCGTAGCGGTCGTAGTTGTCGTAGTCGTCGTTTCGTGCGCGTCTCGAGAAAATGCGCATGCATTCACCTCCGCTGGTCGCTATGGAGAGAACGCCGAGCCGCGACGCGGAGTTACTCCAGCGCGAGGCGCCGGTAGTCGAACGCCGCCGAGTGGAGCTCCGCGCGGAACTCCTCGAGCGTGTTCTCGGCGTCCACGGCGAATACGTGCTCGACTACGCCGACGGCGGTGTCGTTGTGGAAGGGCAGATCGATGTGCGCCGTCGAGACGAGGTTCACGGAGACGCGCGAGCAGACGGGGCAGCGGACGGCGACGCCGACGGCCTTGCCGCCGGGCGCCAGCAACGAGAAAGACGACGGAAACACCGGGCGCGGCCGCTCCTCGGGGTAGCAGAAGAAGCTCCACGGCCACTCCCCCGCGTTGATCCGCCGCGCCGACACCTCCGCCAGCTCGTCGCCCACCGAGTCGACCCGGGACGTCATCAGGTTCAGGAACGTGCCCGCTGCGAGACCGAGGGGCGCCCAGTCGAGCTCGTCGTCGGCCACGAGCCCGACGTGCGTCTCGCCGCAGCCGCAGTCGAACTCGACCTGGTAGAGCGCCGGGTGGGTCGCACCGGGGAGCCTCACGAGCCGGCGGAAGGCGGACAGCGCCACGAGCGCCTCGCCCCGCGTCGGACAGGCGAACGTGTACCGGCTCCGGAAGACGTCGTACATGCCTGTATTTGTAATCGGCACATCGGCTGCAAAACCTTTGCGCCGAGGATCAGTACTGGATCAGCGCGTGCAGGTCGTACTTCGAGAGCCGGCCGCGGCCGCCGAGGAAGGTCAGCTCGATGATGAAGCACACGCCGCAGACCTCGCCGCCGAGCTGCTCGACGAGCCCGCCGATCGCCTCCACGGTGCCGCCCGTCGCGAGCACGTCGTCGTGGATCAGCACGCGCGAGCCTTGCGGGATGAGATCCGGATGAAGCTCCAGCGCGTTCGTCCCGTACTCGAGCTGGTACGTGGCGCTGACAGTCTCCGGCGGCAGCTTTCCCGGCCGCCGTGCCGGCACGAAGCCGCAGCCGATCTCGCGCGCGATCGCGGCGCCGAGGATGAAGCCGCGCGCCTCCGCGCCGAGGATCAGGTCGGGGCTCCGATCCTTCGCCCACGCGCCGAGGTCCGTGATCGTCTGCGTCAGCGCGTCGGGGTCGGCGAGCAGCGGCGTGACGTCCTTGAACCCGACACCCGGCTGCGGCCAGTCGGCCACCTCGCGGATCTTCTCCCTCAGCTCCACCGGGTGAGCTTACGAGACCAGGCCGCGGAGGCCGCGCCAGAACAGCCGTTGCGACAGCTCCTGCGCGAGCTCTCCGAGCGTTTGCAGGTCGCGCGTCCCCTGCTGCCGCCGTTCCGGATTCCGCGAGCGGAGAGCGGGTGCGACCGCGGCGTCGAGCAGCCCGGTCTCGCGGTCGACGGACGTGCGGAAGGTGCGCAGGTGTCGCGGCGCGATGCCGAAGCCCGCGAGGCGGCCGCAGACCGCCGCGATCTCTGCGTCGCTCTCGCTGTACAGCCGCTCGCCGGCGTCGACGCGCGGCGCGAGCAGCCCGTACTCCTCGAGCTCCCGCGCCAGCCTGCGGTCGATCCCGGCGCGCTTGCAGAGCGTCGCCTGGTCGAGCTCGTCCTCGGCGTCCCGCAGCCCGCGCGCCCGCCGGCGGCGCCGCTCCGGTGACGTCGGCTTCTCGAGCTCCTCGCGGATCACCTTGAGCGGCAG
>JBJMJE010000365.1:0-6667 GCA_045806505.1 Gaiellaceae bacterium
TCGATCGACCGGATGCGCCACCTCGACGAGATCCTCTCCGGGCGCGTGAGCCTGGTGATGTCGTCGAGCCTGCAGATCGCCGAGTCGATCAAGGAGGCCGACGTCGTCATCGGCGCCGTCCTCATCCCCGGCGCGAGGGCGCCGAAGCTGATCACGCGCGACATGCTGCGCGACATGAAAGAAGGCTCCGTCTTCTGTGACGTCGCCATCGACCAGGGCGGCTGCGCGGAGACGTCACATCCGACGACGCACAGCGAACCCGTCTACGAGGTCGAGGGCGTGACGCATTACTGCGTCGCCAACATGCCGGGCGCCGTGCCGATCACCGCCACGAAGGCGCTGACGAACGCGACGCTCCCGTTCGTCGAGGCGATCGCCGACCATGGGCTGCGCGAGGCAGTCGCGCAGGATCCGTCGCTGGCGCTCGGCGTGAACGTCGTCGACGGCAAGGTCACGTACGAGGCGGTCGCCGAGGCTCACAACCTCGATTACACGCCGCTCGACGACGTGCTTCCGCTGGCTCCGGTCTAGCTCGAGGCTTCGCTCGAAGGCTCTGGAGGCTTCGCCTTCTTCGATGGGGAGAGCTTCACGACGAGCAACGTCACGGCCGCAGCGAGCGAGATCACAGCCGCGCAAAAGAGGGCGATGCCGAGCAGACCGAGGACCGTCGTCATTCCGCGGCTTAGGATAGCCGCGTGGCTCGCGCGTGTGTGATCGTCCTCGATGCCGTGGGTGCGGGCGAGCTGCCCGACGCTTCGGAGTACGGAGACGAGGGCTCCGACACCCTCGGCAACGTCGCGAAGGCTGTCGGCGGACTCGACCTGCCGAGCCTCGAGGCGCTCGGTCTCGGCAACATCGAAGACCTGCTCGGATGTCCGCCGCAGCCGGGAGCGCCGGCGATCACCGGCAGGCTCGTCGAACGCTCCAAGGGCAAGGACACGACGACCGGCCACTGGGAGCTGATGGGCGTGCTGACGACGACGCCGTTCCCGACCTACCCGCACGGCTTCCCGCATGACGTCATCGATCCGTTCATGCACCGGACGGGGCGCGGCGTCATCGGCAACAAGGCCGCCTCCGGCACGGAGATCATCCAGGAGCTCGGCGAGGAGCATCAGGAGACGGGCAAGTGGATCGTCTATACGTCGGCGGACTCGGTGTTCCAGGTCGCCGCGCATGAGGAGACCGTGCCGCTGGAAGAGTTGTACGACGGATGCAAGATCGCGCGCGAGATCCTCACGGGGAAGCACGGCGTGGGCCGCGTCATCGCGCGGCCGTTCGTCGGCGACCCGGGCAACTACGTGCGCACGCCCAATCGGCACGACTTCTCGCTCGCTCCGAAGCGCCCGAACTACCTCTCGCTCGTGCGAGACGCCGGGATGAACGTACACGGCGTCGGCAAGATCAGCGACATCTTCGCCGGGCTGGACATCGACGAGTCTCACCCGACGAAGTCGAACGTGGAGGGCATTGCACAGACCGAGCGCCTTCTGCGAGCGATCGACGACGGGCTCGTCTTCGTCAACCTGGTCGAGACCGACATGCTGTGGGGTCACCGCAACGACCCCCTGAACTTCCACCGCTGTCTGCAGGACTTCGACCGCAGGCTGCCCGACCTGCTCGATGCATTGCGGCCGGGAGATCTCTTCATCCTGACGTCGGATCACGGCTGCGATCCGACGACGCCGTCGACGGACCACTCGCGCGAGCACGCGCTGCTGCTTGCGTACGTCGAAGGTCGGTATGCGAACGGCGCCCGGCACGACGGCGAGTTCGGCGATGTCGGTGCAACGGTGAACGCGTGGCTCGGGGGCAAGGCGCCGCGGCGCGGGATGCCCGGGCAGCCGATCGTCACGCCGTGACGATCCACCCTGCGGAGCTCATCGAGCGCAAGCGAGACGGCGGCGAACTCTCGGACGACGAGCTGCGCGAGCTCGTCCTCGGCTATGCGCGCGGCGATGTGCCGGACTACCAGATGGCGGCGTTCTGCATGGCCGTCATGTTCCGCGGCTTGACCGGCGCCGAGACGCTCGCGATGACCGACGCGTTCATCGGGAGCGGCGAGACGGTCGACATGGCGAAGCAGCTCGGCCGCCGCGTCGTCGACAAGCACTCGACCGGCGGCGTCGGCGACAAGACGTCGATCGCCGTCGGTCCCATCGTCGCGGCGTGCGGCGTTCCCTTCGGCAAGATGAGCGGCCGCGGGCTCGGTCACACCGGTGGCACGCTCGACAAGCTGGAATCGGTTCCCGGCTTCCGCGTCGAGCTCGGCCTCGGCGAATTCATCGCTCAGGTGCGCGACGTCGGACTGGCGATCATCGGCACGACGGCCGATCTCGTCCCTGCCGACAAGAAGCTGTACGCGCTGCGCGACGTCACTGCGACGGTCGACAGCGTCGAGCTGATCGCGGCGAGCATCATGTCGAAGAAGATCGCCGCCGGCGCCGACGCGATCGTGCTCGACGTCAAGGTCGGCGACGGCGCATTCATGAAGTCGATCGAGGGCGCGCGGACTCTGGCGGAGGCGATGCTGGATCTCGGCAGGCGCGCCGGCCGCGACGTCGTCTGCCTGCTCACCGACATGGACCAGCCGCTCGGCCACGCCGTCGGCAACGCGCTGGAGATCCGCGAGGCGATGGCGACGCTTCGTGGCGAGGGGCCCGCGGACTTCACCGAGCTCGTCCTCACGGCGTGCTCGCGGCTGCTCGCGCTCTCGGACCTCGGCGTCGACGAGAGCGAGGGACGGCAGCGTGCGGAGGCGGCGCTTTCGGACGGGTCGGCCACGGCTGCGTACGAGCGCTGGATCCGCGCGCAGGGCGGCGATCCGGACGGGGACCGGCTCGCGCAGGCGCCCGTCGTCGCGCATGTCGAGGCGCCGGCAAGCGGCTACGTCACGCGACTCGGGGCGATCCAGGTCGGCGTCGCGGCTCTGCACCTCGGCGCGGGACGCCGCACGAAGGAGGACACGATCGACCACTCCGTCGGCGTTGTCTGCCGGCGCAAGCGCGGCGACGAGGTCGGCGCGGGGGAGGTGCTCGCAGAGGTGCACGCGCGCGACGAGGCGTCCGCGGCCGCAGCCGTACGAGAGGTCCTGGCCGCGTACGACGTCGGCGCCGAGCAGCCGCAGGCGCGCCCGATCCTGCTCGAAGTCGTCTCGTAGGCCGCCGTGGCCTAGCCCGACCCGGCCATGGCTAGGCTGGGCCGGTGCCCGAGCTGCCCGAGGTCGAGACGGTTCGCCGCCGGCTCGAGCCGGTGCTCGTCGGACGCAGCTTCGAGCACGTCGAGATCGAGGACGCGAGGCTGACGCGGCCCGAGGACCCGGCCGAGGTCGCGGCCGAGCTCACCGGCGAGCGCGTCGAGGCGCTCGAGCGGCGCGGCAAGTATCTGGTTGTCCGGTTCGAGAGCGGTCGCGTTCTCCTGATCCACCTCCGGATGACCGGAAACCTCCTCTATGCGCCGGCGGGGGAGCCGGCCGACGTCCCGCATCGGCGCGCGGTCGTCAGACTCGACGACGGCTCGGATGTCGTCTACCGCGACATCCGGCGCTTCGGCACCTGGTTGCTCGTCGAGCCGAAAGGGCTCGACCCGTACCTCGCCACCCGCCTCGGCGGCGAGCCTCTGGGCCGTACGTTCACTGTGAAGGCCCTGAGCGCGAAGCTCGCGAACCGCAAGGCGCCCGTCAAGGCTGCGCTGCTCGACCAGCGCACGCTCGCGGGCCTCGGGAACATCTACGTCGACGAGGCGCTCTGGCGCGCGCGCATCCATCCGCTCCGCCCGGCGCGCGACTTGGGCGGCGACGAAATCAAGGCCCTGCGCGACGGGATCAAGAAGGCGCTCGCCGCGGGCATCGCGCGTCAGGGCGCGACACTGCGCGACTACCGCCAGCCCGATGGGAGCACCGGATCGATGCAGAAGGAGTTCAAGGTCTACGGCCGCGGCGGCGAGCCGTGCGACCGCTGCGGCACGCCGATCGAGAAGACGCGCGTCGCCGGGCGCGGCACCTGGTACTGCCCGACCTGCCAGACGCGCTAGGCGGCGAGCTTCTCGCGGAGCTGTCCGGAGCGGTCGAGGCGCCAGAGCTCCGTGTACCCGCCGATCACGTCGTCGCCGATCATGATCTGCGGCACCGTCCACCCGCCCGTCAGCTCGTGCAGCCTTTCGCGGAAGGCGGGCTCGTCGTCGAGCGAGATCTCCTCGAACTCGAGACCGCGCGAGCGCAGCAGCGCCTTCGCCCGCACGCAGTAGCCACACCAGCGCGTCGAGTAGACCGTGATCGGCTTCATCTCCGTTACAACGAGGAAAGCGCGCCGAAGGTTCCCGCTGGACGGCTCTCTAGACTGGACACGTGCCCCGGACGTACGCGACCGAAGCGGTCGTCCTTCGCTCGCTGCGGCTCGGCGAGGCGGACCGCATCGTCCACCTGTACACGCAGGATCGCGGACGCATCGGCGCCGTGGCGAAGGGGATCCGAAAGACGAAGTCGCGGTTCGGCGGCCGGCTCGAGCCGCTCTCGCACGTCGCGCTGCAACTGCACCAGGGGTCGGGCGAGCTCCAGACCGTCACCGGCGTCGATCTCGTGCGGTCGCACAGCGCGGTTCGCGAGCAGCCCTATCGCCTGAGCGTCGGGCTGATCGGCGCGGAGGCGATGCTCCGCCTCTTCACCGAGCAGGAGCGGAACGACCGCGCGTTCGTCGCGTTGACGCGCTTCCTGGACGCCCTGGACGAGACCGGCGCGCGCTCGGCCCGCGCCGCCCTCGACCCGCTCGCGCTCTCGTTCCAGCTCAAGCTGCTCTGGGTCTCGGGCTACCTGCCGCACCTGACGAGCTGCGCGGAGTGCGGCGCCGACGACACGGCGCTCGTCGGTTATTCGCCGCAGGCCGGCGGCGCGGTCTGCCGTGCGTGCGGCGTCGGATCGCTGCCGCTCTCGCCCGCGGGGATCGGCGGCATCGAGACGCTGCTGCGAGAACCGCTTGCGGCAGCGCAGAACTCGGGCCTCAGCGAGCGCGCAGCCCGCGACGCGCTCGGCGTCGTCACGTCGTCGTACGAGTACCACGGCGGTTTCCGGCTCCGCACGCTGAGCGCCTGAGGCTCCAACAGAATGACGGCTCGTCGACGGGGTGCGTTGGGTGGTGCGATGCAAGGACGCAGGGAGCCCCAGTAGCAGCGCTACCGGGGCGACCGAGGACGCAGCAGCGCGCCGCCCGACGCGGCCCGACGGCATAGCGCTTCATTCTGTTGGAGCCTCTCAGTCGGACGATTCGATGTCCTCGGCGACGCGGTCCTTGAACGGCTGGAGCTTCTCGAAGAGCTCGTCGGCGGGGATCTCACGCTCGACCGCATCGCCCGGCAAGAGGTACGGCGCCGCGTCCATCGCCGTCTTCCAGGCCACCTCATCCACCGAGCTCGCCTGCGCCTCGTCGTCTTCCGGCAGCGCCTCGACCTTGTCGAGGTAGACGTTCGTGAACTCGCCGCGCTGCTGCTCGTGGAACTCGATGCGAGCGCGCTTTCCCTCGGCGGCGACGGCCGTCCGTGCGATCTCTTCACGGAACGTCGTGTACTCGTTCCCGTCCGCGTCGCGCAGGACGTAGCGAACGTTTCCGGACTTCGTCTGGAACGCCTTCACCTCGGCGACCTGGACGACGGCGTCCGGCATCAGCTCTCCTTCGGCGACTTCCACGAACGCTCGAGCGCGTCCTCGAGCCAGGCGCGAACGCCGTCTAGCGGCAGGCGCTCCTGCGCGAGCGAGTCGCGGTCGCGCACGGTCACCGTCGAGTCCTCGAGCGTCTGCTCGTCGATCGTGAACGCGAACGGCGTTCCGATCTCGTCCTGGCGGCGGTAGCGCCGGCCGATCGCGCCGCCGTCGTCGTACTCGACGGCGTGCCGCTTCCGCAGCTCCTCGTAGAGCCCGCGCGCGCGGCGCACCATCTCGTCGCTCTTGCCGATCAGCGGCAGGATCGCGGCCTTCACCGGCGCCACGCGCGGGTGCAGGCGAAGCACGGTGCGCTGCCGTTCCGCGACCACCTCCTCGTCGTAGCCGTCGACGAGGAACGCGAGCAGGATGCGGTCGATCGACACCGCGGGTTCGACCACATGCGGCGTGTACCGCTCGCCGTCGGGGCCGACGTACTCGAGCTTCGTTCCGGACGCCTCGGTGTGCTGCGTCAGGTCGAACTCGCCGCGGTTCGCGATTCCCTCGAGCTCGGACCAGCCGATCGGACACAGGTACTCGAGGTCTGTCGTGCCGCTCGAGTAGTGCGAGATCTCGTCGGCGGTGTGCTCGCGCTTGCGCAGGTGCGACTCGCGCAGGCCGAGCTCGGTGTACCAGCGATAGCGGGCGTCGACCCAGTAGCGGTACCACTGCTCCGCCTCGTCCGGCGGCACGAAGAACTCCATCTCCATCTGCTCGAACTCGCGCATGCGGAAGAGGAAGTTGCCGGGCGTGATCTCGTTGCGGAACGACTTCCCGACCTGCGCGATGCCGAACGGCGGCTTACGGCGCGCGAGCTGCAGCACGTTCTTGAAGTTGACGAAGATGCCCTGCGCCGTTTCGGGGCGGAGATACGCGAGCGAGCCTTCGCCCTCGAGCGCGCCGACCTGCGTCTGGAACATGAGGTTGAACTGCCGGGCCTCGGTCAGGTCGCACTCCGTGTGCTCCCCGGGGCTCTTG
>JBJMJE010000366.1:0-6656 GCA_045806505.1 Gaiellaceae bacterium
TCGGCGAGGTGCCGCGCGGCGGCGACGCAGTCCTCGAGGTCGACGACGCCCCACTGACGGAGCAGGAGCTCGCGATACGCGCGCCCGAAGCCGGTCGAACCGCGGTAGTTGACGTCGGCGACCGCCCAGCCGCGCGAGGTGTAGAACTGAACGAAGAGGTGAAAGGCGAGCTTCGCCTGGGACGTCGGGCCGCCGTGGGTCACGACGCGGAGCGGCGGCTTCTCACCCTCCGGCGCTTCGTAATCGGCGTTCGTCGGCGGAAAGAAGAACGCGTGCGCAGTCCGGCCGTGCGACTCGAACTCGATCGCCCGCCCCTCCGATACCGACGCCGGCTCGATGGGCGGAACGTTCTGTCGCGCGACGGTCTCGTACGCCCCCGTCTGCGAGTCGACGATGTGGATGCCGACCGGCTCGGTCGGCGCGCCGGCGACGATCGCGAAGCGCTTCTGGTGCGCCGTCACGTACGGCATCGACGCCGTGAACGGGAGATCGAGACGTTCGAGCTCGCCTGTTTGCGGCTCGAGCACAGCGAACGAGTGCAGTGCGCGCTCGACCAGGGTGCACGCGATGCGCCCGTTTTCGAGGAAGTCGTACGTGCGCAAGCCGAAGACCCATGCGGGGTACCCGAACTCGGCCTCGAGCGCCGTGAGACGTTCGCCGTCGCGATAGAGGTTCCACCAGCCGTCGGCGGCGTCCGAGACCCAGTAGAGCGCGCCGTCCGGCCCCCACTCCGGCTGGAAGATCGCCTCTTCGGCGCCGCCTGCGACCTTCTCCCCGTCGACCCACAGCTCGCAGCCGAGGAACGGCAGCAGCGGGTGGTCCCACGCGAGGTATGCAAGGCGGCCGCCGGGGCCGGCGCGCGGCGCGGCGTAGAAGTCGCGACCCGTGTGGAGAGTCGTGACCTCGCCGCCGTCCACCGGAAACGACACGAGCTCGTTCACGGCTTCGCCGCCGCCGTGCGACTCGCGCACGCAGATCACGCGCGTGCCGGAGACGCAGCCGTCCGCGTAGCGGAGCGCGTTCGGTTGCGGCGGCTCCGGGGTGACCGACCTCGGGGTCCCGTCCTCGACGCGGTAGACGCGGCCGTCGGCGAAGCCGGACGCGAAGATCGCGCCGCCGCCCGTCCAGACGGCGCCGCCTCCGTACTCGTGAACGCGCGTGCGCGCGTCGAAGTCGGCAGGCACGAACTCCTCGCCGTTGCGGACGAGCGCTGAACGGCCGGCCTGTGCAGGCCGCGGCTCGAGCCACAGGAGGCCTCCGTCGTCGAAATCGACGATCGTGTACCCGAAGAACGGATCGCCCGCCGACGCCGCGTCCTCGATCGTGATCGGCGAAGCCCATGCGCCGTAGGGTGCGATGCGCTTGGTCACGATCGTGAGGACGTTCCTGTCTGGCCGCTGAAAATCAAGCCTCCGAAGGACGCAGGGAGTCCCGATAGCAAACCGCTATCGGGGCGCCCGAGGACGCCCGCAGGCGCCGCGTTTGCAGGCGGCCGGGCGGACAACGGTCCTCGCGGTCGTGACCAACATGCCACTCCTTATTGATAACGGGTCAGAACACGTAGGGCACGAGTGACTGTGCGCCGAGCGCGTACCAGACGCCGAACGCGAGGCTCACGAGGCCGAGCGCGGGCGCGACGCGTGCGAACGAGCGGCGCACGCGCGGGCGGGACAGCGTCAGGCCGAAGCCGCTCGAGAGCAGCGACATCGAGACCGCCGTGAAGAACGCGAAGACGCCGAGCGAGACGATCGCCAGCGGACGGCTCGGGATCGACGCGAGCAGCAGCACGCCGACGCCCGCGCTGCCTCCGATCCCGTGCACGAGGCCGATCACGTAGGCCTGTAGGGGCGTGCGCGCGCCGTGGCAGTGCCGTTCGCCGTCGTGCTCGTGCACCTGGACGTGGAAGCGTCCGAGGCGCCACCGATTCAGCAGCATCATCGCGAGCACCACGATCATCAGCCCGACGGCCGTCTCGGCGTCGCGTTGCAGCGACTCCGGCAGGTACGCGCGGTAGAGCACGATCGGCAGTCCGAACACGAAGAGGCTCGTCCCGTGGCCGAGGCCCCACACGAAGCCGAGCCTCGCCGCGCTGCGCGCCGCGCGTTCCTTGCCCGACGCGATGAGTGTCGTCACCGCCGCGAGGTGGTCGGGATCCGTCGCGTGCCGCAGACCGAGCGCGAGCGCGACCACGACGACCACGAGCAAGGTCGCACCGTCGGACATGGTGGCGATACGGTCGTCGAGACCCAGCATCACGTCACCTTCGGGATCGCGTGGACGGTCATCAGCACACCGGCGACGAGGATCACGGCTGCGCTGATCGCGGGCAGCGCGCGCAGCACGCGGCCGTCGAACTTTGCGCGCGCGAACACGCGCTTCGCGAGGACGGCGACGAGGCCGACGCCGGTGATCGACAGCGCGAGCCCCAGGCTGAACGCGACGATCAGCAGCAATCCGAACGCCACGCGGTGCAGCGAGATCGCCGCCAGAAGGACGACGAGCGCCGACGGGCAGGGCAGCAGCCCTCCGGAGACGCCGACGGCGAACAGCGAGCGGAAGCTCGGTGCGTCCTCCTCGTCATGGTGGTGATGATGATGGTGGTGGTGGCCGTGACGATGCGCCCGCGCGTGACGCCAGCGCGACCGGAACACCGAGACGCCGATCGAGACGACGAGCAGCCCGGACGCGAGGTTGAGCCACGGGTAGAGCTGGTCCGGCACGACGAACTGCGAGAGCGCGAGCGTCACGAGCCCGAGCGTAAAGACGCCGACGGTGTGCGTCGCGGTGACGATCAGTCCGAGCAGTGCCGCGTGCCACGGCGTGCCGCGACGGCCGACGAGGTACGCCGTCACGATCGACTTCCCGTGCCCGGGCGAGAGCGCATGCGCCGCTCCCCAGAACAGCGCAGCGGCGAGCGACGCGAGGACGACCCAGAACCCGAGGTGCTCACGCCCGACGAGCTGCGCGAAGCCGGAGTCGGCGACGCGGTCGGGCGCCTGCAGCGAGCTGGCGCTCGTGAGCATCGGCGGCGGCGCCTTGGTCGGCGCGACCTGCGCACGGACCGACGTCACGTCGAGCGGCGAGGAGAGCAGGCTCTTCGGATACGCGCGAAGCTCGTCGCTCGTGCTGCGCGCGTTCGCGCCGACGACGATTTCTTTCCAGCCGATGCGCCCGGCGTAGTTCGTGTCGTGGAAGGCGACCGTCGTTGCGCCGTCGACCTCGGGCCCGCGCAGCAGCACTTCGAGCCGCGTCGTTCGCAGGCCCGCCGCGCCGGCGGGATGCGCGAGTGCCGTCTGCACAGGCGCCAGTGCTACGCGTCTGCCGTCGAGGGTGAGCTCGGCGCCGCGTGCGATGCGGCGCGCGTACGCCTGCGCGTCGATGCGGCCGGCCTGGAAGGTGGGGATCTCCGCGAGGTCGAGGACGTAGACGACGTAGAGCCGATGGCCCGAGACCTCGACGCGGCTGAACCGGTTGATCGTGAAGTTGCCGAGCGGATGCGCCGACGCCGCGACCGGGACCACGAGTGCCGCGAGTGCGGCGAGGATGACGACCAGGCGCTTCATGCGTACCTCCTCGCGATGGGCGCCCACAGCACCGAGAAGTGCGGGTTCAGGCGGAGCGCGCGCCGGAACCACGTCCGCGACGCGGCGCGGCGCCCGAGGCAGCGCTCGATCATCCCACGGTGGAACAGCTTGAGCGCGTCGCGCGTCCCGAGCCGGAGCGCACGCTGCGAGAACTGCCGCGCCTCGCCGCAGCGGCCGTTCCGCTCGAGCGCCCACGCGAGGACGTCGTCGCCGTCGATCGACGGCCGCTCGCGCTGCGCGACGCGTGCGAGCCCGAGCGCGGCGTGCCGCCGGATGCCGTGGTCGACGTCGAAGAGCGCCGTCTCGAGATCCGTTTTTATGCCGTTCGCGACGAGCAGCCGCTCGATCACGCCGATCAGCGCGTACTGCCTGCGCGCCTGCGCGGGGCGGCCGCTCACGCGGTAAAGGTCGCCCAGCATCGCGACGTACTGCGGCAGCGGGATCCTCTTCACAGCCGCTCGCTCGGACGCGATCGCAGCTGCGAGGTCTCCGCGAGCGAACTGCGCCCACGCGAGCGAGTCATGCGCGAGCGCGTAGTCCGGAAACGCGTGCAGCGCGGCTCGCGCCTGCGCGGCTGCGTCCGAAAGCCGGCCGACCGAGAAGTAGACCTTGCTCAGCTGGACGTGCGTCCACGCCTCGGCCTCGCCCTGGCCCTCGGCCGCGTCGGCGGCGAGCCGCAGCGCGTCGATCGCTCCGGGAACGTCGCCGATCAGGTAGCGGGCGTGCCCGATCCGCGAATAGGAAGAGACGTCCGGCTTCGCGCTCGCCATGGCGTCGAACGCGCGGAAGCCGTCGCGATAGCGGCCGAGCTCGACCAGCGCGTCGCCGATCACGCCGTAATTCCTGGCAGTCGTCGGCGAGATCGCCTGCGCGAGCCGGCCGAGCGCGAGCGCGTCGCGGAAGCGGTGGCGTGACAGCGCGAGCGAGCCGAGGCCGCTCGTCGCGATCAGGTCGTGCGGCGCGAGCTCGAGCGCGCGGCGCAGCGCCGCGCCCGACTTCGTGTAGTACGTCGGATCGCCGGTCTCGCGGGCGCTCTGTTGATACGCGAGCCCGAGCTTGTCGAGCGCGGTGACGTCGTAGGGATTTGCGCGCACGTCGGCCTGCGCCTTCGCAACCGCTTCCGCCGTGCTCTGCGGTGCGAGCCGCGCCGTCGGCGCGACCGGGCTCGCGCTCGAGGAGGAGTCGTGGAGCACGCCTCCGAGCAGGAGCGCGACCGCCGTCATCCCCGCCGCCGCCGCTCCGAAGATCAATCTGTTTGCGCTCACGCTCTCTCTCCTTCAGCCGGGGCGGAGGGGCCCGCCGGCTGGCCGGGCCCCTCCACCGTCTTGCGAATCACGTGCAGCCGCTTACGGGACCTCGTAGCCCTGGTGCGGCGACGCGACGTACGGGAACGTGCTCGTGAAGGGCACGTCATTGGCATCGACGCCGTCGCCGACGAGATCGTTCGGGCTCTTGTCGGGCAGGCCGAGGGCGGCGGCCAAAATCGGCCCGTAGCCCTGAGCGACCGCGCGGAGCTCGATATCGATGATGTCGTCGCCGAGCCGCCGGCCGTTCGGGTACCCGCAGAAGTCGCCTGCGAGCACTGCCATCCGATCCTGCGGCGCCGGGCTGGCCGTGCCTCCCGGGCACGAGCCGGCTGCGCCCGGCTTGATCGCCGTGTTCAGCCTGAGGAGATCGGCGTCCGTCGAGCCGGTGAAGTTCAGCCCCGGCACGCCCGTCAGCAGGACCGCCTTGAGGTCGCTGCGTCCCGTCGTGTCGACGTGCTGTAGAGCACCGCCGGCATGACCGGGCGCGGGCGGCGCGCCGTAGAGCAGGTTGATGACGCCCGCGAGCTCGGGACTCGTGTATCGATCCTCGAACTGCGCCTCGTCCTCGGGCTCTTCGCGGTTCCAGAAGTCTTTCTGCCCGAGCGGGATGATCACCTCGTTGACGAGCGGGTTGCCGAGGCGCGAGACCTGCACCCACGGACCGTGGCCGTCCTTGGAGCCGTCATCTTTGAGGACGGTCTCTTTCTGGCGGCTCGCGCTCGCGTAGATGCCGACCGTCGGGTGCTCGACGTCCGTGAGCTGCGAGATCGGAACCTGCAGCTCGATCGAGTGCGTGTTGTAGTTCTTCAGCGCGTCCACGCCCGGTCCCGCCGGCAGCGGGATCAGGTGGAACGGGTTGAACGGACGCAGCCCGCCGAGGTCGAAGATCGAGCCCAGGTCGACGTAGAACGGGTCGTCGCGCTGACCTGCGAAGACCTTCACGCCGCCGCCGAGGTCGGTGACCGCGGCCGCCGCGAGGCTGTTGTAGTTCGGCGTCGTCCGCGGCCCGACGTTGTCGGGCGGCGTCGAGACGTTCGCCCCGAGCGGGACCGGCTTGTTCGACGCGCTCATGTCGACCTGGCCGTTCTTCTTGAAGTGCACGAGCGTGACGTCGTACGTCTGCGGGCGGTTCCAGTTCGGGTCGTTCAGCGAGCTGATCGGCCCGGTTCCGTAGAGGAACGTGTTCGGGTTCCGCGTCGCCGTGTGAAAGCGGAACTGGTAACCGACGTCATCCTTGCCGTCCCCGTCGTTGTCGACCTTGATCTCGTAGAGGACGTTGTCGTCGAAGCTGTAGAAGTTCGGCCCGCTGGCCGGCGCTTCGAGCGGGATGTAGTTGGCGACGATCGTGACCTTGCTCGTGTCGTCAGGGCTGACGAACGCGTAGAGGTCGGTGTTGTCCGCTCGCGGATCCTGGCTGATCAGCGGCGCTTCCGAGTGGCTCGACGCCCTCGCGGCGTGCGGACCGCCGCCGTAGACGAGGAACAGAATGGTCGCTGCGAGCCCGGCCGTGAGAATGAAAACGGCCGAGAGCGGCTTGCGGACAGTTGCAGTTGGATGCACCTTTTGTGCCCTCCTCCCGGTTTGAGTACGGCGACCATTCGCGTGTCGTTCGGAATCGGTTCGAAAGGCGTGGGAATTGCGTAAAGACGTCTGAAAAACCGCACGCGAAATTGAGACGGCGGTGGCCGCAGACACCGCCGTCCCCTCCCTCACGCGAGTCATTCGCCCGACAGGCCGAACCGGTTCGGCGTCTGCGGCGAACGGG
>JBJMJE010000367.1:0-7985 GCA_045806505.1 Gaiellaceae bacterium
GACCGGCTTCAGCGCGGGACCGGACAGGCCCCCGGACCAGGTCCCGAGACGTGGCTCGAGCGTCTCGTCCAGAGCCGTGCCGCGCATCGTGTTGACGAGCGAGAGCCCGTCGGCACCGGCGGCCTGCACGGCACGCGCGACCTCCGAAACATCCCAGTTTGCAGGCGAAAGCTTGGCGTAGAGCGGAAGGTTCGTAACCGCTCGACACGCCGCGACGATCGCTGCGGCGGTGTCCGCGGCTTCGTCGACGTTCGGGCACGACAGGTTCAACTCGATCGTCACGTCGTCGAGTTGCGCGCACGTCTCGGCGTACTCGTGCGCGGCGAAACCGCCTACGGAAATCCACACCGGAACGCCGAGCTCGCGCAACCGCGGCAGCGTCTCCGCAACGAATGCGTCGCGTCCCGGATTGGCAAGTCCGATCGAGTTCAGCATGCCGACGTCCGTCTCCGCGATGCGCACCGGTGCGTTGCCCTCGCGCGGCAGCGGCGTCACGGTCTTCGACACGAATGCGTCGAGTGAGCGCGCAACGTCCGGCGCGCTCAGCGCGTCGAGACAACCGCTCGCGTTGAGAATGCGCATCGTCGTCGACGGTAACCGATCAGCAGGATGTGCGAACGTGCGCGCGCGTCAACGAGTCGGCCGCGGCTTCGACGCCGTCTCCCAACCGGGGACGCAACCGTAACGCCAGCCGGGCGCGAACTCCGGCAACGACTCGTACGCCGAGCGCACAACGACCTCCATCACCTCGTACGTCGGCGACGTCGGATCGTTCTGTCTCGGCCAGAAGCGAAATGCAAAGAGCGTCTGCGTTCCGCCCTTGTGCGGCACGAGGTACTCCGGCCCCTCGGGCCCGGCGATCGGATTGAAGAGAAACGTGCAGCGCCCGTGCGGGTACGCCTTGACGACCTGGGACCAATGCGTGCCCGGACCGACGTGGCCCAGCGTGTGCTGCGCCCGCTCCGTCGTTCCGACGCGGACCGCGCGATAGCGCCCGTTCTGGAGAAGGAAGCCGACGCTCCACGAGGCGAAGTTCCAGCCGAGCTCGAGAAAGGCGTGGCCGTCGACGGTGTCGCGATCGTTGACGATCGCGTCGCCGCCGAGGACGCGCTGCACCTGCGTCCTCGTCATCCCGAGCTTCACCTTTCCGATGCCGACGCCCGGGTAGATCGTCGATTCGACTGCCGACGCCGCGGGGACGAGCGCCAGCGCGAGCGCGACGGCGACAGCGGCGCGCCTCATCCCGTCGCCTCGACCGACCGGCCGCTCAGCCGGATCCTCGGGTCGAGCATGGCGTAGGTCACGTCGACGATCAGGTTCAGGACGATCACCGTCAGCGCGATCATGAACATCACGCCCGCGAGCACCGGCAGGTTGAATTGACCGCCGACCGACCCGCCGGAGACGAACTCGCCGCCGGTGGCCGTGCCGGAGGCGAAGCCGAGCGAGCCGATCGCGAGCGTCCCCGCGCCGTGCAGGCTGAACATCGACTCGATGTAGATCGCGACTGTGAGCGCCAGGCCGATCTCCATGCCGATCATCGTCAGCGGCTGGAGCATCGCGTTGCGGAAGACGTGCACGCGAAGCACGCGGAACATCCCGGCGCCCTTGGCGTGTGCCACGAGGACGTGCGGCGCCTCGAGCACCTCGACGATCGCGCCGCGCAGCATCCGCACGTAGAGCGGCAGGAAGACCACGGCGAACGTGATCCAGGGGATCGCGAGATGCGAGCTCCACCCGCCGATGCCACCGCAGGTGTGCGTGGTGTAGTCGATGCTCCCAGGCGTGAGCTCCGACAGCTCCGTCGTGCCGCGGAGCGGGCAGTAGTAGTACGCGGGCAGCCAGTGGAGCCTGTTTGCAAAGAGGCCGCGGAGCCCGATCCCGATGATGAACGGGTGCAGCGCGACCCCTGCGATCGTGACCGTGAGGATGATCCTGTCGAGCGCGGTGTTCGCTCGTAAGGCAGAGATGGTCGCAAGCGGCAGCGCGAGGACGAAGAGCAGGATGACGCCGCCGAAGACGATGGACCACGTCACGGGCAGGGCCTGCTTCAGGAACGTCGTCACGGGCTGGTTCTGGTAGTAGTCGCGGCCGAAGCTCCCGTGGCGGACGATCCCCCAGACGAACTTTCCGTACTGGACGACGACGGGGCGGTCGACGCCGAGCTGGTGGTTCGCCTGGGCGATCTGCGCCTTCGTCGGGTTCGGCTCGAAGAGGATTGCGCGCCACGGCTCGGCCGGCAGTAGCCAGAACAGCGCAAACGTGATCCAGGTGAGGGCGAAGAGGATCAGGAGGCCGGAGAGGACGCGCCTGACGATGTAGCTCACAGCCGCAGCGCCTTCGACCGCGACCCCGGATCGAACGCCTCGCGCACGCCCTCGCCGATCAGTGCGAGGCAGAGCACCGTGAGCGCGATCGCGGCGGCCGGCAACGCCGTCGTCCACACGGATGTGACGATGCCGGACGTAAAGCCGGGCTGGTCGACGATGAAGAAGTGGCCCCAGTTCGTCGCGAGCATGTTCCCCCAGCTCGCGTCGGGCAGCGGCACGCCGATGTTGAGGAACGAGATCGCGGACTCGAGGACGATGTTCGCGGCGCAGATGATCGCGAAGTAGACGGCGATCGGGCCGACGAGGTGCGGAAGGAGGTGCGTTCGCACGATCCGCGGCGTCGTCGCGCCGACCATCCGCGCCGCGTCGATGAAATCCTGGCGCCGGAGCTGTAGCACGATCGCGCGCACGATCCGGGCGGGATAGAACCAGCTGAAGAGGCCGATCAGCAGCACGAGCGACAGCACGCCAGGCGCGAACAGGTGATGGAGCGTCACGCCCTCGATGCGGCTCCGCACCGAGTATCCGAGCGCCGCGAGCAGCAGCAGGATCGGGAAGCCCATGAAGAACTCCGTCAGGCGCGAGACGGTGGCGTCGGTGAGGCCGCCGACCAGTCCGGCGAGGGCGCCGAGCGGGATGCCGATGAGCAGCGCGAGGAACGTCGAGCCGAGGCCGACCTCGAGCGACGTCTGGCCGCCTCGCAGCAGCCGCAGGAACTCGTCCCTGCCGAGGGTGCTGTCGGAGCCGAGGATGAAGAGGGTCTTGTCCTTGGCCGCGAACGCCTCTGCGGTGCTTCGCCCGTTCGCGACGTGCGCCCACGGCCCGACCGGCTTCAGGGCCTCGCCGTTCGCGAACGGGAACTGGTCGTCGGCCCCGTGCCCGAGGACGTGCGTGAAGATCCCGTAGCCGACGAAGCACAGGAGCAGGAGCAGCGCGAAGACGATCAGGCTGCCGAGCGCGAAGCGGTCGCGCTTGAAGCGACGCCAGAAGAGCGCCCACTGGCCCGGCGGGTTGATCCGCGGCAGCGATTCGACGCCGGCCTCGGCAGCCCGCACCGTGATCCGTGCTTCGGCGCTCGTCATCTCGGAAGCCGCAGCGGCCTACGACGGGCTGTCGGCAGTCCTCCAGTCCGGGCGGCAGTGGTTCGGCCAGTTCGGCGCGAACTCGGGGAGCCGCACGTAGGGCGTTCGTACGTGCACCTCCGTGACGTGCCAGTCGGTGTCCTTGAGCTTTCCCGCGGAAAACGCCTGGTGCGCGGAGCCCAGGTAGATCGTCTGAGCGCCGCCCTTCTGCGCGACGAGGTATTCGTTCCAGAACCGGACCGGCCCGGCGGACACGACCGTGCAAAGACCGTGAGGGTATGCGTGGCGGAGCGCGCGCCACGTCGACCCCGGACCGATGCCCGCAGGTGTTTTCTGACCGCGGACGGTGACGGAGACTTGCGCCACGCGATTTCGCACGAGCGTGACCGACCAGCTGCCGAAGTCCCACGCGAGCTCGACCGAATCCCCGCTCCGGTCATTCACGATGTAGTCCTTGCCGAGGACGCGCAGAGCCTGCGCGCGCGACATTCCCACCTTGACCTTGCCGATGCCGACGCCCGGATAGATCGTCGACTCCGTCGCCGAGGCGCCGCCCGCGGTGAGCGCGGCCGCGACGAGCGCGAGTGCAAGGGTGCTACGCAGGGATCTTGGTGGGTGTATCGCTCGTCCGCCAGTCGTCAGAGCAGCGATATTGCCGTTTCGAGCCGAATTCGTCCAGCGGCTCGAACGGTTCCCGCACCCGCACTTCGATCACCTTGTAATTCACGACCTGCGGCGGATGGTGCGCGAAGACCACCTCGAGCGAGTACAGGGTCTGCGTACCGCCCTTGCCGTCGACGAGGTACTCGAGGTACTCGCCGTAGGGCGAGTAGTGGTTGCCCCAGCCGCAGCGGCCGCCGGGGTACGCGTGCACGAGCCGCTGCCAGAGCGTCCCGAAGCCGACGCCCTTCGAGGTGCGCTGGTCGTGAAGGTCGGTCGCGACCTGGACGACGCGCAGGTTCCGCCCCTCCTGTCCGAAGGTGACGACCCAGCGGCTGTAGTCCCACCCGTACTCGACGTAGCGCTTCCCGGCGACGGTCTCCGTGTCGTTCAGGATGTACTCGCCGCCGAGGCGCCGCTTCACCTGCGCCTTCGTCAAACCGAGCTTCACCTTGCCGATGCCGACGCCCGGGTAGATCGTCTCCTCGAGCGCCGACGCGCCTGGCGCTGCTGCGAGCGCGGAGATGCAAAGGAGCGTTGCAAAGACCCTTCGGACGATTGGCGGACGATACCGGATGCCCGGGGGCGGCGAAGCTAGCGCGGCAACGGGAACTCGGTGGACTCCCAGCCGGGGCGACAACCGAACGCGTTGTCGTGTGCGAACTCGCCGAGCGGGGTGAACGGCCTCCGGACGTGCACCTCGAAGACGTGGTAGCGGTCGTCGTCCTGGCGCAACATGTAGATGGTCTGGGTGCCGCCGCGGTGCGGGACGAGGTACTCGAGCAGCGAGCCATACCGTCCCTCGACGCCGTCCTTCGGCAGTCCGATCGAGTTGCCGAACGCGCAGAGCCCGTGCGGGTACGCGCGGACGAGCTGCCGCCACGCCGTGCCGACCCCGACCTTCGCGGGCGTCTTCTGACTGCGGAGTGTCGTCGCGACCTGCACGACGCGGAGCTTGGCGCGGGCTTGCGCGAACGCGATCGACCAGGTGCTGTAGTTCCAGCCGAGCTCCACGTACTGCGTTCCGTTGTACGTCTCGCGGTCGTTGACGGCGGCGTCCTTGCCAAGCACGTGCTTGACCTGCGAGACAGTCATGCCCAGCGTGATCTTCCCGATCCCGACGCCCGGGTAGATCGTCGATTCGCTCGCACTCGCACCGGCCGGGAGCGTGAGGCCGGCCGCAACCGCAAAGACGCAGACCCCTCTGCGCATGTGCGGGAGGATACGTGCTGCCCCTGAGAACCGGCAATCGATTAACCGTGTAGTTGCGGCGATCAGTGCTGCAGTGCCGGCCGCTTCGTGGGAGACCGCAGCACCGGGCCCTCCACACAGAGCCGCGTGAGCCGCCCGTCGATCTCGACGACGCAGCCGAAGCATGCGCCGAAGCCGCACGCCATCGGCGCCTCCCACGCGAGCTGCGCGTCGGGCTCGACCCGGCGCACCGCCTCGATCATCGGCTCGGGCCCGCAGGCGAGCACGTCGAAGCCGGACGGCATCGCCTCGGTGACGTACGTCGGCTCGAGCACGACCTCCGCGTTCGGCACGAGCGCCGCGGCGTCGGCGTGCCAGGCGCTGCGGAAGCCGAGCACCGCGGGCGGACCGCCGAGCCATTCCGAGAGATACGGGAACGGCGCGATGCCGATGCCGCCGCCGACCAGCAATGGATTCTCCACCCGGCTGAAGCCGTTCCCGAGCGGACCGAGCACCGCGATCGACTCGCCGGGCCGCGCGGCGCAGAGCGCACGCGTGCCTGGACCGATCGGGTCGATCAGGAACCCGAGCTCTCCGTCCGGTGCCAGGCACAGGGACATCGGCCGCGGCAGCAGACGTCCCGGCGCCTCGAGCATGAAGAACTGCCCGGGGATCCCCGGCTCGACCGGGCCGCGCTCGAGCCGCAGCAGCGTGTAGGGCCCGACGGGCTCGGTCGCGAGAACGCTAAGCCGAGCGCGCTTCAGCTTCGATCCGCTCCTGGAGCGAGAGCGCGACTTCGGTGCGCGCGCTCGCGATCGCGTGGACGGCGGCGGCGGCTCCGGACAGCGTCGTGATGCACGGAACGCGGTTGACGAGCGCGGCTTCGCGGATCAGGTAGCCGTCCGCGCGGGCGCCGTAGCCCTGCGGCGTGTTGATGACGAGGTCGCAGCGGCCGCGGCGGACGAGGTCCACGACGGTGGTGCCGCCGCCGTTCTCGATCATCTTCCCGACGCGCTCGACGTCCAGCCCGGCCGCCTCGAGCGTGGCCGCGGTCCCCTCGGTGGCGACGAGCGAGAAGCCGAGGCCGGCGAGCGCCGCCGCGACGGGCACGAGCGCCGGCTTGTCGGCGTCTCGCACCGACAGGAAGACGGTGCCGCTCGTGGGCAGCCGGCGGCCGGCGGCGCGCTCGGCCTTGGCGAACGCCGTCGGCAAGTCGGCCGCGCTCGCCATTACCTCGCCGGTCGCGCGCATCTCCGGCCCGAGCACGGGGTCGCTGCCGGGGAAGCGGTGAAACGGGAGGACGGCGGCCTTCACGCTCACCTGTGCAGGCGGCCTTTCCGGCGGGAGCGCGAGCGCTGCGAGCGTCTCGCCGAGCGCGAGCCGGCACGCCGCGCGGACGAGGTTGACGCCGGTCGCCTTCGACGCGAACGGAACCGTCCGCGACGCGCGCGGGTTCGCCTCGAGCACGAAGACCTCGCCGTCCGCGACAGCCAGCTGGACGTTCAGCAGCCCGACGACGCCGAGCCCCTTCGCGAGCGCGCGCACGGTGTCCGAGATCTCGTTCTCCTGCGAGGCCGTGAGCGACGGCGCCGGCAAGACGCACGCGGAGTCGCCGGAATGGACGCCCGCCTCCTCGACGTGCTGCATCAGCGCGCCGATGTACGTGTCCTCCCCGTCCGACAGCGCGTCCACGTCGATCTCGATCGCGTTCTCGAGGAAGTGGTCGACGAGCGTCCGCCCGTGGACGTTCGCGTGGAAGGCGTCGACGACCTGCTTCGGCGTATGGCACACACGCATCGCACGGCCGCCGAGCACGTACGACGGCCGGACGAGCACGGGATAGCCGATCCGGTGCGCGATGGCATAGGCCTCGGTCGCCGATTCGGCGATCCCCCACTGCGGGCAGCGCAGCCCGAGCGACTCGAGCAGTGCGCCGAATCGTTCGCGGTCCTCCGCGAGGTCGATCGAGTCGAACGGCGTGCCGAGGACGCGGAAGCCGGCCTCCTCGATCGAACGGGCGAGCTTGAGCGGCGTCTGCCCGCCGAACTGGATGACCACGCCGGCGGGCTGCTCGCGCCGCAGGACGTTGACGACCGACTCCGCGTCGAGCGGCTCGAAGTACAGGCGATCGGATGTGTCGTAGTCGGTGGAGACGGTCTCTGGGTTGCAGTTGACCATCACCGACTCGTAGCCGAGGTCGCGGAAGCTCGTCGCGGCGTGGACGCAGCAGTAGTCGAACTCGATGCCCTGGCCGATGCGGTTCGGGCCTGACCCGAGGATGACGACGGAGCGGCCCGGCTCGGGCGGCGCCTCGTCCGCCTCGCCCCAGGTCGAGTAGAAGTAGTTCGAACGCGCCTCGACCTCGGCGGCGCAGGAGTCGACTCGGCGGTAGGCGGGCCGCAGGTCGTGCGTGCGGCCGATCGCCGCGTCCGAGAGACCGAGCCGCTTCAGCTTCAGCACGTCCGTCTCGCCCGCGAGCGCGTGCTTGATCCGGTCGATCTCCGCCTGGAACCACGGGTGCACGCCGTCGGGCAGGTCGTCGAACGTCACCCACGGCGTCGTTGCGCCGGCGTCGAGCTCGCGCGAGCGCATTGCCTTGAGGTACGCCTCGGCGAACGTGCGCCCGATGCCCATCGCCTCGCCGACCGACTTCATCTGCGTGCCCAGCGTCGTGTCGCTGCCGGGGAACTTCTCGAAGGCGAAGCGCGGCACCTTGACGACG
>JBJMJE010000368.1:0-7520 GCA_045806505.1 Gaiellaceae bacterium
GGAGCCTTTCGACGCGTTCTGGGGCCAGCGCTACGCGACGGTCGTCGATCCGGACGGCAACGCCGTCGACCTCTTCGCGCCGCTCTAGTCGGCGCCGTGATCCACGTCGGCACGTCGGGCTGGAGCTACCCGTCGTGGCGCGGCGACTTCTATCCCGCCGGTGCAGACCCGAAGACGTTCCTCGGCTTCTACGCCGAGCGCTTCGACACCGTCGAGCTCAACACGACGGGCTACCGCCTCCCCGCGGAGGAGCAGTTCCAGCGCTGGGCGGCGCAGACGCCGGAGGGATTCACGTTCGCCGTGAAGATGCCGCTGACGCGGCTCGACCGCGTCGGCACGTTCGTCGAGCGCGTCGCGGCGCTCGGCGACAGGCTCGGCCCTGTGCGGATCGTTGTCGAGGCACCGCGGGACGACGGACTGCTGGCGTTCCTCCACGGCTCGCTGCCGCCGGAGCTCCGCGTCGCCTACGACTTCCGGCACGAGTCGTGGGACGGCGTCGGCGGCGTCGTTCGAGTCAACGACTTCGGGGCGGAGCCGTTCCGTTACATCCGTCTACGCGAGCCGCCGTACTCGGACGAGGATCTGCGCGATCTGGCCGCCCGCCTGCGTCCACCCGCGTACGTCTTCTTCCGACACGAGGACGCCGCGACGGCGCCGGATTACGCCGCTCGCCTCCTCACGCTGCTCCATGCTCCCTCGAACGAGTGATCTTTCGCTCTGGGACCTAACGGCGCTAGAGGACCTACCCCTTCAGGGGGAGGTTCTTCGGACACGGCCGTCATACGTTGGGTCGGCTATGAACGACCCAAAGGGAGCGGCCATGTCGCACAAGAGCATCGTCCGAGCGGTTCTGCTGCTCGTCCTCGTTGCCGCACTCGGGATTTGCGTCGCTGAGGTCACCGCGTCCTGGAACACCGGCTCGGAGGTCGGCGCTTCCTGGGACAGCGGCACACAGGACGCGCCCGAGTAGGAGGACCTAGAGCTCGGCCTTACGTGCGGCCTCGTCCGCGGCGGCTCCGGCCGACCGGACGAGGCCGTGCGCGCGCGTCACGCGCTCGTCGCCGGCGACCGTAGCGAGGTTGATCTCGACGAGATGCGCCGCTGCGCGAGCGGCGCCGTGCGCCAGGAACGCGGCGGCTGTCGCGTCGGGACGCACATCACCGGCGCAACGGCTCGCCGTGTGCGCGGCCAGCAGCGCCACGTCGGCCGCCGCCTCGACGATCGAAAGCGGCACGTCGGCGGCGCGGTGAAGCGTTCGACCGAGCCGGAAGTCGCGTACCTCGGCTCGTTCCCCACCGTCGCCTGACCGCTCCGCGAGCACCGCCGTCAGCGCGTCCGCGTCCTCCTCGGCGAGGCGCACCGCGCGCGCGCGCAGCGACTCGGCCTGAGCGACGACGCCGCCTGCGTCGGCCCACGAGTCGCGTGAGGCTCGCGCCGCCATTGCCGTCAGCGCTGCAGCCGTAGCGGTCATGAAAGCCGCCGCCGGGCCGGCGCCCGGAACCGGCGTGTCCCGCGCGAGCTCGTCAAGAAACTCCTCGACCGGACGCGACAACACAGGCAGAGTCTCTCTCAGCGTCGCCTACGACGCACGCCTACCCGCCACCTAGCCGCGTGACATGCGCCGCGCCATCGTGCCGGACAGCGATCGCAGCACCGGCTGCGACCAGGGCGAACCGGCGGCGATGACGCTGAGGACGCCGATGGCTCGCCCGCGGCGCATGACCACGAGCGCCGCTGCCAGGTGTCCGCGGGTCCGACCGGACCGGAGGCGAACGTCGATGCGGAACCCACGCGCGGCGGCGAGCCCGTTGAGCGGGAGCGGCCTGACCTGGACGAGAGAGTTGCTCCCGGCGGCAGATCCCGACACGCCCCCGGCGAGGCTGTCGCCGATGCAGCGGGCGAACCCGAACGTCGACTCCTTCGAGAATGCCCGTCGCGCCTGAGCGGCGTTCACGAACACGTGCGCGTCCGACTCGACGAGCGGGAAGGCCCGGTCGAGCTCGTAGATGTCGCCGGCCTCGCCGTCGAGCGTGAGCGCGCCGAGGTTGTAGTGCTTGACGGCGCAGCTCGGGTTCGGCCCATCGAAGCTGGCACGTCGCGCGCGCCAGTCGCGAGGGGGCAGATCGCTCTTCCGCAGAAGGTACGACCTGGCAAACGCGTTGCCCGCCGGCGTCAACCGTTTCTTCGGATCCCCGGGAGACGATGCAGCGATGCCGACCCAGAGCAGCGCACCAGACGCGGCCCCCACGACGACAGCGACCAGCGCGAGCTGAGGGCGACCCGTTCCCATGAGGAAGCGAAGATAGCCGGGTCTAGGACAAAAGCCGCGAGCGGAGCTCGGTGAGCGCCCGCTCTGTGGGCTCGACACCCTCGCGCGCCAGCGTCGCCTCGAGGTCGGCCACGACCGCCGCGCGGAAGGCGGCGTCGGACTCCGCCCGGGCGACGAGATCGTCCAGGACCGCGCGCAGGCGAGGCAGCTGGGCGGCAGCGTCCACCCAACCCTCGGGCGCGGGCCTGAGAAGGCGGAGCAGCTCTCCCAGCCTCTCCTCGTTCCAGGCGTTTACGCTCATCGAACTCCAGACGGGCCGATGCCGTCGTTTCTTCCCTCGATCTGCCCGCGGAGCTTCACGAGGCAGCGGGAGATGCGGCTGGCGATGGTGCCGGGCGGGATCTCGAGCCGCTCGCTGATCGTCTTGTAGCTCTGGTCACGGGTGAAGAAGCGGTCGAGCAGGTCGGAGCACGGCTCGCCGACGGCGGCGAGGGCGTCGCGCACCGTCAGCGCGAGATCGAGCTCGGCGAGGGTCTCGTCCTTGCCCCCGGCGACGTCCTCCGTCGGCTCCACGCGTGCCCGGTCACGGAGCTTGTCGATGCAGAGGTTCCGCGTCAGCTGCGCGATCCACGGCCTGACGGCGCTGTCGTCGCGCAGCTTGTCGAGGCGCTCGTACGTCCGCGCGAAGACCTCCTGGAAGACGTCCTCGGCGTCTGTCTCCGAGAGGCGGAAGCCCTGGATGGCGATGGCGTACACGTAGCGCGAGAAGCGCTCCACGAGCTCCGCCCATGCCTGCTCGTCGCCGTCGCGGCAGCGCGCCACGAGCTGGGCGTCGGTGAGGTGGGACGTCATGTACAGATCATGACGAGCCGATCCCGAGCGGGGCAGCGAGTCGCGCCCCGATGACCGCGTCGGCCGCCTCGCGGCTCGGTGCGTACCCGGTGACCGCGCCGATGAAGTCGTCGCGCTCGAGCGCGAGCAGCGTCGTGTCCTCGAGCGCGACGACGGTGCCGGTGCGGGGCACGTCTCGCAGGAGCGCGATCTCGCCGAAGGTCTCGCCCGGCCAGGCGTCGGAGATCTTTTCACCGTCGATCGTGATCTCGCAGCGGCCGTTCTCGACGATGTAGAAGCGATCGCCGTGGTCGCCTTGCCGGAAGACGGTGTCGCCCGCGGACACCGAGAGGGGGACGAGCTTCACGGCCAGGTGCTCGATCGACGGCGGCGGCAGCGGCGCGAAGATCGGATTTGCCTGCAGCAGCTCGATCCGATCTGTCGGGATCGTCGCGCGCGCGTCGATCGAGCGCAGCCCGCGCGAGAGCAGGAGCGCGAGAATCGGCAGCATCGCGCCGACGACGATGAGCGTGGCGCGCGTGCCGATCCAGTTGAGGAGCGGCGGCGTGATGAGCGCGCCCACGGCGAGCCCGAGGACGAGGATGCTTTGCAGCGCGCCGAAGACCCGGCCGAGCACCTCGTCACGCACCGCGCGTTGCAGCAGCGTCACTCCGGAGACGTCGACGAGCGTGTTGCCGATGCCGAAGACGCCGATGAGGACGATGGCGCCGATGAACGTCGGCCAGACGCCGATCAGGCCGAGACCTGCGCCGATGAGTAACAGGCCGAGGCCGAAGTCCGTCGCAAGCTTCCGCCTACCGATCAGCGCGAAAGCAACGGCGACCCCGATGATGCCGCCGACGCCCATCGCCGCGTTGAGGAACCCGAGGCCGGCGTTCCCGACGTCGAGCAGGTCGAGAGCTGTGACGACGAGCAGGACGCGCAGAGCCCCGGCGACGATGGTCTGGCAGAAGTAGAGGAAGACGATCACGCGCGCCTCGCGCTCGGCGCCGAGCACCCTGAAGCCGGCCGACAGCTCGCCGAAGACGCTCACGCGCTCGCGTGGCGCGGACACCTCTTCGTGGGTGCTCTTGAGCTGGACGACGAAGAACGCCGACCAGAGGAGCGTCAAGGCGTCCGCGACGAACACCCACCCGACGCTCGCGACGGCCAGCAGCAGGCCGCCGAGGGCAGGCCCCACGAACGTCCCGACGCTTTCGATAGCCGTCGACGTCGCGTTCGCGGCGGTCAACTCCTCCGGCGACCGCGCGAGTCGCGGCAGCAGCGCCGCCTGCGCCGGGCGGAACGTCTTCGACGCGACGGCCATGAAGCCGGCGAGCACGTAGACGATCAGCGGCGACGAGCCCGCGAACGCCGCGAGTGCCATCGCGATCATGGCGACGAAGCGGCTCAGGTCGGCCGCGAGCATCACGCGCTCGCGCCGGTAGCGGTCGGCGAAATACGCGAGCCACGGCGCCGTCAGGGCCGCAGCGACCCAGCGGATGACGAGAACGGCGCTGACCGCCGTCGCGCCACCCTGGTCGTTCGCGTAGACCGCCAGCGCGACCAGGAACCCCCACTCGCCCGTAACGGAGCCTGCGAACGCGAGCTGGAGCTTGCGCAGCTGAGAGTTGGCGAAGACCGCCTGGAACGAATGAGACGTCTCGCGGAGCTGCCGCCGAAACTCCGTCACAGAGCGGACAATCGCAGGTTCGCTTGCCTTTTCAAAGAAACAATGGAAGATAAGGGGGCCGCCGGCCGTCTTGACGGTTGAAGCGGCAGACGAGCAGCGAAAGGAGATTGATTGTGAGCGACGAGACCAAGTACAACGAGAAGCCCGACGTCGAGGGGCACGTGAACGAGTTCGTCGAGGTCGTCGAGGAGCCCGATGTCGAGGGCCACCGGATGTCCCAGGACACCGAGCTGGTCGAGGAGCCCGACGTCGAGGGGCACGTGATGGAGATGGTCGAGGGACCCGAGGTCGTCGAATAGCAGGTTTGGGTCAACTGCGGTTCGAGAGGGCGCCGCAGGGCGCCCTCTCTAGTTCTTGAGTACGTCCTCGAGCGCCTCGAGCAGGCGCAGGGCCCGCGCGCGGTCGTCCTCGACCAGCTCGTCGAGAGCCGCGGCGACGCGGGCGACGACCACGACGTCGGCGGCGCCTCCTTCGAGCGCCGACTTCGCGCGCCGCGAGCGCTGCAGTAGATCGAGCGCGATCGCAGCCTGGTTGGCGAAGAGCCCGAGCAGGTCCATCTCCTGGAGCGAGAAGCCCGGCCGCGCCGGCCGGTCGAGCACCTGCAGCACGCCGAGCGCCCGCTCCTCGACCAGCAGCGGCACGGACATGATCCCCTTCGGCACGTAGCCGGTCTTCTCCGCGACCTCGCGCGAATGCCGCGGATCCTCCTCGAGGTTCTCGATCACGAGCGGCTGGCGGGTGACGAGCGTCCAGCCCGCGATGCCGGTGCTGGACGGGATGCGCGTGCCGATCAGACCCTGCTCCTCGTCGCCTGCGAGCGCCTCGAAGACGAGCTCGTCCGCCTCCTCGTCGAGCAGGAAGATCGAGGAGCGCTGCGCCGAGAAGATGGCGCGTGCGACCTCGACGATCGAGCGCAAGAGCGACGCGTACGCGTTCTCGGCGCCGATGACGCCCGCAGCGACGGCGGCGCGAAAGCTGTCGTCGGTCACGCCGCGGATCCTCCCATGTTGTCCGCGATCAGGTGCAGGACGCTCTTGAGCTGGAACGGCGTCAGCTGTGGATGCTTCGACCGCACGAGCGCGCAGATGCCGGAGATGTGCGGCGTCGCGAAGCTGTTGCCCGTCGCGCGGATCGTCTTGCCGCCCATCCACGCGAGCTCGACGTCGACGCCGCGCGCGAAGAACTCGACTGGAGGGTTCGGGTTGTAATAGAAACGGGCGGAGTCTGCTTCCGAGTGGCTGCCGACGGAGATGACGGACGAGAAGCGCCACGGGTAGCTCTCGACCGGCATGTTGTGCGCCGAGGCGACGAGGATCGTCCGGTTGAAGTAGGCCTTGTCGGCAAGCTCGTGCAGTACCTCGGCGAACTGCCGCTTCGTCGTCGACAGGCTCATGTTCACGACGTCGAAGCCCTGCTCGACCGCCCAGCGCAGGCCGCCGAGCAGGATCGGGCCCGAGCCGGTGTAGCCGGCGCCGAGCACGCGGACGCTGTGGATCTCGCACTCGGGCGCCAGGCCGCGGATCACTCCGGCGCACGCTGTTCCGTGTCCGCAGAGGTCGCCTTCCTCGTCGGGGCTCGCGGTGGGATTGCCGTCGGTGTCGACCGTGATCTCGACGGCGCCCTGCACCTCGCCGACCTTCGGGTGATTCGGATCGACGCCGCTGTCGAGAATGCAGACGCGCACGCCCTTGCCGGTCGCACCCTCGAGCGCCCATTCGCGCGTGACGCGCTCCGGCCACGCGAAGTCGAGCCTGATCTGGTCCGCCGCGCCCGGCGGCAGAGACCAGGCGGGAAGCGCGCGTTCGTCTGCTACCGCGCTTCTGCTTCCTTGAGCCGCTGCGCCATCACCTGGAGCATCTTCCAGGCGATCGACGCGTTCGACTCGACCAGCGGGCGGAAGTCCCACGACGTCATCCCGAAGCAGCGCAACTCGCTCTCGGCGACGATCGTCGCCGTCCGGTCCATGTCCGCAACAAGCCCGATCTCGCCGAAGTAGTCGCCGGGGCCGAACTTGCGCACGTCCTTGCCGCCGATCGACACGGCCGCCGTTCCGTCCGCGATGACGAAGAAGCCGATGCCTCCCTTCCCCTCCTCGGTGACCGTCTGGCCGGAGTCGAACGTGCGCTCCTTCATCGACTGCGCCACTTGCTTCAGCTCGCGGTCGGTCAGATCGGAGAAGAGCGGGACCCGCTTGAGCAACTCGGTCGGTGCTTCAGCCATGGCGCGGAGCATAAAGCATCGTTGATGAGAAGATACGCCGGTGAAGCTGACGGTGGTGGGCTGCTCGCCCGCGTGGCCCAACCCGGGTGGCGCGCAGTCGGGCTACCTCGTGAACGGGTCGGGCAACTTGCTCCTCGACTGCGGACCAGGCGTGCTCGCGCGGCTGCGAGAACGGGACCCGTGGCCGCGCGTGGACGCAATCGTGATCACGCACTTTCACCTCGACCACTGGGGCGACCTCGTCCCGTGGGTATGGGGATCGATGTACCTGCAGGGGCGCGGCGACGCGCCGCAGCGTGCCGCGGTGTGGGTGCCGCCCGGCGGGATCGAGATGCTCGAGCAGTTCGGCTCGCGGCTCGGCTTTCCCGACATGTTCGAGCGCGTGTTCGGCGTGCACGAGTACGCACCCGGGCTGCCGTTCGTCGCGGCGGCTCACACCGTCGTCGCGACCCGCGTGCCGCACTACCGCCTCGATGCGTATGCGCTCCGCGTCGAGGGCGAGCGGAC
>JBJMJE010000369.1:0-10144 GCA_045806505.1 Gaiellaceae bacterium
AGCCGGCGGTCCTGCCCGGTCGCCACGCAGGTCGTGCCACCCTGGCAGACCCAGCCGATGTGAACGGGCCGCCCAGCGGCGTCGACCGTCCAGCGCTGCGGCTTCTTGCCGGTCGCACCGACGATCGACGACTCCATCGCATGGATGTGTCCGAGCTGGCAATCGAGGTCGGGCATGCCGTCCTGCGGCTCGGTCTGGTACCAGACGACCGAGACCTTGCCGCTGTCCCCGGCTGCGATCCACGGCCAGAAGACGCGTGTGCCCGGATGCGCAACCGTCGCAGGCGCGGACCACGTCTTGCCCAGATCCTTCGTCGAGAGCAGCATGATCGAGTTCGCCGCAGGCGTCTGCGCGCCGTCGCAGCCGCCGCTCGTTCCGGCCTGTCGCTCGTCGGTGTCCCAGGTCACGTAGACCGTGCCGGCCTTGTCGATCGCGATCGCCGGCCAGTGGGCGAAGATCGACGTGCCGCGGTAGCCCTCGTGCGGCGTGAACGCCGTGCCGCCGGCGGGGAGCGTGCTGATGCCGATGCCGACGCTGCCGTCGCCGTGCTGGAAGATGGCGGGCTCGACGACGCTGCCGTTGAGCTTGTCGTAGTAGAGCTTTCCGAACGCCGTCCACGAGCCGCCGTCCGCGAGCGTGCCGTTGTCCGGAATGCCCGTGGCGCTGCAGCTGTTGCCGCCGTCGGTCGAGACGAAGACCTGGTGGCCGCTCCCGCTTCCCTCAACGGTGTCGGTCGCGAGATACACCTGGTCGGTGAGACCGCCGGCGAGCCACGGTCTGTCGCCGTCGTGGCAGTTGGCCGTTCCCTTGTCCCACGTCTGACCGCCGTCCAGCGACGAGAAGAGCGCGTCGTTGGCGAGATCGATCCCGGTGTTGTAGACGCGCCCGCCCGCGTCCTGCGTGAGGTCGGGGTCGCTGAACCCCGTGTACGTCAGGTTCTGCGGGCACGTGGTGCCGAGGTACCGGTCGCGGTACCAATTGGCACCGCCGTCGGGCGACGTCCACGTGTTGACCTGGTTGCAGTAGTTCGAGACGAACGCGAAGTCGCCCCACGGCGAGTTCGTGATGCCGTCTCGATACAGGTGCGTCGTGCCCTCGTGCGAGGTGTAGATCAGCCGCCCGTGCAGGACGTCGGCGAAGACCTCCGGCTCGCCTCCTGCGAGCTGCTGATCCACGTACACCGGGGGCGCGAACGCCGGGGCCGTCGTCGCGGCCGCGCTCGATCCCGGTAGCGCAGCGAGGACCGCGATCGTGACGAGCGCCGGAACGGCGAAGCGCCACGCGTAGCCGCGTGGCCGCCGCAATGTCTCGGGGATCACGAGCTTCCCTCCTTCTATGGTGACACCATTCGCCGGGGTGACTTCCCGGGCCGGAGGGAATTTAAGCCTGTTGTGTCACCCCCACGGCCTCCAGGGAGGCATCCACCGCTTCGTCGAACGCGTCGGCGATCCGCTCCGCCGCTCTCCGCTCGTCCTCGAGGATCCGCCCGACGAGCGTCGCCGTCTCGTGATCGTCCGCGCGCTGGGCGACGCGCTTCAGCTGCTCGTAGCCGCCGATCTCCAGGTGCTCGAAGGCGCGCGCGAACGCGGCGAGCTTGCCGGGCGTGTCGGGATGGCCGCGAAAGAACGCCGCCCAGTTGAGACCGCCGAGCCGCAGCGCGGCGTCCTTCAGCGTCGACGGATCGCCGCCGAGGGCATCGAGCCGCGTCTCGATCAGCTCGCAGTGGTCGCGCGTCTCGGCGAGGTGCTCCTCGTAGATCCGCTCGAGCCGCTCGCTGCCCGCGAGCCTCGGGCCGCGCTCGAGGAGTGCGATCGCCTGCGCCTCGATGGCGTGCGCGTCGGAGAGGTACTTCCGCAGCTGCTCCTTCAGATCGTCCCGGCCGACGGCCCGCAACGACGCGTCGACCGCGACGTCGAACGTCGCCTCGAGCCGCTTCATCATCGCGCCCTCGTCGGCAGCGATCCGCTCCGCGGTCTCGATGACCGCGTCGTCGCTCGCCCGCTCCGCGACTCCACGCAGCAGCTGGTACGACGAGAGCTCGAGCGCCTCGTACGAGAGCGAGTGCGAGTGCAGCTTCCCGGGCGTGTCCGGCTGGAGCCGCGCGAAGAGCACGAACCCCTTGCCGCCGAGCGCCATCACGGCGTCCTTCGTGCGTGCCGGCTTCGCGTCACGCGCCTCGAGGGCCGATCTCGTCGCCCGTTCGTGTCCCTCCGTCTCGACCAGGTGCTCGCGGTAGATCGCCGAGAGCTCCGGATCGCCCGCGATGTCGGGCGCGGTGCGCAACTGCGCGAGCGCCTGCACTTCGATCGAATGTGCGTCTTCGACGTACCTCGTAAGTTGTTCGGTGAGTGTCGTCATCGTGATCAACCCGTACCCACCGGTCTCCGCTTCAACACCAGCAACCCCGGCGTGCCCGGGATCGCGGGGAGCCACAGGTTGAAGAGGCGGTAGGAGAAGACTGCGAGCAGGGCTGGTGCGAGGGCGACGCCGACCCACGTGAGGGCGAACGGCAGCAGCGCCTCGACGGCCCCGGCGCCCGCGAACGGCAGCGTCCGCCGCGAGAGGGCGTACCCCGTCGCGTAGGCGAGGATCAGCGCCGCGACCGGCGGCGTCCCGTGACGTGTGAACGCCGCGAGGCACGCCCAGAGCACGAAGACGTCCCCGGCCCAGTAGACGGACATGCCGAGCGCCGCGCCGAGCGTTCGCTTGCGGGGAGGCGCGAAGAGGCGTGCGAGACGGTGGACGGCGTCGAGGAACCGCGCAATTGCCTTGCGGAAGCGGCCGCCGTTGCGCATCTGCTTTCGGTGGCGCAGGAGGACGAGCGTGACGATCGTCCCGACGGGAACGCCGATGATCCACGACATCTGCACGCCGGCATGGTCGGGGATGCCGTCGACCAGGAGGAACAGCGCGGCGCCGAACGCCGCGGGCGCGAGGATCGCGTACTCGAGCAGGCCGAGGCCACGGACGCGCAGCGCGGCCTCGCGCTCCGGGACGCCCGCATCGAGCAGCGCCTCGTGATCGAGAGCGAAGCCCCCGCGCGGGATGAACACGCCGAAGCCCGTCGTGACGAGTGCGCCCGCGTGGTGGACAGGCAGATCGGGGCCGTCGTCCACGCGAGCGAGTTCCCGGTACGCAAACGTGTAGCCGACCAGGCTGGCGACGAGGCCGGCGAGCGCGAGCAGGAACCAGTGCCAGTGCGGGTGCACGAGACGTGCGGTCACGTCATCGAAGCCGGCCGCCCACGCGACGCCGACGAGCGCCCCGGATGCAAGTGTGATCGCGATCGTGAGCGAGAGCGCGACTTCCCGCCGGCCGTGGTCCCGGTGGTGTCTCGACACGTACTCGTCGAGAACCCTCTTGAACATGCGCAGTCTCATACCCGTCCCGGCCACTCCCTAGGCTTATCGGCGTGATCGTGGCACACCTCGACCTGGACGCCTTCTTCGCGGCCGTCGAGGAACTCGAGGTTCCGTCGCTGCGCGCGCGGCCGCTGATCGTCGGCGGCGACCCGCACGGCCGCGGCGTCGTCGCGACGGCGAACTACGTCGCGCGCGAGTTCGGCATCCAGTCGGCGATGAGCTGCGCCGAGGCGCTGCGACGGTGTCCGCACGCCGTCTTCCTCCGGCCGCGGCACGCGCTCTACCGCGAGTACTCGCGCAGCGTCTGGGACAGTGTCAGGGCGATCGTGCCGACGGTCGAGCGAACGGGGCTGGACGAGGGCTACCTCGATCTCGGAGAGGTGGTGCCGGATTTTCTGCGCGCGCGTGAGCTCGCCGAGGCGGTGCAGACGGCGGTGCGCGGGACGACACGGTTGACCTGCTCGCTCGGCGTCGCCTCGTCGAAGGTCGTCGCGAAGGTGGCGTCCGACCGGCGCAAACCGGGCGGAATCACAGTCGTGCTGCCGGGACGCGAAGGCGAGTTCCTCGGCCCGCTCGCGGTTCGCAAGCTGCCGGGGGTCGGGCCGCGAAGCGCCGAGCGCCTGGCGCGCGTGGGAATCGAGACCGTCGGCGCCCTCGCCGCCCTCGACGACGACACGCTGCGCGGGCTGCTGCCCGGGAAGGTCGGCCGCATGTTGCGCGACCGGGCCCGCGGCATCGACCCGCGCCCGCTGGAGACCGACGTGGCGCGGATCTCGATCTCGCAGGAGGAGACGTTCCCGCGCGACCTCGACGATCGCGCGCGCCTGCACGACGAGCTGAGGCGGATGGCCGTGGGCCTGTCGGAGCATCTCCGTCGCAACGGGCAGGTCGGCCGGACCGTCACGACGAAGGTGCGCTACCCGGACTTCTCGATCAGGACGCGATCGTTGACGCTCGACGTCGCGGTCGCCGACGCCGAGACGATCGGCGACGTCGCCTGCCGCCTCCTCGACCGCGCGCTCGACGACCGCCCCGGTGCCCTCCGCCTGGTCGGCGTGGGCGTCAGAGGCCTCGAAGAGCACGCACAGCTGGTAATCAGCTAGGGCTGGAGCTCCTCGATCGTCCAGCCGTCGCTCGAGCGGCGGTATGCGAAGCGGATGTGCAGCCGGTTCTCGCGGTGCTGCCAGAACTCGAAGGCGTCGGGCGCCAGGCGGTAGCCGCCCCAGAACTCGGGCCGCACGACCTCCTTGTCGCCGAGCTGTGCAGCCAGCTCGCGGACCCGCGCCTCGAGCTCCTCGCGCGACGCGACGGGGTCGCTCTGCCGGGAGGCGAGCGCACTGATCCGGCTTTCGCGCGGGCGCGCCAGGAAGATCGCGTCAGAGTCCTCGGGCGACACGCGCTCCACGGTTCCCTCGACGCGTACCTGCCGTCCGAGCGGGTGCCAGTAGAACAGCAGCGCCGCACGCGAGTTCTCCGCCAAGTCCTGCGCCTTGCGGCTCGTGTAGCTCGTCGCGAACGTGAAGCCGCGGTCGTCGACGTCCTTCATGAGCACCATCCGGGCCGACGGGCTGCCATCCGCGGACGCCGTAGCGAGCGCGCACGCCTCCGGCAGCGGCAGGCCTTCGCCGCGCGCCTCGCCGTACCAGCGGACGAACTGCGCGACGGGATCGTCCAGAAGCTCCTCTCGCCGCAACGGGCGCTCGCGCGCGTTCACGCGACCAGCCTAAAGGCGCGGCCGCCTTCTGCCGAAGCACTCGAGGTGGCTCATCTCTTCGCAGTCCGACAGGCGCACGACCCGCCCCCGCTCCGCGCGATCGCGCACGACCTGAACAACCTGCTGACGGCGATCTCCGGCTACGGCAGCCTGCTCGCGACGGACGACCACGTCCCTGTCGAAGCTCAGCGCGACGCGGGTGAGATCGTCGATGCCGCCTCGCGCGCCGTCGCGCTCGTGCGGCAACTCCAGCTCCACGCCTAAGAGCTCGTTTCATAATGCGCTTCGTCGACGGGGCGCGATGGGCGGTGCGAGGCAAGGACGCAGGGAGGCTCGATATGCGGGATATCGGGCCGACCGAGGACGCCGCATCGCGCCGTCCAGCGTGTCCCGGCGGCACAAGCCTCATTGTGAAACGAGCTCTCAACGAAAGAGATCGCGCTCCGCGGGCATGACGAGCTCGCGGGCCGCGCCGTCGCCCGACGCGCGGTAGCCGCGGATCACGGCGCCCGGAACCCGCGCAGCCTTGCCCATCACGAGCTCAGCCGCGCCCGCGAGCTCGTCCGCGACGGCGATCTGCGTCGAGCGCAGCTCGTAACCCGTCGCGTCCTTCGTGCCGCGGAGGTCGAGCAGCGGCGTCACACCCGCCACGCCGATCGCGACGTCCGTCGTACCCTGACGCCACGGACGTCCGAAGGAGTCGCTGACGACGACGGCGACGCTGCGGCCCGACACCTCCCGGACACGGTCCCGGATCCGCCGGGCGGACGCGTCGGCGTCGACCGGCAGCAGGACGAGCGTTCCGCGCTCCGGCGCGTTCGACGCGTCCACGCCTGCGGACGCGCAGATGAAGCCGTGCCGCGTCTCCGCGATCACGAGCGGACCGCGCGTGCGGACGATGCGGACGGCCTCGCGGAGGATCACCTCGACGTGGCGGGCGTCGCCTTCCGCACCTGCGAGCTCGCGCGCACGTTGCGACGGCTCGACGGCGTCCAGACGCACGACGCGGCCCTCCGCCTTGGAGACGATCTTCTGCGCGAGCACGACGACGTCGCCGTCCTCGAGCGAACGCGAACGCGTCACGAGCTCCGCGAGATCCGCGCCGGGGCCGACCTCGGGCAGGCCCTCCAGCGGCAGGACCGTCAGCGTCACCGGAGGCCGGTGACGCGCAGGCCCGCGTGGATCTTGTAGCGGCGGTTGATCCCGACGAGCACGCCGGTCATCGCCTCGAGCCCACGCGCCGAGCGCAGCGGCCCGGCGTCGACCGCGCGGCCGCGCACGAGCTTCTGCGCGAGCTCGAGCGCCATGGCCTTTGCGTCTGCGTCGTCGCCGCAGACGAATGCATCCTCGTCCGGCGCCTCGCCGCTGAGCTTCCCGGCCGCGAGCGAATGCAGCCCTGCGACGACGGGCACGTTGACCACGTCCGCGAGCCGCTCGGCCAGCGAGACCGGCTCGTCCGAGCGAAGCTCGCTCGCCACGCTCAGGACGGGCGATTCGAGCGAGAGCGCACGCGCCGTCTCGAGCATCGCGGCCGCGTTCGTGGCGAGGACGACGAGCTCCACACCACCCCGCACCGACTCCTCGTTGGCCGCTCCGTCGACGTGGAGCTCCGCGGCCGCCTCCTCCGCCCGAGCGCGGTCGCGCGAGCCGACAACGACTTCGTCGCCGGCGGCGTGCAACCGCATGGCGAGCGCGCGGCCGAACGGCCCCGTGCCGCCGACGATCGCGACCTTCAAACGGGCACCGACAGCGCGGCCTCGGCGACACGGCGCCGCGATTCCTCGTCCTGCATCAACGTGCGCGTCACGATCGGCTGGACGTCGAGCTCCGACACGTCGTCTCCCTCGTCGACGACGAGCGCGTCGATCAGGCCGGCGTAGACCGACGCAACGTGCGCCGCCGTCGTGCCGCCCGCGAGCCGCGCGAGCATGCGGTCCGCCGGGCCCTTCACGGCGCGGCCGCCGACGAGCGGGCTCACCGCCACGCACGGCACGCGCCGATCGGCGACCGCGCCGCGGATCTCCGCCACAGCGAGAATCGGGCCGACGCTGAGGTAGGGATTGCTCGGCCCGATCAGTACCATGTCCGCAGCGCGGAGAGCATCGAGCACACCCGGTGCAGGGTGTGCTTCGCCGCGCACGTCCACGTCTTCGACGTCGTCGCGATGGCCGCGGGCGACGTACCACTCCTGGAACGAGAACGTTCCTGCGGGCGTGATCACGAACGTCCTCAGCTCGTCGTCCGTCGCCGGCAGCATCGTCGCGTCGACGCCGAACGTACTCGCCGCACGCCGCGTGAACGCGGAGAGCCGCTCGCCCGCGCGCAACGCCTTCGTCCGCACGACGTGGAGGCCGAGATCGCGGTCGCCCAGCTTGAACCAGTCGGGATCGCCGAGCCGCGACACCGTGTCGAGCGCATTCCATGTCTCGCCCGCCCGGCCCCAGCCGCGCTCGTCGTCGGCGACGCCGGCGAGCGCATAGAGGACGCTGTCGAGATCGGGCGAGATACGCAGGCCGAGAAACTCGAGGTCGTCGCCGACGTTCACGACGGCGGTGATACGGTCGCCGCCAAGCGTCTCGACGAGGGCGCGGACGAACTTCGCGCCGCCGAAGCCCCCGCTGAGCGCGACCACGTTCACGCGCTGACCAGCATGGCGCTGCGCGTGTTCGGCCCGACGTACGGAGCCAGCCTCACGAGATCGTCCCGGGTATCGACGTCCTCACGCAGCCCGCGCAGGTCGAGGCGCCGCAGGGCGAAGCGCTCCGCGCTGCCGGGGCCGTAGAGCGGCCGGAAGTCGCGGGCGTCGGCGAGCGCGAGCGCGTTCGTCGTCCCGTCGTAAGCGGCGACGAGCGCGGGCGCCGCGTCCACGAGCTCGATCAGCTCGTGCGGCGTGACACACGGGAGATCCGCATTGACGATCGTGACGGAGCCTTCGAGCCCTGCGAGGGTCACGGCGACGGCGGATCCCTGCCCGCCGGGCGCGTCGCAGACGATTACGTCTCCGACCTGCTCGCACGCCGCGCGCACATCCATGAACATCGCGAGCGCGATCTCGGGATCGCCGAGTCGCGTCTTCCCGTCGACGCGAAAGGGAACGACGAACAACGCCATGGGTCAGAGCCTAGACGCCGACAACCGAGCGGTCGCCGATGCACTCGAGCGGTACGCGTCGCTGCTCGATCTCGCAGGCTCGTCGTACTACGTCGTGCGTGCGTACCGCCGTGCAGCAGAGATGATCAGGCCGCTCCCGACGCCCGTCGCCGAGCTCGTCCGCAACGGCAGAGTGCGTGAGCTCCGCGGAATCGGGCCGGGGCTCGAGGCGAGGCTGCGCGAGCTCGTCGAGACGGGCGAGATCGCCCACGCGCGCGAGCTCGAGTCGGAGGTCGAGCCGGAGCTCGTCGGCCTCGGGCGGTTCCTCGGGCTGTCGCCCAAGCGCGCCGTCGAGGTCGGCCGCGCGCTCAGCGCGCGCACGGCCGCGGAGCTGCGCGAGGCAGTCGAGAGCGGACGCGTCCAGGACGTTCCCGGGATGGGGCCGAAGTCGGTCGCGAAGCTGCGCGAGGCGCTCGAGCGCGAAGCCGAGCCGCGCGCGCGGCGCGGCCTGCTCCTGAACCGCGCGCGCGAGCTCGCCGAGACGCTTGCGGCGCAACTCGACGGCGTCGCGGCCGGCGATGCGCGCCGCTGGGCGGACGTCTCGAACCACTTCGCCGTCGTCTCGACGTCACCGCAGGCGCTCGACCGGTTCGCGGAGCTCCCGCAGATCGTCTCGGTCGTCGAGCACGACGATGCGCGGGCTGTCGGCGTGACGATCGAGGGCGTTCCCGTGGAGCTCGTCGTGGCCGCGCCTTCGCGCTTCGGGACGGAGCTCGTCCGCGCGACGGGCACGCGCGCCTTCGTCGACTCGCTCGGCCCGCTCCCGGACGCGCCCGACGAGGAAGCCCTGTTCGCGCAGCTCGGCCTGCCCTTCGTCCCGCCCGAGCTTCGCGAGCGGCCGTACGCGGTGCCGCCGGCGCTCGTCGCGCTCGAGCAGATCCGCGGCGACCTGCACGTGCACACGACGTGGTCTGACGGCAAGGCGAGCGTCCTCGAGATGGGGGAGGCGGCGCGCGAGCGCGGCTACGAGTACATCGCAATCTGCGACCACACCCGCAACGTGCGCGTCGTCCCCGGCCTCGACGCCGACGACCTCCGCCGCCAGGGCGAGGAGATCGCGGAGGCGAATGAGACCCTCGCGCCGTTTCGCGTGCTGCGCGGCAGCGAGTGCGACATCCTCCCCGACGGCACGCTCGACCTACCGGACGACGTGCTCGCGGAGCTCGACTGGGTGCAGGCGAGCGTGCACGCCGGCCAGCGCGCGACGAAGGACGCCATGACCAAGCGCGTGATCGAGGCGCTCCGTCATCCGAGCGTCTCGTGCCTGAGTCACCCCAAGGGGCGGATCATCAACCACCGCCCGGAGAACGCCCTCGATCTCGAGCGGGCGTTCGAGGTCGCGCTCGAGGAGGGCAAGGCGGTCGAGGTGAACGGCCTGCCCGACCGGCTCGACCTGCGCGACGTGCACGTACGGCTCGCCGTCGAGTCGGGCGTGCCGATCGTGTGCTCCACCGACGCGCACTCGACGCGCGGGCTCGGGAACATGCAGCTCGCGGTCGCGACCGCGCGGCGCGGCGGCGCGACGGCCGCCGACGTCGTCAATACGCGTGCGCTCGCGGAGCTACCGCGTCAGTGGCGCGGACGGCCGTCGTCGTAGTCGTTCACGTAGCCGGGCGGGTAACCGGGCCCGGCGCTGTCCGAAATGGTCGACTGCATGCTCTGCGCGGCAGCGGCGGCACCGGCATCGACGTTCGACTCCGGCCGATCCCCCTCCTGCGAGTAGTCGCCACGCTCGAGCGAGCGAATCCGCACCTTCCGACGCAGAGAGTGGAGGAAGCTCATTGTCCGACTCTATTTCCTTGTCCGCTCGTCGACCACTCAGCGAGGTCGAACCAGTGCGTCTGGCGCAGCGCTACGACGACGCGGGGATCTGTGTGCGCCGAGTAGAAGACGTGCCGCTCGAGGTCGCAGCAGAGTG
>JBJMJE010000370.1:0-4191 GCA_045806505.1 Gaiellaceae bacterium
GGCTGGCGGTGCCGAACCGCTAGCGGCGGACGGCGGCGAGACGGCGCTTCGCCAGCGCCAAGAGGTCCTCGATATTGCCGCAGAGCTCGCACCGATACGTGCGCACGGTTCCGTCGAGGCCGCCAGTCAGAATCGTGCGCCCCGTGCGATCGAACGTGGCCGACGTCAGCGGCTCCGTATGCCCGCGCACGAACATCAGGCGCTCACCGCTGCGGACATTCCAGATGCCCGCCTTCGAGCCGGCCGTGACGACCCAACGGCCGTCCGGACTGAAACGGGCTTCCTGGACGGAGCCGAGGTGACCGGAGAGAACGCGACGCGATTTTCCAGTCGCCACGTCCCAGATCCGTGCGTCGTTGTCCTTGCTCGCGGTCACCAGCAGTCGGCCGTTCGGGGAGAACGCAACCGAGGTCACAGCGTCGCGATGTCCCTGTAGTCGCCTCGTGATACCGCGGAACCGTAGTAAGACGTCGTTGCCAACGGGCTCCGCGGTCGAGCCGTTCGGCCCGGTCACGGTGGCCGAAGCCCTTGCTGCTGCCTGGGTACGCACCTCGGCGCCGGTCGACGCGTCGAGGACGTGAACCCGGCCGTCCTGGGCGGTGGCAAGGACATCCCGCCCCTGCCGGCCGTAGTCGACGCGCGTCACGGGCACTCCCAGGTGCGCCAGCGGCTGTAGCTCCGGAACGGCGACATCCCAGAGGCGTGCCGTCCCGTCTGCGCTTGCCGAGACGATCAATGAATCGCCGCCGACGAAGTGCGCGGACGTGACGGGTTGGGTGTCACCGCGCAAGGTTGTTCGAGCGAGGCTCGACGAGATCAGCCAGACCTTCATCGTCTTGTCGCGACTAGCCGTGACAACCAGGTCGCCGCTCGGGCTGAACTCGACGTCGGTCAGAGCGTTTTGGTGGCCTGTGAGGACGGCCAGGCGAACTCCGTCAGCGACACGCCACACCTGCCCGACGCCGTCGCTGTCAGCAGCTGCGACGAGATCGCCGCCGACGCTCAACGCGACGGTGACGATGAGACCGGAACGGCTGGTCACCTTGCGAACGAGCCTGCCCGTTCGGGCGTCCCACACCCGAAGAACGCGCTTGTCGTGCCCCGTCGCGACGAACCGGCCGTCTCTTGAGATCGCCGCGGCGAGCGTGTCGGGGCTGCTGAACCGCCGGATCACTCCGCCGGAGTCGGCGTCGACGACAACCGCGCCGTGTTCGTTGAAGACGACGGCGCGCCTGCCGTCCGCCGCGAGCGCACCACCAGTCATGCCGGCGACGCCCGGAATCGGAGAGGCGGGCCGTCCCGGACCGAGGATGCGAACGATCCCGTCGTCGCCGGTGAGCAGCGCGCTGCCGTCATCTGCAAACGACGCGGCGCGCGTCTCGATCCCCGTGTTCGAGGGGAGCGTCCGCCCTGTCTCGCGGTTGGTGGTCAGGTACGCACCGTGCGCCGTCACGCTGATCAGGCTCCCGCTGCGCGCCGAGGCCGCGACGACGGGTCCGGCCGCGCGGGCGACGCTCCGTAGGGACGATGCTTTCAGCGTCTCGCGGAGGAGGTCCTCGGAGGCTCGGTTGCGAGCCAGCGTCGCGGCTTTCGTGGCTAACTGCAGACTGAGCTGCGGGTCGGCGTCCACAGCGCCGAGCGCCTCGGCCTCGAGCGTGCGGATCCGGGCCTCTCGTGTCCGCAGGTCGGCCACTTCCAAAGCGCTCTTTGCCTTGCGTTCCGCGCGGAGCGCGTCGGCTTCAGCGCGGCGAGCTCGCGCCGCAGCAGCCTCCGCCTGCTGTCGCTTCTGGTTGGCTTCTTTCCGCTCGGCTTCGGCCACCTTTGCCTCGCGCTTCGCCTCGGCGCCCGCGGAACGAGCCTGACCGCGCTGCTGCAGCGCGAAGACTGTCACTGCGGTCATGAGGCCGAGCACCACAACGACGAACGCGAAGAGGCGCTGGAGCGTACGACGGCGACGATGCGCTTCGGCAAGCTTCCGTTCGACCTCGCGCTCGGTGCGGTGGCGCGCTCGCCATGCGAGCACCGGCTCGGCGAGCACGTCGTGAAAGATCTCGTAGCGCCGGCTGCCGGCCTCGTCGATCGAGCGCAGGATCCGCCGATCGGTGAGCCGGTCGAGAGCGGGCTGGAGCTCTTCCTGACGAACCTGGCCGAAGTCGGCGAGATCGGTGGCGGTGTGCGCGATCTTCGTTCCCGACGGCGTCACCAGGTGGTTGAACAAACGCGCCGCGACGTCTCTCTGCGCGACCGTCAGCTCGGCGATCGCACCTTCGAGGTGCTCTTCGACGATACGCCGCGCTCCGCCGAGGCGGACAAGCGTCTCCGCGCGGAGCACATCGGAGCCCCGGGCGCGCTCCTCGTCCCAGAGGCGCTGCATCACGAGCTGGAGATACGGCGTCTCAATGCGAACGCCGTCGACGCCACCCTCGACAGATCCGCGGCCGCCGAGCGCGGGCTCGATCCGGCCCGCCCCGACCTCGTCGAGCACGCGCTCGACGAGCGCGGGCTCGACGGCCACGCTCTGCCCGGTGAGCTCGACGAACCGCTGGACGGGTCCGACGATCGCGCTTCGCGCCGCGTCGCGGTCGAGGCGGTCCAGCCTCAGCGTGTTCGCGAACAGCCCCGAGATTCGGCCGGTGAAGCGGTCGAGTTCCGCGAGGGAGTCCTCTCGGAGGGAGATGAGCACGTTGATGCGGTAGTCGCCTGCGAGCACGATGGGCAGCGTCTCCGCCATGGAGTCCGGGCCGGCGTCGTCGGCGTGGTAGAGGAAGTACTCCTCTGTCTGGTCGAGAATGAGGTAGACGTCGCGGCCGAGCTGCGCGTCGACGAGGGCGTTGGTCGCCGAGCCGTTTGCCTCGGCTCCTGCCTGCGTCGCAACGATGCTGGCGAGCGCGGCAGCCGGGTCGTCGCTCCAGCGCGAGAAGACGATCACGAGCGGTGTCTCCGGAAGCTGTCGGAGCGAACGCGCGACCGCGGCCGACAGCAGCGAGGACTTGCCGACGCCGCTCGGACCGTAGAGCACCGTCAAGCGCGATGCGGCGAGGTTCGCTGCCACGATCTCGCGCTCGCGCTCTCGGCCGAAGAACAACAACGCATCGAGATCGGAATCGTCGAATGCGTTGAGTCCCTTATAAGGCGACGCTGGAGTGCCGACGCTCAAGCAACCTCGAGACGCCGTTCGAGCAACGCCAGGTAGGAGGCAGGCTCCGCGTCCAGCGCCGTGACGTCGTAGCGGCGCCAGAACGCCTGCGCGAGCGGAGTGGGCGACTGCTGCACCGCCCACGAGCGGTAGGCAACCGGCCGATCGCCCCAGATCCTGTTGAGGATCAGACGAAGGTTCCAGTCGGCCATCTGGTAACCGAGGAAGAGAAAGTGACTCCGCCGTAGCTTCGCCGCGAGTGCGACGGGAACGACCGTCGAGAGCTCCGAGCGGCGGAGATAATCGATGTAGTCGTCTTCGGTGATCACGAAGCTTTCCCACTCGCGCTCCGGGAGCGGGTCGACTGCACCATGCAGCTTGAGCAAGATCGTCCGCCGTTCGAGCGACAGCTCGACCGCGTACGTGTTCGGAACGTCGATCGGCCGCGGCACGTCGTCGGGCCGGCGATGCCAGAACCGCCCGCGGTTCCGGCCGGTTGCCACGTAGGCGACGATGTCGAGTTCTTCGCCTGCCTCCTCGAACGCCTGCTCGAGAGCAAGGTCGTAGTTGGTGCTGACAATCAGCTGATAGGGCACGCCGCGATCCCGAAGGCGCGCCGGCAACTGCGCAAGGAACCGATGGAGCGGCGTCGGCTCGACAGCTGCCTCGAACAAGGTGTGCAGTTCGTCGTAAAGCGGACCCGACCCCTTCATCGTCGCGACGTACTGCGAGACGCGGGCGAGATCGATCGGCCCGTCCTTCGGAACGTCGAAGGCACGCGCGAGATGGCTCGCCAGATCCCCCACCCCGTCGAGGCCCAGCACCGGGACGACCCTGCCGGCCAGCAGGGCAGCGAGGATCTCCTCGTCCTCGTCGACGTTGGCGCCGCGGCCCGAAGGTGCGGCAACACCAGCCTCGTGTCGGAGGATCTCGGACTGAAGGCTCCTCAACGCCGGCCCGGGCTCGATGCCGAGCTCGACGAACCGGGCGCGCGCGTTCCGATAAACGTCGAGAGCCTCGGCTTGCCGGCCGGAACGGTAGAGAGCGAGGATCAA
>JBJMJE010000371.1:0-16466 GCA_045806505.1 Gaiellaceae bacterium
TGCTCGCCGGAGCGGAGCATCCGCTCCTCTGTGAGGTAGTTGTCGCCGCTACTCCAGATGCCGAGAGTCGGCGCGGCGACCGGCGGCAGCGGCGGCATCTGCTCGAGCTCGCGCTGCGGCGCCGCGTTCGCGCGGTACCAGTTCAGCGCAGCGGTGAGCGCGCCCGGACGCGAGAGGTCGGCGACGTACTGCGCGATGTCACCGGCGCCGCGCAGGAGCTCGCGCATGAGCTTCCAGTCGTCGCGCGGCAGCACCTCCTCCGCGACGCCCGGGAACTGGAACCAGAGCTGGTACCACGCCTTCTCGCGTTGCTCGATCGTCCGCTCGCGCAGCGTCGCAGGGTGAGGGACGGACAGCGCGACGAGCCGGTCGACACGTGCGGGGAGAAACGCGGTAAACAGCCACGCAACGGCGGCGCCCCAGTCGTGACCCACGACGTGTGCGCGTTCGATCTCGAGCGCGTCCAGGATCGCGACGACGTCCGCGACGCTGTGCCGGATCGCATAGGCCTCGACCGCGTCCGGCCTGTCGGACTCGCCGAAGCCGCGGAGGTCCGGCACGACGACGCGAAAGCCGGCGCCGACGAGGACGGGTACCTGGTTGCGCCAGAGCCGAGACGAATCCGGAAACCCGTGCAGGAGCACGACCGCCGGACCTTCGCCCTCGTCGGCCACCGCCAAGGTGACGCCATCGCCTGCGACGCGCCGCATGAACCGGAGCCTAAGGCCGGGGCGCGTTGACTCGCCGCGCCGCCGGTGGTTACATCGACCACGTCCGAGGGGGGCACCGGAGAGCCGTCGCTCGAGAGGAGGGCACCGCATGGGACTGTTCACGAATACCGCCGAGCGGATCGACCGCCACCGTGGCTGGGATCACCTGCCGCTGCCGCTCGCGATGCTCGTCCTGATCGGGCTGCGGAACCGCCTGCGCCAGAAGAACCTCTACGACACCGGCCGCGGGCCGCTCGACAAGCCCGACGTCGACGAGCATCCGCGCCACCTCACCGCACGAACGCTCGACGGGACGTTCAACGACCTCGACGATCCGCTGATGGGCAGCCTCGGCAGCCGCTTCGGACGTAACGTTCCTCTCGAGTACACGGTTCGCGAGCCGGACGACAGGCTCCTCGAGCCGAACCCGCGCACGATCAGCCGCGAGCTGCTCACGCGGAAGGAGTTCATCCCGGCGACGACGCTCAACCTGCTCGCCGGCGCGTGGATCCAGTTCGAGGTGCACGACTGGTTCAGCCACGGCAAGAACGAGGAGCACAACCCGTGGGTCGTTCCCGTTGCCGACGACGACCCGTGGCCGGAGCGGCCGATGCGCATCGCGAAGACGCGTCCCGATCCCAGCGCGGACCCGTCCGGGCCGCCGACGTTCGTCACCGACGACACACACTGGTGGGACGGCTCGCAGATCTACGGCCGCGACCCCGCCTTCGCCCACGCGCTGCGCTCGGGAGAGCACGGCAAGCTGCGGATCGACGAGCACGGGCTGCCGCCCAAGGACCTCGAGGCGCACATCGACCCGTCGGGAGTGGCGGGCAACTTCTGGGTCGGCCTCGCGCTCCTGCACTCCCTGTTCATGCGCGAGCACAACGCGGTCTGCGATCGCCTGCACGAGCAGCACCCGGAGCTCTCCGACGACGAGCTCTACGACAAGGCGCGGCTCGTGGTCGCCGCGTTGATGGCGAAGATCCACACCACCGACTGGACGCCGGCGATCATCGCCCACCCGACGACCGTCACCGCGCTACGGACGAACTGGTGGGGGCTCGAGGGCGAGCGGCTCGACAAGCTCGTCGGCCGGCGCACGAAGAACGAGGTCGTTCGCGGCATTCCGGGCTCGCCGACGAACCACCACGGCGTGCCGTACTCGCTCACCGAGGAGTTCGTCTGCGTCTACCGCATGCACCCGTTGATCCCGGACGAGTTCAGCTTCCGCCGGCTTCAGGACGACGGGACGCTCCAGGAGCGGACGCTGCCCGAGATCGGCGCGCTGCACGTCCGCGAGCGGCTCGCCGAGCTGTCGATGAGCGACGCGCTGTACTCGTTCGGCACGTCGCATCCAGGCGCGATCACGCTGCACAACTTCCCGCGCTTCCTCCAGCACTTCGACCGCGCGGACGGCTCGCTCGTCGACCTTGCGTCGATCGACGTCCTGCGCGTGCGCGAGCGCGGCGTCCCGCGCTACAACCAGTTCCGGCGGCTGCTGCACCTCAAGCCGTTCGAGACGTTCGAGGAGATGGCCGACACGCCCGAGCACGCCGAGGAGCTGCGCGCGATCTACGGCGACGTCGAGCGCGTGGACTCGATGATCGGCATGTACGCCGAGCGGAAGCCGAAGGGCTTCGGCTTCAGCGACACCGCGTTCCGCATCTTCATCCTGATGGCGTCGCGCCGGCTCGAGAGCGACCGCTTCTTCACGCGCGACTACCGGCCCGAGGTCTATACGCGCGCGGGTCTCGACTGGGTCGAGGGCAACAACATGCGCACGCTGCTTCTGCGGCACTTTCCCGCGCTGGAGCCTGCGCTGCAGGGGGTCGACAATCCGTTCGCGCCGTGGAACCGCGCGGCGTCGTGACGGAGCTCGCACCCGGAATCCACGCGCTCGGCCACGGCAAGGGCGGCCACGTGCACGCGTTCCTGATCGAGGACGGCGGGGAGCTCTCGCTCGTCGACACGCTGTACGAGGACGACGCGCGACTCGTGCTCGAAGCGATCCGCGGGCTCGGCCGCAGCGTCACCGACCTGAAGCGCATCGTGCTCACGCACGGTCACCGCTCACATCTCGGCGGGCTCGCAGCGTTGAAGCGCGCAAGCGGCGCCAAGGTGTACGCGCACGAGTGGGAAGCCGACATCGTGAGCGGCGACCGACGCGCGCAGGCGGTGACGATCGTGCCGAAACAGTCGCTGAAGTTGTGGCCGTTCCAGTTAGGCGTGTGGCTGGGCCGCCCGAAGCACGTGCCGTGCCCTCCGGACGAGACGCTCGGCGAGGGCGACGCGTTCGGGCCGCTGCAGGTGCTCCATGCCGCCGGCCACTCTCCCGGGCACCTTGCGTTCTGGTGGCCCGAGCGTCGCTTCCTGATCGCCGGCGACGCCGTCGCGACGTGGCCGGAGCTCTGCGCCGGCTGGAGGGCGTTCAACCTCAACCTGCAGCAGCACCGCGAATCCGTCCGGCGGATGGCCGCGCTCGAGCCCGCGATCGTCGGCGTCGGACACGGCGACCCGATCACCCGGGACGCGGCCGAGCAAGTCCACGGCCTCGTCGTCTAGCGCCCGCGCCCGCCTCGGCGAGCGGTTCCGTCGCCACGGTCGGTTCGGAATCGTCAACGGCGAGCTTGCGCAGCGCATACCAGATCGACCAGGCGAGGAGCGCGAGCATCGTCGGCGTCCCGGTGAGGAACGTGACGACGACGAAGCTTCCGACACCGCCGTGGAGAAGGGCCCCGAGCCGTAGCGCGCTCCGGGCGAGCAGGTAGAGGCCCCAGACCACGGACTCGAAGCCATAGACGCCCTTGAACTCCGGCGTATTGCGGAACTCGCGCGAGAACGGGTACCACGCGCAGGCGAGCGCCCCGGCGAGCGGCCGCCCTACGGCCGCGGAGACGAGGAAGGCGGCTGACCAGATCGCGTTCGCAAGCACCGGCGTCGCGAGGTAGACCACCGTGCTCCCGGAGACCAGCCCGACGACCGCCTGCACCGCGACGAAACCGAGCGAGAGACGGACGAGCAGTCCGTCGCGCCCGGCCCGCCGCTCGTAGGCATACAGCCCGAACGAGACGAGCGTTGCCGCTGCGATGCCCGCCGGCAAGCCCGACACCGTCCAGGCGGCGTAGAACGCGGCAAGGGGGACGAAGCCTTCGCGCAGGAAGCCCGGCAGCCCGCGCGCGAGGATCGCCCGGAAGGAGGGCTCGCTCATCGCGACTGGGAGGCGCCGGCGCCGAGCCGCTCGAGTTGCTCGGCACACCATTGCGTCTCCCACTCCGTGTACGCGAGCCCCCAGCGCAGCACCAGGTCGACGAACGGCGGATCCTCGCCCGGGCGTGCGTCGATCTCTCGCAACCGCTCGAGCACCTGCTCGAACCCACGCCTGCGGCCCTCGATCAGCCCCAGTGCCTCCTCATGCGGCAGGGCGTCCGCAAAGAAGAGGCGCAACAGCGACTCGTCGCGGAGCTCGACCGTGACGCTCGAGCCATGGAGCCACGCCTGGAGCTCGTCGTGCCCGGCCGGCGTAAGCCGATACACGCGACGCGGGCGCGCGCCGTTCGGCGCGTCCTCGCCTTCGATCAGCCCCTCATGCTCGAGGCGGCGGAGCTCCGGATAGATCTGGCCGTAGCTCGCTGCCCAGAAGAACCGCGTCGACCGGTCGACGATCGCCTTGATCTCGTAGCCGGAGCGCTCGCCGCCGGCGAGGAGCCCGAGGATCACCGGAGTGACGGCATTCATGCATCGTCAAAATATATCACTACGCGGCGTTTCGCAAGCAAGTCTCTTACGCGGCGGCGTGCCGAGGCGAAGGACGAGGACGACTACCGCCGCGGCGGCGGGCACGAGCAGGAACGCGGACGAGAAGACGGCAACGGCCGCGACGAGCGCGAGCGACACGATCGCGGCCACGCGCATCCCGCCCTCGAGGATCCGCACCGCCGACGCGAGCGACAGCAGGTAGACGGCGACGAAACAGGCCGAGGTGGCGCGCACGAGATCGGCGGCGCTGCTGAAGCCGGCGCCGAGCGCGAGCAGCACGACCGTCCCGACCAGTGCCAGCACGAGCAGCGGCCGCCGCGGGATGCTCCGGGTCGTGGCGCCTGCGAGCCGGCGCGGGAGGGCTCCCTCCTGCGCAAGCGCCGCCGCGAGCTTCGCGGCGCCGCCCATGTAGACGTTCATCGTCCCCATCGTCAGCGCCACCGCGAGCACCGCCGTCGCGTCGCGCCCGGCGCGGCCGAAGCCGACGGCCACGAGGTCGGCGAGCGGCACCCTCGAGCCGCCTGCGACGGTGACGGCGATCGTCGCGACCGCGAGGCCGACGTAGAGCGCCGTCACGACGCCGAACGCGAGCGCCATCGCGCGCGGGAGGTCGTGCTCGGGGCGACGAAACTCGCCCGCGAGCTGGGCCATCGCCTCCCAGCCGATGAACAGCCACATCAGGATGCTCGCCGCATCGCCGACGGCGAGCCAGCCGTGCGGCGCGAACGGCGTCCAGTTGTCGCCGGCGCGTGACGGCAGCGCGATACCGACGGCGCTCGCGATGACGACGACGAGCACCGCCGAGAGGACGAGCTGAAAGCCGGAGGAGACGCGCAGGCCGAACGCGTTCGCTGCGAGAACGACGCCGAACATCAGCAGTCCGACGACAACGGCGACGCGCGTCCCGGAGCCGGTGAGGTCGGCGACGTAGTAACCGCCGATCAGCGAGACCGCGGGGCCGCCAATGAGAATCGCTGTCATGAACCACATACCCGTCACCGCTGCGGCCGCGTCCCCGAGCCCGGCCCGGACGTAGGCGGCGACGCCTCCTGCGACGGGGTGACGCACACCGAGTGCCGCGAACGTGATTGCGAGCGGCGCGGACAGGACGAGCAAGGCGGCCCACGCGACGATCGACGCTGGTCCGGCCGCCTGCGCGGCGAGCGCGGGCACGAGCAGCACGCCCGGCCCGATCAGCGCGCCGACGTAGAGGGCGGCGCCGCGAACGACGCCCAGGCTCCGCTCCTCACGCATCGCAGCGACGCTAGCCACCCATTAGGGCCGATTCTGACCGCTATCGCTGGTTGACTTCCCGCCGTGACCGCTCCAGCGTCGCGTCTCTTCCAGCTCCTGGAGCTGCTGCAGGCGCGGCCGGTCACGACGGGCCGCGAGATCGCCGACGACCTTCGAATCGACCGCCGCACGGTGCGGCGCTACGTCGCGACGCTGCAGGAGCTCGGGATCCCGATCGAGGGCGAGCGCGGCGTCGGCGGCGGTTACCGGCTGCGCCCGGGTTTCCGGCTGCCGCCGCTCATGCTCGGCGCCGACGAGGCCGCGGCGGTCGTGTTCGGGCTCGTCGCCGCGAGACGGCTCGGGCTCGCGGCCGACGGTGTGGAGGGAGCGCTCGCGAAGATCCACCGCGTCCTGCCGGACGCGATCCGTAGCCGCGTCGAGGCGCTCGAGTCGACGCTCGGCTTCACGACGGCGCCCGGGACGACACCGCCGATCGCGGGCGGCGCCGCCCTCGTGCTTGCGGACGCGATCCGCCGACGCAGGCGCATCCGCGTCAGCTACCGCACGTTCGACGGCGACGACTCCGTGCGCGAGCTCAGCCCGCTCGGCCTCGTCGTGCACTCCGGGCGCTGGTACCTCGCCGCGCACGACCACGGCCGCGACGACCTCCGCACTTTCCGCGTCGACCGCATCGGCGAGGCGGAGCCGACTGCGGCGGCGGCCGCCGCGCCTCCGAGCGGCTTCGACGCCGTTGCGCACGTGCGGCGTTCGCTCGCACGCGTGCCGTGGCCGTGGGAGGTCGAGGTGCTGCTCGACCTGGCGCCGGAGCGAGCGGCCGAGCGTCTGCCGGCGACGCTCGCGGAGCTTGTCCCCGAGGGAGGCGGCACGCTCCTGCGCATGCGCGTCAGCTCGCTCGACTGGATGGCCGGCGTCCTCGCCGCGCTCGGCTGCGCCTTCACGATCAGGCGGCCGGACGAGCTCCGCGCAAGCGTCGCGGCCCTCGCGCGCCGTCTCGCGCAATCCGCATCGAGCGATTAGCCCTGAGGTCCAGTACCTTGACGCCACCCTTCGTATAGGGAAATATCCAAATCTTCTTTGTACTCGGACCAAGGGGGCCCGATTTTCATGGCAAGACATCGGCGGCGTCTGGCCGCTGTTCTCGTTCTCGTGGGCGCCTCGGCTGCGCTCGCGCTCGTACTCGCACATGCGTCGTCGACGACGGGGCCTTCTGCGGTCGTCAGGCCGGGCGCCTCGCGTCTGGCGCATGAGAGCATCGCCGAGCAGCAACTGAACGGCGGAGCCGCGGACGGGCCCGAGGCTCAGGCGTACGCCGACCGCGCGTACCCCGCCTCGGAGGTCACGGCTTCCGAGACCCAGGGCGCGATCAAGGCGAACGACAAGCTCCAGAAGAAGGGCCCGGGCGCGAGCTTCGGAAGGTGGGACTTCCTCGGTCCGGACACGCTCAACGTTGACAAGTTCGGCACGCAATCCTTCATCAAGCCGACGCAGTGGTCCGGCCGCGAGACCGCGGTGACGATGGGCCACTGCCCGAACAACGGTGACTGCACGCTCTTCGTCGGCGCCGCGGGCGGCGGCGTCTGGCGGACGAACAACGCCCTGACCAAGCAGCCGAACTGGAAGCCCGTTTCGGCCGACATCCCGACGAACGCAATCGGCTCGGTCGCCATGGACCCGAACGACGCGACGGGACAGACGGTCTACGCCGGCACAGGCGAGGGGAACGCGAGCGGCGACAGCGAGGCCGGGCTCGGCCTCTACAAGTCCACCGACGAGGGCAGCCACTGGAGCCTCGTGCCCGGGTCGGTCGCCGTCGCGAACAACCGGTCGATCGTGTGGGTGGCGATCCAGCCGGGCGATCCGAATCACATCCTCATCGGCACGCGCTCGGGCACGAGGGCCGAGAACTCGAACTCGTCGCAGGTCGGAGCGGTCGGTACGCCTACGTTGCCGGCCCTAGGCGTGTACGCGTCCACGGACGGCGGGGCGTCGTTCTCGCTCGTGCTGGCGGGAACCGCCAACGAGGTCAAGTTCGACCCGAACGACCCGAACACGGTGTACGCGACGATCGCGGGTAGCGCGACCGGCGGCCTCCTCCGCTCGCAAGCGGGCGGTGCGGTCGGCACGTGGACGCCGATCTTCCAGGAAAACCGGAGCCGCTTCACGTTCTCGCCGGTGGCGCTGCCGAACGGCAAGACGCGCATTTTCCTCGGCGACGCGAACGCAACGATCGTCATCGACGGCGTCCCGACGACATTTGGGGCGCAGGTCTATCGCATTGACGACGCGAGCGGCGCGGCACCCAACCTGACCGCGCCCTGCACGCCAGCAACGGCGACGGCTCCCCTTCTCTGCGGGAACGCAGCGTGGACGCGTGTGTCGAACCCGACCGACGGCACGCCCGGGTTCGCCGTCTACAACTACTGCGTCTCCGCCTTCGGCGGACAGTGCTCCTACGACATGTCGATCATGTCGCCGCCCGACCGGCCGAACATGGTCGTCGTCGCCGGGCTCATGCACTACGAGGAGCTAAACCCGTACGAGTTCCAGGTTGCTCCGGTCGTCGGCCCGCGCTCGAACGGCCGCGCGGTACTGGTGTCCTTCGACTCCGGCGCCACGTGGAACGACATGACGGGGGACGTCGGCGGCGAGTCGATGCACCCGGACCAGCACGCGATTGCGTTCGTGCCGGGCGATCCGGACAAGGTGTTCGTCGGGTCCGACGGCGGCCTCATTCGCACGAGTGGCCAGTGGGCAGACGCCTCGAGCCAGTGCGACGACCGCGGCCTCGACCAGATCAACCCCGCGTACGTCACGGAGTGCAAGCAGTGGCTGAGCAAGATCCCGAGCGAGCTCCAGCCCGTGAACGCCGGCCTCGGGACGATCCAGATGTACAGCATCTCGGTCAGCCCGTTCAAGGACAACGAGGCGATGACCGGCCTGCAGGACAACGGCACGGTGATGTTCACGGGCTCGAAGACGTGGGAGCTGCCGCTCACGGGTGACGGATGCGACAGCGGGTTCGACGCCTCGGATCCGCACTTCCGCTTCCACACGTACAACAACGCGCAGATGGACGTCAACTACGACGACTTCAACCAGAACTCGTGGCTCTGGGTCGGCGACCGCTTCATCGTCAACTTCCCGGAAAGTGACCGGTTCTGTGCCCCGACCGTCCCGGATCCGCTGAGGACGAAGACGATCTTCCTGGGTGCGCAAAGCGTCTGGAGGACGTCGAACGGCGGCGGCGACCGCGCGTTCCTCGAGGCGCACTGCAACGTGACCACCATCCCCGGAAAGGACGCGAGCAACCTGCAGTTCACCGGGGCCTGTGGCGCTCCCGCGGACTGGCCGAAGCTCGGCACGTCGACGCTGACGAACAACGGCGCAACGTCGCCGTACGGTCAGACGAAGGGCGGCAACACGATCTCCGCTCTCTCGCGTGGCCGGGACGACGGCACGATGTGGGCCGGCACAGGCGCGGGCCGCGTGCTGATCTCGAAGAACATCAACGCCGCCGACCCGACGGCTGTGACGTTCACCCGCCTCGACGACGACTCGCCGGCCACGCCCGGCCGCGCGGTCTCGTCGATCTACGCGGATCCGACGAACTCGAACCACGCGATCGTGACGTTCTCCGGATTCAACGTCTCGACCGCGGCGACGCCGGGTCACGTCTTCGACGTCGTGTTCAATCCGAGCACGGGGCTGTCGACGTGGACGGACATCTCGTACGACATCGGCGACCAGCCGGTGAACGACGCGGTGCTCGACACCCCGACGGGCGACATCTACATCTCGACCGACTTCAGCGTCTTCGTGCTGACGCACGGCGCGAAGGCGTGGACGCCCGTCTCCGACGGCCTGCCGATGGTCGCGGTGTCTGGGCTGACGCTTGCGAAGGCACAGAACGGCGCGAACCGGTTCATCTACGCGGCGACGCACGGCCGCGGGGCGTACCGGATCACCCTGCGCGCAGCGCACTGACCTAACGGGACTGCCGCCGCGCTCCTCACGGGGCGCGGCGGCAGCCCTGCATAGGCTTGCCCGCGTGAAGGTGCTCTCCGTCGTGGGCAATCGCCCGCAGTTCGTGAAGTCGGCGCCGCTCTCGCTCGCCCTTCGCGACGCAGGCGTCGACGAGATCGTGCTCCACACGGGCCAGCACTACGACCCCGAGCTGTCGCAGGTCTTCTTCGACGAGCTCGGCCTCGCGGAGCCGGCGTACCGGCTCGACCTCCAGACCGCCGACCCCGACGCGATGGAGCCGCACATCCGCGAGGCGGTGCGGCGCGAGCGTCCGGACTGGGTCCTCGTCTACGGCGACACGAACTCGACGCTCGCCGGCGCGCGTGCTGCCGTAGCAGAGAGAGCTCCGCTCGCGCACGTCGAGGCGGGCCTGCGGAGCGGCGACGTCACGATGCCCGAGGAACGGAACCGCATCGAGGTCGACCGCGTCGCGCAGCTCCGCCTCGCTCCGGACGAGCGGTCGCGCGAGACGCTCGTCGCCGAGAACGACGGCGGCCGCATCGAGGTCGTGGGCGACGTGATGCGCGACGCGCTCGACCTGTTCACGCCGATCGCGCTTCGCAACCCGGCCGCGCACGAGCAGCCGTACGCAGTCCTGACGTTGCACCGCGCAGCGAACACGGAGCCGGAGCGACTGCGGCGGATCATCACAGCGCTCGGCGAGACCGGCTGGACGTTCGTCTTCCCCGTGCACCCGCGGACGCGACACGTCATGGACGGGCACGCCATCGAGCCGGCGCCGTCGATACGTGTGCAGGCACCGCTCGGATACCTCGCGATGCTCGCGCTCGTCGCGGAGGCGTCGCGCGTCGTCACCGACTCCGGCGGGCTGCAAAAGGAGGCGTACTGGCTGCGCGTACCGTGCATCACGCTGCGTCCGTCGACGGAATGGACGGATACCGTCGGCGCCGGCGCGAACACGCTCGTCGACCCTGCGGACCCTCGAGATCTGACGTCCGCGCTCGACAACGCGGCGTTCCCCGCCGGCGCGCCGACGCTGTACGGCGACGGCAAGGCCGCCGGACGCATCGTCGACGCTCTGTACCCTTGGCGCGCGTGAGCTGGGAGATCGCCGTCATCGGCGCGGGCTATGTCGGCGTGCCGCTCGCACATACATTCGCGCAAGCGGGCCACAAGGCCGTACTGATCGACGTCGTGCCCGGAGTCGTCGACGCGCTCAACCGCGGCGAGAGTCACATCAAGGACGTTCCGTCCGAGGAGCTCGCGCCGCTCGTGAAGTCGGGCGCGATCGGCGCGACGACGGACTACGCCGCCGCGCGAGAGGCGAACGCGGTCCTGATCGCGGTGCCGACGCCGCTCTCGCGCCAGCGCGAGCCCGACCTCTCGTACATCGAGAGCGCCGCGCGCAGCCTCGCGCCTCACCTGCGCGAAGGGCAGCTCGTCGTGCTCGAGTCGACCACGTACCCCGGCACGACGCGCGAGATCCTGCAGCCGCTGCTCGAGGAGGGCAGTGGGCTGAAAGCAGGCGCCGATTTCGGCCTCGCGTACTCGCCGGAACGGGTCGATCCGGGCAACGCGCGCTTCACGACGAAGACGACTCCCAAGGTCGTCGGCGGCGTCGACGCGGCGTCGGCCGAGGCTGCCGCTTCGCTCTACAGCAAGGTCATCGAGCACGTCCACACGGTCTCGACGCCCGAGGCCGCCGAACTGACGAAGCTGCTCGAGAACATCTTCCGCTCGGTGAACATCGCGCTCGTCAACGAGCTCGCCCAGCTCTGCGACCGGATGGACATCGACGTCTGGGAGGTCGTCGACGCGGCTGCGACGAAGCCGTTCGGCTTCATGTCGTTCAAGCCGGGCCCCGGCCTCGGCGGCCACTGCATCCCGATCGACCCGTTCTACCTCACGTGGAAGGCGCGCGAGTTCGACTTCTCGACGCGCTTCATCGAGCTGGCGGGCGAGGTCAACAACAACATGCCGTACTTCTGCCGCTCGGTCGTCTCGCAGGCGCTGAACCACGGCGCGCAGAAGTCGCTCAGCGGTTCGAAGGTCCTCGTGCTCGGCGTGGCGTACAAGGCCGACATCAACGACGTGCGCGAGTCGCCGGCGGAGAAGCTGATGCAGCTCCTCGGCAACGCAGGCGCGGATGTCGCGTACCACGACCCGTACGTCTCGCAGTTCGACGGCTTGACGTCGGTCGAACTGGAGCCCGAGGCGTACGACTGCGTCGTGATCGTGACCGCGCATTCGTCGATCGACTACGCGGACGTCGTGCGGCGAAGCAACGTCGTCGTCGACTTCCGCAACGCGACGAAGGGCGCAGAGGTCGACGGAAAGGTGTGGAAGCTCTGAGCAAGGTGGGAGTGGTGGGCCTCGGCTACTGGGGCCCGAACCTCGCGCGCAACTTCGACGAGCTCGGTGCGCTCGGGGCGCTCTGCGACCTCGACGAGTCGCTGCGCGAGCGGTTCGCCGCGCGCCATCCCGGAGCGACGATGTATTCCGACTACGAGGACTTACTCGCAGACGAGTCGATCGACGGCGTCGTGATCGCGACGCCGGTGCCGACGCACTACGCGCTCGCGAAGCGCGCGCTCGACGCCGGGAAGCACGCGCTCGTCGAGAAGCCGCCTGCGATGCGCGGGTCGGAGATGGAGGAGCTCGTCGCACTCGCCCACCAGCGGCAGCGCGTGGTCATGCCGGGTCACCTTCTGCTCTACCACCCGGGCGTGCAGAAGCTGAAGGAGCTGATCGACACGGGCGAGCTCGGGGAGGTGCTCTGCGTCTACGGCAACCGCCAGAACCTCGGGAAGATCCGCCGGGACGAGAACGCCCTGTGGTCGCTCGGCGTGCACGACCTCTCCGTCGTGCTCTACCTGCTCGACGAGGAGCCGTCGGAGGTGACCGCGCACGGGCGCGACTTCCTCACCGAAGGCGTCGAGGACGTCGTGTTCTGCTACCTGCGCTTTCCGTCCGGCCGCATTGCGCACATGCACCTGTCGTGGCTCGATCCCCACAAGATGCGGCGCATCACCGTCGTCGGGCGCGAGAAGATGGTCGTCTTCGACGACATGGAGCTCGACCAGAAGGTGACGATCTACGACAAGGCGCCGGAGTCCGCGCCGACGAGCTACGGAGAGTGGCTGACGCGGAGCGGCGACGTCTTCAGCCCGAAGATCCCGCACGTCGAGCCGCTGAAGCTCGAGTGCCAGGCGTTCCTCGACCTGATGGACGGAGGCGGCGACGGGCCGCGAGTGGCGGCCGACGGGCTCAAGGTCGTGCGCACGCTCGAACGGCTGCAGGCGTCGCTCGATGGATAGGCGGCCACAACAGCAGGCCCACTTGTCTGTCCGGCCGCCTGCAAACCGGCGCATGCCCGCGTCCTCGGTCGGCCCCGTACCTTTCAGGTACGAAGCCTCCCTGCGTCCTTGGCCTGCTTGGTTTTCGGCAGCCAGACGGGAAGGAACCCGCTGCCGTGGCCGCTGACGTCCATCCGTCCGCGATCGTCTACCCGGGAACCGTTCTCGGCGACGGCGTGAAGGTGCTCGAGGGCGCGGTCGTCGGGAAGCAGCCGACGCTGTCGCCACGGTCGACGGCGAAACGCGAGGACTTGCCGCCGGCGACGCTCGGCGCCGGGACGATCGTCTCGACGGGTGCGATCGTCTTCGCCGGGACGAGCGTCGGTGAGCGCGTGATCGTCGGCGACCAGGCGTGTATCCGCGAGCGCGTCACGATCGGCGACGACGTCGTCGTCGGCCGCGGGTCGCTCGTCGAGAACGACACGACGATCGGCAACCTGACGAAGATCCAGGCGGACGCATACATCACCGCCTACTCGACGCTCGAGGACAACGTGTTCATCGCGCCGTGCGTCGTCACGACGAACGACAACTTCATGGGCCGCACGGAGCGGCGTCACGAGCTGATCAAGGGACCCACGATCCGCCGCGGCGCGCGCGTCGGCGGCGGCGCGATCCTCTGTCCGGGCATCGAGATCGGCGAAGAGGCGTTCGTCGGCGCCGGCGCGGTCGTGACGAAAGACGTCCCGCCGCGGAAGATCGTCGTCGGCAATCCCGCGCGCGTACTGCGCGACGTGCCCGAAGAAGAGTTGCTCAGCGCGTCCAGCTGAGCAGGTACGCACCCGACGCCGGGCGTCGCACCGACACCTGCACGTAGTACCTGCCGCCGTTCTGCGGCGGCGCGACGTACACGAGACGCTGCGTTGCGCCGACGCGCGTAGAGCGTGCCAGCGCACGCGTTGCCGAGAGGCCTGAAACCGTTTTCGTGCGCGTGCGCCAGAGAGCGATCCGCGCCGCGCCCGCGAGGGAGCCGCTGACCGACACCGTCAGTCGCCGGCGCGCGACGAGGTCGAGCGGGTAGACGTCCGACGGGTCGTCCCAGTAGTCGAGGGTCGCGTCGATCCTGCCGTCACGCGCGAGCAGCACGCCCGAGTGCCCGCCGACGTCGTCGTTCGGCTCGAACGCGTCGCGATGCGGCAGGGGACCTTGCGCGGCCGCCAGCGCCGCAGCGATATCGAGCCTGCCCCAGCCGGAGAGCGCATCGCGGCCCGGCGCGCACGCCGCGCAGCCATTCGTCGGGTTCAGGTCGGCGGCGGACCGTTCGAGCATCGCGCCTGCCTGCGCCGGCCTGAGCGCAGGGCTCTGCGCGAGCACCAACGCAGCCGCCGCGGTCACCTGCGGCGCGGCGAAGGACGTTCCGCGCGCGTGCCGGTAGTCGGTGGGACCGCAGTCCGAGTAGCCCTGGTCGACGCACGACGGCCTGTCGCGCGTCAGCGCGCGCGGCAGCGTCGACAAGATGTCTTCACCCGGTGCGGCTATGTCGTTGTAGATCGAGTCGCGGTTCGAGAAGCGGGATACGGAGTTGGCGCGCCCGATCGAGCTGACGCCGATCACGTGCGGCAGCGCGGCGGGATAGCTCGCGTACGGCCACGGCGCGGCCGGCGCCTGGTCGTTGTTCCCGACCGCCGCGACGACCAGGGCACCCTTGGCGACGGCGTACTGCACGGCCGCCGCCTCGAGCTGCGAGAACGTGTCGCGCGCGAGGTTCTTCGGGTCGCGCAGCCCCCCGATGCTGAGGTTGATCACGCGCGCGTCGTTGTCCGCGGCCCAGCGAATCGCCTTCGCCTCGGCTTCGAGCGAGATCGTCCCGTCGCTGCGGACGACCTTCGCGACGAGCAGCTGCGCCGGGAACGCAATGCCTGCGATGCCCTCGGCGTTGTTCGTCGCGGCGGCGATCTCGCCCGCGATGAAGGTCCCGTGCCCCTCCACGTCGGCGACCGACCCGCCGACGAACGTCCGCGCGGCGACCACGCGCGGTGCGAGCTCCGGGTGCGCGAGATCGATGCCGGAGTCCACGACGGCGACCTTCACCGCAGGCAGCAGCGGCGTCTCGGGCCAGAAGTCGAACGCGCGGTCCTGCTGCACGTACCACTGCTTCGGCGCGAGGGGGTCGGTCGGCGCGAACGCGACGCGGCGGCTGCGCGAGCCGAGCCACTCGGCCCAGCGGACGCCGTCGACGCGGCGTATGCCGCGAACGCTGCGACCCTCGACGACGAGCACGTGCATTCGGCCGAGCTTGCTGCTGACGGTGCCGTAGGACCGTAGCCGCTCCGCGACGCGCGGCAGCGACGCGGCACGATCGACACCGACGGCGAAGCGCGCGGCATCGGCGGCTGCCGAGACGACGAGCGCAGCGACAGCCGCGGCCGCGAGCGCGGCCGCTCGTCTCATTGCAGCGAGACCCTGGGCGACACGGCGCGCGCCCACCCGTTCCCCGGCACGACGCGCGCGCGGTAGACACCGCCCGGCGCCGAAGGTGCGAAGCCGAACCGGCCCGTGCGCGACGGCAGCACCTTCGAGACGGTCGTCCAGCGTCTCCCGAGCTGCTGGATCTGGATCGCCGCGCCCGGGACCACAGGCCGGACAACGCCCCTGATCTTCGTGAGGTCGGCGCTGGCCTTGAGCGTCAGCAGCGGCGCAACGACGATTCTCGTCGAAGGCGTGGTCTCGTTCTCCGTCGTCACTCGATACTCGGCGGGCGCCGCGGCCTTGACGCTGACGGAGTACGCGCCGTCGGCGGCGGGCACCACGGCACGGTTCGGCAGCCACGCGGCAGTCCCGAGGTTCCGCTGCTCGAGCTCGAGGTCGCCGAGCCCGCGCCCGAGGCCGGTGAGCGTGAACGGCGTGCCGTAGACGAGCGTCTTCGGCGGCAGCGGGTCGAGCGAGAGAACGCCGACGGTGAAGAACGTCGACCGCAGGCCGAGCATGGTGCGGATGTCGTTGCCGGTGAAGTCGCGCTCGCCGCCGGAGCCGACCGCGCGCAACGTGCTCACACGCTGCGAGCCGTCGATCGTCGTCTGGACGTCGAGGAGCCTTCCGGAGACCTTCAGCGCGCTCGCGAGCTTCTCGGCGGTGAACGGAAGCGGCCCCCAGTTGTGGTACGGCGAGGCCGTGTCGTAGGGATCGGAGACCGAAACGAGATACGGGATCGGCGCGCCTTTCCAGACGTCGCTGCTCGCGGCCGTGCGTCCGCCGGACGACGAGTAGAAGTACGTCGTCGCGATCTTCCCGCCGTACGTGAGCACTTCGCCCGACGTCGCGTCGACGGCCGCCGTGGCCGTCGGCGCCTCGGCGCTGACGCCGCCGTAGACCTGGCTGCGCGTGTCCGGATAGACGTCGAACGGCCCCGACGTCTTGCGTTGCGCGAGCGCGTACGACCGCGCCGCGACCGCCTGCGCCTTCA
>JBJMJE010000372.1:0-8346 GCA_045806505.1 Gaiellaceae bacterium
AACGGCTCCGGCGCCGCGACGTCGCGTGCGGGCACGCGCAACGCGAGCTCGCGGCACACCGCCGCGAGAGGAGCGAGCACCGCGAGCGCGGCCGGGCTGCGATGCACCTCGTCCGGATCGTCGCTGACGACCGCGATGCGCGTGTCGCCGTCGGTGAACCGCCCTTCCGCGTAGGGCGACTGCCGGAACACGGGCGCGCCGACGACGACCACGGCGTCGTAGGGCGCGAGCTTCTCGCGCAACCGCGGCCGGTCCGCCGGCAGGAAACCCGCAAACAGGCGGTGGTCCTGCGGAAAGCCGGCGCGCGCGCCGAACGACTCCTGGAACACGGGAACGACGAGCCGCTCCGCGAGCTCGACGAGCGCCGACCACGTCTCCGCGTCGTCCGCGCCCGCACCGACGACGAACGCGGGCGACTCGGCCGTCTCGAGGAACGCGGCGAGCGCGTCGACCGCGTCGGGATCGACTGCGGCGGCGCGCAACACTCGCCCGGCCGCTGCGTCCTCGCGATCGTCCTCGGCCGGCGCGTCCCAGTCGTCCATCGGGACTATCACGAGCGCGGGCCCACGTTGCGTCACTGCCGCGTGGTACGCGCGCTCGATCGCGCCCGGAACCTCCTGCGGTCGAACCGGCTGCTCGACCGACACCGTGTATTCGCCGGCCAGACCCTCCAGCCGGCCGCTGAGAAAAGGCGCGAACGCCAAGTGCCGGCGATCCTGCTGGCCGACGAGCACGACGAGCGGCGCGCGGTTGACGCGGGCCGTCGCGATCGCACCGACCGCATTGCCGAGACCCGCGGTCGTGTGCACGATCGCGAGCGCGGGCTCGCCGCGCCCGATCGCGAACCCTGTTGCGAGCGCGACCACGGGGCCCTCGTGCAACGCGAGCACGAAGAGCAGATCGTTCGGAAGCCCGGCGAGGAACGGAACCTCGGTCGAGCCGGGGTTCGAGAACAGCGTCGTCAGCCCACGTCGGCGGAAGACGTCGAACGTCGCCTCCCGGACGGTGCTACTCAGCCCCAGACTTCCTGCGCCACCTCGACGATCAACCGCAACTTCGCCCACTGCTCCTCCTCGCTCAGGACGTTGCCCTCGACGGTCGACGAGAAGCCGCACTGCGGCGAGAGGCAGAGCTGCTCGATCGGCGCATGTTTCGACGCTTCCTCGATCCTCCGCTTCAGGTCGTCCTTCGACTCGAGCTGCCCGCGCTTCGTCGTCACGAGCCCGATCACGACCTGCTTCTCGCCCTTCGGCAGGAAGCGCAGCGGCTCGAACCCGCCGGAGCGCTCGTCGTCCCACTCCATGAAGAAGCCGTCGACGTCGAGCTCGTTGAAGAGGGCCTCGGCGACGAAGTCATAGCCGCCGGCGGCCGCCCAAGACGACCGGAAGTTCCCGTGGCACGTGTGCGTCGTGATGCGCATGACCTCGGGCCGCTCTGCGAGCGCCTCGTTGATGTGGCGGATGTACTCGACGTGCTGCCGCTCGGGATCGCCCCCGATCGACGCGATGTACTCGCGCTGGTGCGGGTCGGTCATGTACGCGAGGCTCGTGTCATCGAACTGGAGGTACGTGCAGCCGAGCGCGCCGAGGCGCGCGACCTCGTCGCGGTACGCGGCCGTGAGGTCGGCCCAGAAGGAGTCGAGATCGGGATAGACCTCCGGATCGACCGCGGCCTTGCCGCCGCGGTAGTGGACCATGCTCGGCGACGGGATCGTGAGCTTCGGCTGCGCGCTCGTCACCGTGCCCTTCAGGAACTCGAACGCGTCTCCGAAGATCGTCTTCGAGACGCCGAGCTTGCCGTCGACGTGTAGCGCCGCCGGCGTGAACTCGACGTCGCCCTGCTCGTTGTGGAACCTGACCGTGATGTGGCCGGCTTCCTTCGTGATCCCTTCGAGCTGGTAGATGAAGTCCATGTGCCACGACTCGCGGCGGAACTCGCCGTCGGTCGCCGACTGAAGCCCCGCGTCCTCCTGCTTGCGAACGATGTCGCGGATCGCCTCGTCCTCGACCTCGCGCAGCGCGTCGGCGTCGATGCGGCCGGCGGCGAAGTCGTCGCGCGCTTCGTGCAGCCTCGGCGGGCGCAGCAGGCTGCCGACGTGGTCGGCGCGAAACGGCGGCTTCGTCCGAGGGCCGGCGGCGACGGCCGTGGGAGCTTCGTCGCTCATGGCGCGGGACCGTATCTCAGTAGAGGATCAGCCGGTCTCGGTGCACCGCCTCGACGTTCGACGGCCGCACTTCGAGCTCACGCGCGTCGAGGGAGCTGATGCCGCGGCCGAAGCCCGTGCCGTCGAGGCCGCAGAGCTCCACGCCGTCTCCGGCCCGGATTTCGCCCTCGCAGCGGACGACGCCGACTGCGAGCAGGCTGCTCCCGCGGCGCCGGACGGCACGCTCCGCGCCTTCGTCCACGATCAGGCGACCCGCGACGCGCTTGCCGAAGCGGAGCCACAGCTTGAACGCCGACTCGCCCGTGGCCGCGGCAGCAAAGCGCGTCCCGCCGCCCGCGAGCACCGCCGGCAGCGGCGTCTTCCCGGACGCGATCACGCTGGGGATACCGGCGGCCGCCGCGAGCTCCGCGGCCGCGACCTTGCTTTCCATGCCGCCCTTGCCGGCGGCACTGCCGGGGCCGAACACGGCGTTCCTCGCCGCTGCGCCTTCCGCGATCACGGCTGCGTCGGCGCCGAGCACTCCCTCGACGGACGTCAGGAGCACGAGCAGCTGGGCGCGCACGAGCATCGCCACCTGTGCCGCGAGCGTGTCGTTGTCGCCGAACGAGATCTCATCCGTCCCCGTAGCGTCGTTCTCGTTCACGACCGGAACGACCGCGATGCGCTGGAGCTCGTGGAAGGTGTTACGCGCGTTGACGTAGGCGCGGCGCTCGCCGATCTCGGCGGCCGTGAGCAGGACCTGCGCCGAGCGGACGCCGTGCGCGGCGAGGGCGTCCTCCCAGCGGCGCTGCAGGAGAGGCTGGCCGAGCGCGGAGGCCGCCTGCAGGCGCGGCAGGCTCCGCGGCCGGCGCTCGACGCCGAGCGACCGAAGCCCGAGCGCGACCGCACCCGACGAGACGACGCAGACGGGCGTGCCGTCGCGGACGAGCGTCGCGATTTCCGCCGCGCGATCGTGGACGACGTCGTCGTCGAGCACGAGCGTCGAACCGAGCTTGACGACAAGAGCTCGTTTCACGATGACCCTTCGTCGACGGGGTGCGATGGTCGGCGCGAGGCAAGGACGCAGGGAGCCCCGATATGCAGGCATATCAGGGCGACTGAGGACGCCGCATCGCGCCGTCCAGCGCGGCCCGGCGGCACAAGGCTCATCGTGAGACGGGCTCTACGCGGGCGCTTCATCGCCGCTGCGTCGCATCGCCGATCGCGCGGTACTGGCGCAGCCAGAGATCGCGGTACGTCACCGGCCCGCGCGGGCCCGGCACCCAGTCGACGTTGATGCCCGTCTCGGGCGCGCCCGTGAGCGCGAAGCCGTCGGTGAACCGTGTCGTGGCGTGCCAGAAGACGGCGGTGCCGCGGCAGCCGTCGAGGAAACGCTCCGCCGCGGCCTCGTCCTCGGTGACGATGCCGGCGGCGAGGCCGGACGTCTCCTCGTTCGCGACCGAGACCGCATGGTCGACCGAGTCGACGACGTGCACGGTGAGGCTCGCGACGTGCGCGGCGTCGTTCGCCCACTCGTGGCCCAGGCGCGGCGGCTCGCGCACCTCGACGCCGGCCCGCGCGACGGCTTCGAGCAAGCGGTCGGGCCCGAACGCGCGATCGACGAGGAGCAGGTTGAGCCGGTTGCAGACGCCGAGCCGGTCGAGGCTCGACTCGACGAGCGCGACGGCCTTCGCCTCGTCAGCCGTCGCGTGCACGTAGAGGACGCCGCCGCCCTCGGCGTGCGCCAGCGTTCGCACGCCGTGCTCCGCAGCGAGCTTCGCGAGTGCCGCCGTCGTCGGACCGCTGCCGCGCAGGATCACGAGAGGGACGAGCTTCGGCAGGGTGACGAGCGCGCGCGCGCCTTCGCGATCTGGAGAGCGAACGAGCCCGACGGCGCCCGCCGGAAGCCCCGCGCCCTCGAGTGCCGGGCGTACGACCTCGTCGACGATCGCCGTCACGGTACGGAGCGCCGCGCCGCCGGTTCGGAGCAGCGCGGCGTTTCGGCTCTTGAGCAGCTGACCGGCGACGTCGACCGCGACGTTCGGCCGCGCCTCGAAGTTCGCGCCGACGACGCCGATCGGGATGCGCCGCTCCTCGACGTGCAGCCCGTTGGCGAGCGTCCACGAGGAAATCACGCGTTCGAGCGGCGCCAGCTCCGACAACGTGCGCAGCTGCTCCGCCATCGCGTCGAGCCGCTGCTCGTCGAGCCGCAGCCTGTCCAGCGCGCCCGCGTCGAGACGACCCTCGCCGGCCGATACGTCCTCGTCGTTCGCCGCGAGAACGGCATCGGCGCGATCGCGCAAGAGGTCGGCTGCATCGGCAAGCGCGCGCTGGACGCGCTCGTCGGTGAGGATCGGCAGTGCAGCCGCCGCGTCACGCGCTTCCCGTTCGAGTTGCTCGCGGATCTCGGTCATTCGGGGGCAGGACCTACCTGGCAGGTCCCGCCCCCGTCAAGCGAGTGCTAGAGCGTCGCCGCCGAGCTCCACTGTGCCCGGCAGGCGTTGCCGCCCGAAACGGTGCAATTCGCGTTCTGCCTCGAGCTGGCGGCAGGCACGCGATAGTGGAACTGGAAGCTGAGCTGCCCGGTGTGCGAGGACGCCTGCACCGTCGCGCTCAGCGTCGCGCTCGTGTTGCTCATCGCGTTCGCGCCGCACGACGCCGGAGCCTGCATCGCGCCCATCCAGCCGAGCACGCTCTTCGTGTCGTTGGTCGGCACGTACGAGGTCGAGCCCGCCGGAATCGTCACAGTCGCCGAGACGGGCACCGAGATCGTGTCGCCTGAGCTGCCGCCCGGGCAGGTCACCGGAAGGTTCACGTTTCCGGTGAGCGTGACGGTCACGGGCGAGGAGTTCGCCGACGTCAACCTGACGTGCCAGCCGCCGTTGGCCCACGCGCCCGCCGAGAACGCGAGGGTTCCCTCGGCCGAGCTCGAGATGCCGAGCGGCGTGCCCGGAGGTGCCGGGTTGATCGAGAACGACTGCGCGACGTCTGTGGCGGCGGTGTAGTTCGCGTCGCCGGCCTGCGACGCCGCGATCGTGCACGACCCGGGCGCCGTGAGGTGCACGGTCGAGCCGGACACGGTGCAGTTGCCCGCCGCTGCGAACGAGACGCGCAAGCCCGATGAGGCCGAGGCGCTGACCGTGAAGTCGGGATCGCCGTACGTCCTGTTCGGCAGCGCGCCGAACGCGATCGTCTGCGATCCCCTCGCGATCGCAAACGTCTGCGAGACGTCGGCCGCCGGCGCGTAGGTCGCGTCACCGGCCTGCGACGCCGTGACCGTGCACGAGCCCGCGCCGGTCAGGTGGACGACGTTACCCGAGACCGTGCAGTTGTCCTGCGCGGAGAACGAGACGGGAAGCCCCGACGACGCGGTCGCGCTGATCGTGAAGTCGGCGTCGCCGAACGTCTTGCCCGCGAGTGCGCCGAACGCGATCGCCTGGCTCTTCGTGCCGCCGCCGCCACCGGCGGCGCAGTTCGGGTTGAGCCGGAACGAGCCGACCCGCGTCTGCCAGTTCATGCCCGTCGCTGCGTAGTACTCCGTCGTGAACCAGAAGTCGCAGCCGTTCGGGTCGAGCACCATCGCGCTGTAGTCCCCCCAGCGCGTGCAGGTGCTGCCACCGCAGTTCCCGAGCTGCGTGCCGCGCGTGACGCCGGGCAGCATGGTCGTCTCGGTGAGCGGCAAGGTCCCGAGCGTGTCGCCCGCCAGACGTCCGGCGTAACGGATGTCCGGGTTGGTCGTCGAATTCGCGGCGCTGTAGCCGAGCGCCATGTCGCCGAGCTTGTCGACGGCGACCGAGCCCATCCAGCGGTGCACGCCGTCGTTCGCGCCCGGGTAGATCTGCTGCTGCACCGGCGTCGTGCCGATCGTGCCGCCGGTGACGCGGATCTGCGCCCACTGCTGGCCCATCGGCGACCCGGAAGTGGATCGGACTGTATGGTTGACCCAGACGGACTCGGCGCCGCCGATGTTCGAGTACTGCGCCTGGTTCATCAGGCGGTCGTAGAGGGAGTCGAGCGCGTTCCCCGGCGACGGGACGTTCCCGCCCAACGTGCTGTAGCTCGCCTGGCTCACGTTGGTCGGGCCGGTGAACGTCGAGCCGCTACCCGAGTAGTCGGCATGGAACTTCCACACCTGGAACGCGAAACTCGTCTGCGACTCTGCGACGAAGTAGTTCGGTGTCCCCGCAGGCGGCGCGCCGGCCGCGGTGCGCATGTTGCTCGGCAGCATGCTGAAGTAGCTCGTCGTGTTCGAATCGACGACGACGCTGCGAAGCGGCGCGCCGGATTCGAGGTCGGAACGGTTGAACGCCCACGCGCGAACCTCGCGATAGGTGTTCCCCTGGAACATGTTGGCGGTCATGTAGAGGCCGTCGGGCCAGATGCCCATCTTCGGGTAGTCGGGGAACCACGGATGCGCGGAGTCGTCGCCGCGGACGGCGTAGAAGTACCAGCCGCCGTTGACGGGATCGCCCGTGCGCGAGACGGCGATGCACTCGTAGAAGGGCGGCGTGTTGAAGCTCGCCATCCCGAAGTCGGCGACGATCCAGCGGTCGCCGATCGGGTCGTAGACCACTGTCGGGTCGCCCTGGTTGTCGTTGTCGCACGCAGTGCCGGTGTGCGCGCCCGACCAGAGCGAGTCGAACGTGAACGCGGCGAGCCGCGCACCGTCGCTCTTGCGGAAGATGCCGATCGACGTGTTGACGGCCTGGATGAAGTGCGCAGGGCCGACGTCACCGTTCGTGTCGGGCGGCCAGCCCGCGCCCCAGTTCGCAGAGTCGAGGCCGGCGAAGCTCGATGTCGGTGCGGCGACCGGCGCACTCACCGCCGTGACGGCGGCTTGAGGCTCCACGGCGCCGGGCAGTGCGTTCTTCGGCGAGACGGGCACCAGGTCGTTGCGCTCCCACGCGCGCGGCTTGGGGCGCTCCTGCTTCGTCAACCCGATCTGCGGCAAATCGCGCACGCTGCCGCGGAACACGGCGGGCGTGACGTGCGGTAGAGGCGTAACGCTCGGGCCTTGCGGGCCGCTCGGCGGCGCCGCTCCAGCTCCCGTGAGGGCCAGACCCGCCCCCAGCGCGGCGATCGCACCCAGCGCGAGCGACGCCTTGACGACTCCTCTTCTCATGTGTCTCCCTCGGACGACTAGATGAGCTTTTGGCAGGGTCCGGCAGCGAACCGCAGGATTCCTCGAATTGCGCGCGATCGTAGCCCTGATTCCGCTCGGCCGCACCCCCCGATCGGGGAGGTGCCGAGTTGCGCCGCGTGGTGACTTTCGCGAGGATTCCGGACGGAGGGCTAAGGAGGCGCAATGTCCGCGGTCGCGTTCTTTGAATTGAGCAGCGCACGTTCCGACGTCGCCGTCGTAGCCATGGACTTCAGAGAAAGGACAAGCTTGTGAAACACCGCGCAAGGGTTGTCGTGGCAGGACTGGCTTTTGTCGTTCTGCTCGTCTCGATGAGCGTCGCCGCCGCGGCGACGAGTAGTTCCGGGGGCAAGGCGAAGGCGAGTAGCGCCGCCGCGACGGCGCCGCCGTCCGTCCCCAATGCGGCCTCGATCAAGTCGAAGTACGGCGGGCAGACGATCACGTTCGTCGGCGACTCGGTCGGCGGCGGACATCAACGCGACACGGCGCTTGCGAAGAAGTTCTCGCAGCAGACCGGAATCAAGGTGAAGGTCGTGCCGCATCCGGCGGCTTCCGACGCTTCGTACTCGCAACTCGCGAGGGCGTTCTCGACGCACTCGTCTTCGATCGACGTCGCGATGATCGACGTGGTCTGGCCGGGGGCATTCGCGCCGTTCCTCGTCGACCTCAAGCCGAAGCTCGGCGGACAGGCGAAGCAGCACTCGCAGGGGATCATCCAGAACAACACGATCGGCGGCAAGCTCGTCGCGATGCCGTGGTTCGGCGACTTCGGGATGCTCTATTACCGGACCGACCTCCTCAAGAAGTACGGCTACAAGAGGCCGCCGGCGTCGTGGACGCAGCTGTTCCAGATGGCGGCGAAGATCCAGAACGGCGAGAAGGCGACGAACCCCGACTTCAGCGGGTTCGTGTTCCAGGGCAACGCGTACGAAGGCCTCACGTGCAATGCACTCGAGTGGATCGCGTCTTCGGGCGGCGGCCACTTCATCGACGGCGGCAAGGCGACGATCAACAACGCCAAGGCCGCGAACGTCCTCAACATGATCCGCGCCAACATCGGCAA